>DATKOC010000092.1:0-19852 GCA_035524855.1 bacterium
GGGGTTGGAATTAACGTGGCGGTCATGATCCATAAAAGAGGGAACCAACGGGGCGTTTCGGGGCAAGCTTCCACGGAATACCTGTTGACGTTATCCGCGGTCTTTATCGCTTTTTCCGGGGCGGCCATCCTCTTTTCGGGGCAGGTGGACCACTACCTTTCCCTGTTATTCCGGGTGATCGTCCTGCCCTTTTAACGGGGGGATTTTAATTTTTCAGGAGGGATAAGATGAAGCGTTTCAATTCGAGGGGCCAGGGCATGACCGAGTACATTTTGATCGTCGCCTTGATCGCGGTGGCGGTCATCGGGGCGGTCAAGTATTTCGGGCACTCCACCAAGGACAGCTTCAACAACGCCGCCGACGCCGTGAGCGGGGCGGTCAACAAGGGCATCAACGAGGGCAAGCACTGATTTAAGAAGACCCATGCGAAAGACGTCGAGGCCACTGGGGCAATCCACCGTGGAATTCGTGTTGATTGCCCCCCTTCTTTTTCTCCTTTTTTTCTGCGTCATCCAAATGGCTTATACGTCTTATGTCGCGCTTGCCGTTCAACGCGCGGCTTTGGCCGTTGCCCGTACGGCCTCCCTCCAGGGCGAAACCGACTCGCTGGCCTTTAAGACCGAATTGGCTTGGTCCCTCATGCCCATCGCGGGATTGAGCGAAAAAACCCTCTCCACCATTTTCGCTTCCAAGGTCAGCGCCTCCCTCTCTCCCGACGGTAAGCTCGTGACCGTCCGCGTCGAGTATCCGATGCCGATTTGGGTTCCGGGAATCCGCCAGGTTTTTGGCCAGCCCCTGGTTCCACCTCCCCTTCCAACCGGCTCCCCCGAAGCTGTGGCCATCCGGGGAATTTTTTCACTTCTGGGCATTCCCGCGCCCGACCTGTCCTTTACCGGATTAAACCTTCCCGTCCGTTGGATCACCTTTGAAGAAAGCACTTTCAACGAGGGCTTCCATGGATAGTTCCCGCAAGAAATATCAGCGGTTCCTTCGTAGGCCCCTGGGCCAAGTCCTGCTGGCGACACTCCTCTTTTGTTTTATTTTCACGGCCCTTTTTGTCGGCCTTTACAAGGCGGGAACCAGCTATCTCTTAAAAGAGAAGACACGGCGCGCGGTGAACCTCACCGCTTTGACGGGAGGGGCGGTATATGCCAACGGCCTTGAAATGGTCCGTTTTTCCAATGGTATCCTGATGGTATTGGCGGGAATTGACATGTGGAAGGCGGGGATGGCTGCCGCGCCCTTGGTCGAAACGCCGCCCGCGGCCCTGGCGGCCGCTTACCAAGCGGACAAAATCAACGCGCGCGCTCCCTTCCAAAATTTCCAGGATAAATTTTTCGGGGTCGAATCGCCGGGAGTTTATCCCCTTCTCATCGGCGCCCAAACCGCCTCTACGGGGGTGGGTAACCAGCTCTCCTTTCTTCCCCTGTACGCCTACAATTACGAGACTTCCAGTGTCCGCGATATGTTGGTGCCTAATATGGCCCTGCGGTTCCGCCGGGCTTCTGATTTCCTGCCCGACCTCCAGAAAGGTCTTTATTCCCTGCGGCACGACGGCATGAAATTCATATTCCCGGCGGACCAAGTGGAACCGGCCCATAACCCCAGGTATCCCCATCAAATGCGGGTCAAAAAAAACGGATCTTCCTATCCCCAATTCGCCGGATGGTGGGTGAAAAAAGAGTCCGACGGTGTGACCACTGGTGGCCAAAACCCCCTGTCGAAATTGAGCCCCCCTCTCCTGGAAGTTCTCAGGGATTTTCTGAGAAATTTTAAATTGGACGTCACCGACCGTGACGATCCCCCCTGCCATACACTTGCCTTGTTGGGTTCCTTAAAAGGCGATATCGGCGGCACCGAACGCAGCTTTTACCAATTCGGGGAGGTTCGGGTGGATTCCGACGGCTTAGGGGCCGAAAATTTCCGCCGCCCCTTTGACGTTTATCTCCAGAAAGTGGATCTGGATTCGTTTCCAATCCTGCGAAATGCCCTGGGGGGCTCGACCCAAATACCCGGAATGGACCAAATTCTCAAAAATTCGGGGTGGATGCGGGGCCTATGAAACATCCGATCCTAAAGAAGCAGGATGGCCAAGCCTTGGCCGAAATGTTGATTTCCATCCCCCTTTTGTTTTTATTCGCCGCGGGGATTATCCAATTCGCGGTCCTTTTCCTCGCGGACATTCAATTCGAGCACGCTTGTGGCGAAGCCTACCGGCTTTATTGCGTCAACATCCTGTCGGGCGATTCTTTGGAGGGGGAAATTTGGACGGACCTGGGTAGTTGGAACCGCTATTTTGACCGGGATTCCTTAAATGTATCTGCGCGCCCACCCCGCTCAACCGCCGATTCAACTTTGGCCATGGTCCGAAGCGCGGTCCACTTCATTCCCTTTTTGGGTGTTTACGAGGGGAACGAATGGAAAATCCAAATACGTTGCCACCCCCCATTGTTTTTCGCGTTTCTTTTCCCCCACGGCGTGGTCTTGAAAACCGCGATGCAGGCTTACCGATATCCAGGTGCCCATTGATAAAAAAACACAAATGGTTTTTTTCCACCCTTTCCCTTTGGTGTCTGCTGAGCGCGTTGGGCGCCTGGGCCCTGATCTATTCCCCTTTCATCCCCACCCGAAAATCCTTGGGGGACTTTGCCGCGAGAATAAACGGCGTAACCGCGCGAGGTTCTTTATACGCCACCGATCTTGCCGCGCGGCCGGCCGTAACGAGGATCATGACCGACTGGAACAAGGAAGGATGGAAAGAAACCGGCGGCAACCTGGCCCCCGTCCTGCTGGCTTTGCCAAGGAACTTGGATGGTTCACTATCCGAATTTCTTCAAGTCCGGATCTTTCATAACCGGCGCTTAGCCGCCTTTCGGGCGCTAGCCCTCTTAACCGATGCCAACCGGGGCCAAACCTACGAATGGGTCGCAGAAATACCCCAAAAAGCTCTCCAATCCCCGGACCCCCATTCGGTGGACTTTCCCCTCAACCCCTCCGCCAACGCGGCCGACATCCGCCAAATAACTGTTGAAAAAATGGCCATACTTTATTGGGTTCAACCTCCGGGCCTTGATCCCACCGGATTTTTCCAAAGGCTATACGCCTCCCAGGGTTTTAGCGGACGGATTTATTCCCGGGAAAAGTTCGGTGCCACGTTTATCCTGCGGAGGGGCTCCCTGAAACTATTCGCGATGGTCCAGGAGACGGCTGATAAAAGCACAATAATTATCTGTAAAATGTCCGAGTCTTAGCTTAAAATCCGCTGGCAAATTTAAACCGGGGATAAAGAACATGAATTCTATTTTGCAAAGTTATGCCTGGCGCAACGATGCGTAACCATAAAATCCTGATCGCGCTGGTAGTCGGCGCGTTTTCCGGCATCCTTGCCTTTTATTTGCTCTATCAAAAAGTCACCGAGATCCAGGAAAAAACCACCCCCGTACCCGTTTTGGTGGCCTCGCGTTATATCGCCCCCGGCAGTTATTTAAAGGCGGACATGGTGGAGAGGAAGTCCATTCCCGAGGCTTACGTGAGCCCCAGCGCCATCAGGGACATCAAGGAGGTCGAAGGCTTGGCGAGCATGACCGCTATTTCTTCGGGGGAACAGGTTCTTTCCAATAAATTCGGCATGGGAGAGGATTCCTTGGCGGTCGTCCTTAATCCCGGTTACCGCGCTTACACACTTGAAGTGAGCGAAACCAGCGGAGTGGGCAACCTCCTGCGGCCCGGCAATTACGTGGACATTCTCACGAAAACCGAATCCAATAAAAGTGAAACGACCTCCTTCGTTTTCCAAAACCTCCAGGTTCTCGCGGTAGGGGACAAATTGGTGAAATTGGGCAAGTCCAGTTCCGACGCTGGAAACACCTCCTCCACAACCGGAACCACAGGTTACAGCACCGTTACCCTGGCAGTGACGCCGGAACAAGCTGAGACCCTCATGTACCTGGAAGGCCATCCCCTCCGGCTGCTCCTGAGGGCCCCCAGCGACGATGAAATTGTATCCATCACTCCCCAAAGCGGTTCGGAGGTCCTGGCGCGCTTGGGCCATTTCACTCCCAAACCACGGGGAAAAGGGATTGAGATCATCCGGGGAAGCTCAAGCAAAGGAGAGTAAAGTGGGAAAACTTTTCTTCTTTATTTTAACCGGGATTTTAATTGGAAATGGCGCCGCCCAAGGGGAAACAGGCGCCATTCGCCTAACGATCGGCGAATCCAAATTAATCCACGTGGATTCCACCAAAAAAGTGGCGATCGGCAATCCCGATGTCGCCGATGTAAAGGGAGTAAGTGATGAGGAAATTCTGGTATCCGCCAAATCGCCCGGCAATACCAGCCTGATCCTCATTTCACCATCGGGGGCGAAGGAAACCCGGACGATAACCGTTTCTTCCCACAACTTAAAAAAAGCCATGGTGGAGGTCGGAGTTGAGATCATGGAAATCGAGTCCTCAAGCGCGTTGAAAGCGGGCTTGAGTTGGGGGTCCATATCGGACACCACCAATTCAACGGCGATCACCCCCAACAATGTTTCCGTGGCTGAGAATTTTCCCCCGCCTCTCCTGACATTCAGCTCCCTCTCCCGCCAATCCCTCGCCGCCAGCGTCCAACTCCTGATTAACCGGGGCAAGGCCAAAATTCTGGCCAAACCGAAATTGCTGGCGGTCAGCGGGGAGGAGGCGAGCTTTCTTTCCGGCGGCGAGGTTCCATACGTCACGGAAAACAAACTCGGATCGACGAATCTCGAATGGAAACCCTATGGCGTGAAGTTAAAAATTAAACCCTCCATTGATGGCGAGGGCAATATTTCGGCGGCACTACGCGCGGAGGTCAGCAGTTTAGACATCCAGAATGGGATTCCCCTGGGAAACGGAACAGTGGTACCGGCTTTGAAGACACGCTGGGCGGAAACGGTGGTTTACATGAAAAGCGGCACAACCTTGGTGATCGCGGGATTGATTGCCGAGGAAAACCAGAAACTGACCTCCGGCATTCCCTTGTTAAGCGATATCCCCGTCCTGGGGGAGCTTTTCCGCTTCACCGACAACGAGCAAAGCCAGTCCGAGCTCGTGATTTTCGTGACGCCCAGCCTGGTGGGCCAAACGGACGACTGAAATGATCCGCCAGCCTCAAACCCGCTCTCAATTAATCGTAATGGGCTGGAAATAGCACTCCGAAACGCCGCCCGCCCCTAAAACCGTCACGCCCACCTGCAGGTAATAGTTCCCC
Source organism: bacterium (assembly GCA_035524855.1). Lineage (GTDB taxonomy): Bacteria > Oederibacteriota > Muellerivitia > Muellerivitales > Muellerivitaceae > DATKOC01. The sequence continues at coordinate 5,230 of DATKOC010000092.1, forward strand.
GGAGGGTAAGTGACGCCATGAAGGTCGTGCGAATCGATCAACAGGGGGGAACCGGAGGATACACTAAAAAGTTGCTGGTTTTGGACGGTGTAGGTTGAATCAAATACCTGGATTTCGACAAACGCAATCCCCGAATAAGCCGGAGATAGGATGGAGGCCGGCCCGCTGTTGGGCCAGGGGTTGGGCGTGAGCATGGCCGTCGGCGTGCACTGGTTGAAGGTGGGTGTGTTTGTCGGGGTCGCCACGGGGGTGTTCAACGGGGAAACGTTGTAGTTTTTCTGGCAGCTAACCGCGAACCCGGCGAAAAGCGCAGCGCAAAACAGGAAACCAACCAGGAAAAGAAATCTCAACCTCAATTCCGCTCCCCAAATCCGGGATTTTTACTCAGATATTCGCTTCCACCAGTTGAATGAGGGTATGGATGACCTTGATGTGAATCTCCTGGGCCCGGTCGGCGTAGGCCGATTGGGGGGCGCGAATCTCGACGTCGCAAAGCGTGGCCATTTTGCCGCCGTCCTTGCCGGTGAGGCCAATCACTCTCATCCCCTTCTTCCGGGCGGACTCGACGGCATTGAGCACGTTTTTCGAATTTCCGCTGGTGCTGATGGCCAACAGGACATCCCCTTTCGCCCCGATCGCGTCCACGAAGCGGGAGAATACAAAATCATAGCCGTAGTCGTTCGACACGCAGGAAAGGTGCGCGGGGTCCGAACAGGCCACCGCCGGAAGGGCGCCCCGGTTTTCCCGGAACCGGCCTGACATTTCCTCCGCGAAATGCATGGCGTCGCACATGGACCCGCCGTTGCCGCAGGAAATGGCCTTGTTCCCTTTCTTGACCGCCTCGGACAGGATTTGCCCCGCTCTCTCCACGGCTTGGATGTTTTTTTCATCGGCCATGAACTTGTTGAGTATTTCCGCCGCTTCCTCGAAATTTTGCCGGATGATGTTGGTCATTGCAGTCCTTTCCTTAACCGGAGGCTCTTCCTTCAATTGTCCAGAAGGTTATTCCTGGGCTTGGGGGGCGTTTTCGATTCCTTCCACCCTATCCCCGGACTTGACCCCGTTTTTCAGGAACCATCCCGAATTCATTTCCAACGCGTATTTCGCGGCGCCCTTGGAGGGGAAAGTACTTTCCGTCATCGGTGGCATTTCCAGGATATTCAAGATGGCGCCTTTCTCATCTACAAAGGCGATGCTCAAGGGAATCGGAGTGTTCTTCATCCAAAAATAAAGCTGTTGGGGTTCCTTGAAAACGAAAAGCATGCCGGTGTTATCCGCCATGCCCTCGCGGAACATCAGCCCCGTCTCACGGGTGGCCGCCTTATTGGCGATTTCCACGGTGATGTTTTTTCCAGCGATCTTAATTTCGCCCAGGGGAAGGTCGGATTTGATTTTGGGACGGCAGGACGCCCCCAGCGAGAGCAGGGTCACGGCCGCCAGGACGAGGGTAAGGTTCTTGGGACTTTTCATTCCGATCCAGTCAGGCTGCCTCGAATCATTCGCAGTATTGTAATCGCGGGAGTGAGAAAATTTCCCAGTTTTTAAAGACTTTCCCGGTCAAAATAAATTGACCTAATTCGAGTTCTGGTCATAATATATCCGCTATGAAAAAGCTTCTGACAAAGCTCTCCCTCACAATAGTCTTTTCCCTTCTATTAATCCAATACCCCACGATAAATTTATCGGCGGCTGACGGGGCTAATCCGCCCGCCGTTCCAGCCCCGCCTGACATGGACGCCGCTGTCCCGCCGCCTCCCGGGGACGAAACCACTCCTCCGGCTCCTCCCGTCCCTCCCGGCGCCTCCGACGAGAAGACGGCGGCCCCCCCCATCCCGGAAGTTTCCACCCCGGCCGCCGCCACGCCCAAGGAAACCTCCAACGACTCCAAAACTACCCAACCAGAATCAAAACCCTCGGGCACCACCGTTGAGAAAACAAACACGGCCCAACCCGAACCAAAGATCAAAAATGCGTCCCCAAGGACGGAAACCCAAAAGACCGACTCGAAAACCTCCACCCCTTCAACCGCCAAGGCAACTTCGAGGAAAAACCAGGCCTCCAAAAAATCTAGCAAGTCAGTCCGCGTCCCGAAAAAAACCACTAAATCGGCCAAAAAAAGAACGGCCGAAATCCCCTCAAAGGAACCCGTAAAGGTCTCCGCCTCCCCCGAATCCTCCAAACCCGCCCCTCAAGCCGCCGCGCCCCCTGTGTCATCCGCACCACGGCCTTCCGCCTCACAAATCAACACGGCTTATCAATACGCTTATCAGCTCTACTCCAACCAACAATTCGCCAAGGCCAAGGACATCTTCAAGAAGGTTTCCTTGCTTTCAAACGATCCCGCCATTGCCCCCAACGCCACTTATTATTACGCCCAATGCGCCTTCCGAACCGAAGACTACGTTAATTGCGTTAAGGGGATGACGGTGCTTGCCCGCAGATGGCCCAACAGCTCCCCCATTAAGAAAGGATACGTGACCAAGTTTTGCGTTTACATGATCGACCAAGTCGCGAGTGTCCAAACCAATTGGGACTATTTCCGCTACTCGATCCGCAACGACGAGAAAGGGAATCCCATTTGGCGGGAAAGCATTCCTCCGGGCCCCAAATTAAAGCGGATCAATCCCCGCCTGGGTTTCGGCCTTTACCGGGTGCTGAACTACCTCCAACCGAATTCCCCCGAAGACGTCGCGGCCAAGCAAAAGTTGCAAAAAATGCTTGATGTCCCGATCACCATGATTTGGGTGGATGAAAAAGCCGCCCAAACCCGTTACGGTCACCCCGGGGATTTTCTGACCCTATTCTCGACGAACGAGAAAAAAGCCTTCTCCAAGGTCATCTGCCAGCGGATGTTTTATGATTTCGAAACGGAATACCTCTATCGTTTCCTCAATATGCATGACGACGTTCGGAATTTGAAGCCCCGCTTCGTGGCGGTCTCTAAACCCCCGCTCGAGGCGACACCCGTCGCGGCCCCGGCCGTCGTTCCTCCCGCCCCGTTAAAATTGGGCGCGGCCGTGACGACCGCACCCGCCCCGGAGGAGGACGTCACGCAAACCCTCACCTTGGGCAAGTTATTTCAATTCGCCGGTTACTACCCTTGGCTTAACAGCTATACCAACACCATTGAATCCGCCCCCACAGACCTGAACCTGTAAACTTGATGAAAATCCGGCTCTTGATTTTAAGCCTGGGGACGCTGGCTTTTTCGGTTCAATGCCTTTCAGCCTCGGCCGACAATTCAACCTCGAAAAAATCTATCGACGCCCCTTCCGATTCCGATTCGTCGCTTGAAGCCGATTCCAACCCAGCCCCAACCCTGACCCCCGTTCCAAAACCGCTCCCCACGCCCGTTCCCACCCAGGCCCCTGCCTCAAAAAGAACCGCCAACCGCCAAAACGCGCTGAGGGTATTGGAAATCCATAAACCCATGCCTAATCCGGCCTGGGGAAAGGTCATTCAGTACCACCGAAGCCAAATTTTTGCCCTTGCCGAGAAGAATCAGGAAACCTTGCACGAGTTCGTTTTCCAAGACGACGATGGCATTGTCCGAACCGCAACTTTTCACGAAACCGCCTCCGGGGATGGCTATTGGGAAGTCTGGATATGGGACCAGCCCTAGAACCATCCGGAAAAACCTTTTCCTTCCTTGGAGTTAAGGGGGGCGTGGGCTGTTCCATTCTTTGCGCCCTCCTAGCCCGCCTTGCCGCCCGGAACAAGGGCGAAAAAATCGCGCTCATTGACGCCAACCCTTTCTCCCTTACTCCCTCTTATCTTTCGATTACCCACACAAGCCATTACCTCTCCCAATTGGAGCCGTACCAGGATCACCTGACCCCCAAGATGGTGGAAAATTATTTTTCGCTTTCCCCGGAGGGGGTCGCTTACATTCCCCTGAGGCCGGGCGAGGGGAATCCATTGACCCTGTCACAAAGCCTGGGCATCCTGGATAAAATGATCCCTTGGTTTGACCGTTTTTACTTTGACTTGTCCTCCTTTTCCGCGGATCAGTACATACCAGTACTGGAGAAAAGCGCCGGCGTTTTCTTCATTTCTTCCCTGGAGCCCTCTTCCTTGGCCGCCGTAAAACAGTGGGAAAAACGCCTTTTACCATTTCATTTTCAACTGGACCAATTCCACCTCGTGTTCAACCAAATGGCCCAATCCCAAGTGGTTCCCAGGGACCTCGAAGCTTGGTCAGGCCATTTTTCACACGCCGGGAACGTGCCTTTCATGGGGGAGGATTTATCCCTTCACCTGTTCGAGAGGGGGGTGCTGACACCAGCGCTCGAAAAAAACCTCGCGACTTTGGCCGAAAAAACTTCGATGGGAAAATCACCTTTTTCCGCCATGCCGGGCCCATCGCCAAGCCAAGACGCTTCCCTTCCCGCGGGCGCGGACGGCATAAACCTGGACCAAGTCCATCAGCTTCACCAAAAACTTTTAGAAAGCTTAAGGAATTCAGGGGCGGTGAAGGAGCAAAAAAACGGCGACGTTCTTCAACGGCAAGTTTTGGAGCCAAACGCGCGGGAAATCCTGGACCGGCTTATCCAGGAAATGAAAATATCTAACCGGGCCGTAAGCCAACGGCTCGTGACGGAAACCTTGAATTTAGCTTTCGGTTTGGGACCCCTGGAGCCTCTCTTACAGGACTCCGCCGTAACCGAAATCATGGTCAACGGCCCCCGGCAAATCTACGTCGAAAAAAAGGGGTTATTGGAAAAAACGGATGTAGTCTTCCGGGACGAGCAACAGTTGCGGACAGTCATTGAGCGGATCCTGGCACCCATCGGACGGCGAATCGACGAAAGCCAGCCTTACGTTGATGGACGCCTAGCGGACGGCTCGCGCGTGAACGCGGTCATCCCGCCCTTGAGCCTCGTGGGGCCGGTCTTGACTATCCGAAAATTCTCGAAGAAGAAGCTGCAGGTCGAGGATTTGATCAAGTTTGGGTCGATCACCCAGGAAGCCGCGGATTTCCTCGGCGCTTGTGTCCGGGCGCGCAAAAACATCGTTGTTTCCGGGGGGACGGGTTCCGGCAAGACCACACTATTGAACATCCTGTCGAATTTCATCCCCACCAGCGAGCGCATCGTCACCATCGAGGATTCAGCCGAGCTGCAGTTGAACCAGGACCATGTTGTTCGCCTCGAAAGCCGTCCCGCCAACCTGGAAGGAAAAGGCCAAGTGGCCATCCGGGACTTGGTCATCAATGCCTTGCGCATGAGGCCGGACCGGATTGTCGTGGGGGAATGCCGCGGGGGCGAGGCTTTGGATATGCTTCAGGCCATGAACACGGGCCACGACGGATCCCTCACGACCGCCCACGCCAATTCCCCCAGGGACGTGCTTTCCCGCCTGGAGACCATGTGCCTCTTTACGGGATTGGAGCTGCCCATCAAAGCCATCCGCGAGCAAATCTCACGCGCGGTTCACCTGGTGGTCCAACAAAGCCGTTTAGAGGGCGGAAAACGCTCCGTCACCCACGTCTCGGCGCTTCAAGGGATGGAGGGGGATGTCATCGTCACGCAGGAAATTTTCGTTTACGAGGAAGGCAAAGGGTTGGTTCGCCGGCCCTTCGCGCCGGCCTTCATCAAGGACTTGAACGCGGCGGGATATAAATGGCCCGGGCACGGGGAAAAGTGAAACGGCACCAATCCATCCCAATATAAAGTCGTGGTCAAAACCTATTTCTTCTTTTTTTCCATCTTTTTAAAGGCTTCAATTTCCGCGTTCGTCAAGGGAACGGGGGTGTAGGTGGTGTCCCCCACGGGGGTAATTTGGGCGATTTCAGCCCTATATTTCTCAAACTCCGGCGCCCGCGTTTGCCGGACATCCGCGTCCATGGGACCCTCGGGTGGAACCCAATCGCCTAAATAAGCCCGGCAGATGAATTCCTTCTCGGCGGCTAGGTCCACCCACTTCGTGTGGGGTAAGTAATAGAACTCCTGGACTTCCTGGTAATCCCACATGGCTTCCTTGTATTTCTTTTCCGCGAAGTGGGCTTCTCCCCGGTTGTAAGCGTTGTAAGCCCGGCGGACCACCTCCAAATTGGCCATTCCATAGGCGACTAAAAGGGTTCCAACAATGATAGAGGCGGTTTTCAGGCCTTGAAACTTTCGCGGCGAAGCCTGTTGATGGGGGGTGCCTTCCAAGTAATCCTCCTGGTTAAAATTGCGATAAAAATCTCAAGTCGTTCTGGTAAAAGAGTCGCACATCGTCAATATCATACTTAAACATGGCGACTCGTTCCACACCCATTCCAAAAGCGAAACCGGTCCATTTCTCGGAATCGATCTTGCAGTTCTCGAAAACAGCTGGATGGATCATTCCGCATCCCATGATTTCAACCCATCCGGACTGTTTGCAGATCCGGCATCCCTTCCCCTGGCAAAAAACACAGGAGATGTCCACCTCGGCGCTGGGCTCGGTAAAAGGGAAAAAACTCGGGCGAAACCGGGTCTTGATACGGGGTCCGAAGAGCTTCTTGCCGAAGGCGTCCAAGATGCCCTTGAGGTGACCGAAATGGATGCCCTCATCCACGAGAAAACCGTCCACCTGGTGAAAAATATGGTGGTGGGTTGCGTCAATGGCTTCGTTGCGGTAAACCCGACCGGGCGCGACCACCTTGAAGGGCGGCTCGTGCCCCTCCATGACATGAATCTGGGTCGGAGTGGTGTGGGTCCGAAGCAGGAAGTCCTTGCTCAAATAAAAGGTGTCGTGGGCATCCCGGGCGGGATGATCCAAGGGGAAATTAAGTCCCTGGAAATTGTAGTAATCGGTCTCAAAATCGGTGCTTTCCACCACGTTGAAGCCGAAACTAACGAAGACATCACAAATTTCCCTTTGGACGGCTGTCAGGGGGTGGGTTTTTCCGGGAGCTATCCCTCGGCCCGGAAGGGTCGGATCCCAACCCTCCGGTTGGCCGCCCCCCTGGTTTTCCATCTGTTCCTTCTTCCGCTCGATCAGTGAGGAAATGTGGTTCTTGACTTCGTTGGAAACCTTTCCGATTTGGGGCCTTTGTTCCGCCGGAACTTGCCCAAGGCCCTTTAGGATTTCGGTGACGAGGCCGCTCTTCCCCAGGTACTTGACACGGAGGTCTTCGACGGCTCTGACATCGCTCGCGGATCCAATAGCCGCCTCGGCGTCTTTGGATAGGGCTTCCAGACGATCAATCACCTTGGCTCCTCATGAATGGGGTGGCGTGAACGGAGGGTATTATTTATTTTTCAGTGGATTTTTTCACTAAGAAAAGTGTCAGGACGGAAGGTAAAACGAAACGGGCTTCTCGGATTTTTTCAATTTTTGCAAGTAGAGGAGATAGTCATTGACCGAGCCGGTTTTCTCGAATTTCGTCCACAGCGTTTCCGCCGTTTCGATGACTTTCGATTCAACTTCAGGTGGGTTGATTTCCATTATTTCCGGCGTTTTCAAAGTGATTTTTGAAGTCTATCACCGCCCACAAGGGCTGTCAAGAAACCGGGCCCTGGGACTGGGCGAAATACAAAGCCAAACTGGCGGCCACCCCGACGTTGAGGGATTCCACTTTTCCGGCCATGGGGATGCGCACTCTTTCCTCGCAGGCAGCCGCTAAATCATCCGGCAAGCCGCTTCCCTCTGCCCCAACCCAAATGGACATGGGTGTTGAAAATCTTACCATGGGTATAGGCTTGGAGACCTTCATCGTAAGGGCGTAGGAATGAAAACCGTTCTGGTCGAGCCATTCCATATAAGACTTCCAGGTCTCTCCGGCCCTAAAAGGCAATCGAAAGAGGGAGCCCATGGATGCCCGGACGGCCTTGGGATTAAAAGGGTCGCAGCAACCTTCGGTCAGGAAAATTCCCTGGGCCCCAAAAGCCTCGGCGGAACGGAACAAGGTCCCCATATTGCCCGGGTCTTGGACTTGATAAACGGCGAGAATTTTGGAGAAAGGAGGAGAAGGCCAGGCGGGTTGTGGCTTTTCCACGACCACAAAGACTCCTTCCGGGGTCACCGTATCGGCAAGGTAGGAGACGATTTTGGAAGTGACCTCAAAACATTTGACCTTCGCCTTTTGGGCCTCCAAATGGATTCTTTGCCCGTCGGGATGCTCCCATCCACCCTTGGTGGCGAAGATAAAGCGGCACCTCAACCCGCTCACCAAAGCTTCAAGGGCGAGGTGGAATCCTTCGCACAAAAAATCCACCGACTCCTTGGCCTTTTTGGACACTTTCAGGGAATAGGCGTGCTTTACCATGGAGTTTTGGACGCTTTCGATCTTCGAAAAATGAGTCATGTGCCCCCGGTGGCGCAAATATCGCGCAATCCGAAAATGGAAACTAAAAAAAACACCCCTCCACGTTGGAACGAAGAGGGGTGTTGAGGACTTCTAAAAAAATAACTTAAGAAGCTTTCGCGTTCTTGGCCACTTCCACCAATTGCCCGAAGGCCTTGGTGTCGGTCAACGCCAGGTCGGCCAGGACTTTCCGGTCCAATTCCACCGAGGCCAGCTTCAAGCCCTGGATGAACTGGCTGTAGGACATCCCATGCTCACGGGTGGCGGCGTTGATGCGGGTGATCCAAAGGCGGCGGAATTCGCGCTTGCGGGCCTTGCGGTCCCGGAAAGCGTAGTTGCCGGAGCGCTTGGAGGCCTCCCGGACCGTCCGGTACTGGCGGCTCTTCGCCCCGAAATACCCCTTGGTCAGCTTGAAGAATTTCTTTTTACGTTTCCGTTTCGCGACAGCTCGCTTGATTCTTGCCATTGTTCTCTCCCTTAAATCCCGATCATTTTCTTGATGCGGCCCGTGGCGGTGGCGCCCAAAACCGGCTGGCGCTTCAACTGCCGTTTGCGCTTGGGCGACTTATGGGCCAACAGGTGGCCCCTCCCCGATATCTTCTTCACCATCACCTTACCGGTGCCGGTAATTTTGAACCGCTTCAAAATACTTTTCTTGGTCTTGGGACCCTTACCCATTTTCCGTTTCCTTTTCGGCTGTAGTTTCCTTCGCGGCGGCTTTCTGAGGCTGCTGGGGCTTGGGGTTGAACACCGCCACGATCTGCATCCCCTCGTCCTTCGGCGGGGCTTCCAAGTCGGCCACCTCGCTCAAGTCTTCCACGGCCCTGTCCATCAACTGCCGCCCCAACTCCTTGTGGCTCATTTCCCTTCCCCGGAACATCAGGGTCAACTTGACCTTGTCCCCGTGGTGGAAAAATTTCCAGGCCATGTTGAGCTTGGTTTGGTAGTCGTGTTCGTCGATCTTGGGGCGGACCTTGATCTCCTTGACCTTGATAACCCTTTGTTTTTTCGAGGCTTCCTTTTCCTTCTTGCGCTGGGCGTAGCGGAACTTGCCGTAATTCAGGATCCGGCAAACCGGCGGAACCCCGTCGGGGGCCACTTCCACCAAATCCAGGTTCTTCTCGACGGCCATAGCCAGCGCCTTGCTCAAGTCCACGATGCCGAGCTGCTCGCCCGCGTCGCCCACCAAGCGCACTTGGCGCGCGCGGATTTGATGATTGATCCTCAGTTCCTTGGATGAAGAAATGTGGGCTACCTCCTGGAATGTTGTCCAAAAATAAAAAGGACGGACCTCGCCGGGCGAAATCCGTCCTTGAATGAAAATATCCAAAATCAGTGATGAAGGATACCATCAAAAACCCGTTCGCCCGGAGGGCTTAGGGTGAGGGACGGAAGCCCCTGCTTAGGGGGAGAATCTTAATATCCCCATTTTTCTTTGTCAAATCTTAATTAAAGCGGAAGCTGGATGTCGCTGAAATTATCCATGATTCGTTGGTCGACCATGGACTTCAGGGCCGCTTTGGCCTTCTCAGCGGGCACTTGGACTTGTTTCTCGGCAGCATATCGTCGCCAGGTCACGGTCTGGTCCTTGACCTCGTTGGCTCCAACAATCCAGATATTGGGGATTTTCTTGGTAATGGCGTTGCGGACCTTTTTGGAGAAGGAGTCATTGGTCGCGTCCACCTCAACCCGGGCCATGTTCTCCCTGATCTCTTGGGCGAGTTTTTCGGCGTAAGGCAGGAACTCCTCAGCCACCGGCACCAACCGGACCTGGAGCGGTGAAAGCCAGGTTGGAAAGGCCCCCCCCCACCGCTCGATGAGGAAGGAGATGAACCTTTCGTGGGTTCCCAAGGGCGCCCGGTGGATGATGAAAGGCCTTTGCTTGGAACCATCGGAATCCGTGTACTCCAACTTAAACCGCTCGGGCATGGTGAAATCCAGCTGGACCGTGGCCACCGTCTCTTCCCGTCCCAAGACGTTCTCGGTTTGGTAATCAATTTTAGGGCCGTAAAAAGCGGCTTCACCCCGGACTTCCTCATAATCGACCGCCAGGGCCTTCAACACTTCCCGGAGGATATTTTCCGTCTCGGTCCACAACTGCTCGTTTTCGGTGAATTTTTCCTTGTCCTGGTCGTGGAGTGAAAGTCGCACCCATATCTTGTCCATCCGGAATTTCTCGAAATAAAACTTATGCATGGCCACGACTTTCCGGATCTCCTCCTGGATTTGCCCCCTCGTGCAATAGATGTGCGCGTCATTCATGGCTAATCCCCGCACCCTCAAAAGACCTGCCAATTGGCCCGACTTCTCAAAACGGTAAACCGTGCCATATTCCGCCAGCCGCAGCGGCAGTTCGCGGTAACTGCGGGGACGGTTCAGGTAAATCATGTGGTGGTGGGGGCAATTCATGGGTTTCAAGTAGAACTCTTCCTGGGGTGCATCCGGGTCCTTTTCCACGCTGCGCATCGGCGGAAACATGGCGTCCTTGTAGAGTTGAAGGTGCCCGGAAAGCTTGTAAAGCTCCCCGTTGGCGATGTGGGGGGTGGCGACACGGACATAGCCGTCGCGGAACTCCAGTTCTTTGGCGAACTTTTCCAACTCCTCGCGGATCACGGTCCCATTGGGGAGCCACAAGGGCAGGCCCTTGCCCACATGCTCATCAATGGCGAAAAGCTCGAGTTCCTGTCCCAATTTGCGGTGGTCCCGTTTCAAGGCCAATTCCCGGTTCTTGATGAATTCCTTCAGTTCGTTCTCGGTCGGAAAGGCCAGGCCGTAAATGCGGGTCAGCATGGGGCGATTGGAATCCCCCCGCCAATAGCTGCCGGCGATCGAGTCAAGTTTGAAGGCGTTGACCGGAATCTTGGAAGTGTCATCGACATGGGGTCCTTCGCACATGTCCACGAAGGGACCACTGGTGTAAAAACTCAGGGAGTTGGTTTCCTGCAGGAGTTCTTTGGCGTACTCCACTTTCAATTCCTGCCCCATACCCTCCAGTTTCTTGAGGGCGTCGATCTTGGGTAGGTCTTCCCTCTTGAACTGCTGCTTTTCCTGGATGATTTTTCGCATGCGTTTCTCGATGTCCGGCAGGTCGGATTCAGCGAGGGGCTCTTCCAGGAGCATGTCGTAGTAAAATCCCGTCCTCACGGGGGGACCGAACCCCAGCTGGGCCTTGGGACGGACCTGGAGGACCGCCTCCGCCAGTATATGCGCCAGGGAGTGGCGCATGCGGTAAAGCGACTCATCCATTTTATGTTTGGGCTCGTATTTTTCGGACATGGGGCACCTAAGGGAGTGGCCGATTAAGGACGACTCATCCGGATTCGCGCGATTCTTTCGGGGTGAAAATGGTGGGCGTAACTGGACTCGAACCAGTGACCCCTTCCATGTCAAGGAAGTACTCTAACCAGCTGAGCTATACGCCCGTCCAACCCTCGAAACCATCCCGGCGGTACCGGGAGGATGATTTTATCCGACAAAATCGTTCTGTCCAGGGTTTTAGGGTTGGAAAAATCGGGTCTTCCGGTTAAGGGGCCCTTATTTCTTCCCGCGGTAGATTTCGAACTGGGACCCGAGGGAATCAAAGGTGGGAAGGGCCTTATCCTTGGGGGAAAGGATAGGGTCGGGAACAGGCCAGGCGATTTCGAGGCGAGGATCGTTCCAGATTACCCCCACCTCGTCTCCTGGGGCGTAATAGTCCGTGCACTTATACTCCACTTCCGCGACAGGACTCAAAACGCAGAACCCATGAAGGAAACCTGGTGGGGCATAAAGCTGACGGAAATTTTGACTCGTAAGGATTTCCCCGACCCATTTCCCGAAAGTGGGGGAATCAGGCCTGGCGTCCACGGCCACGTCGAAGATCTCACCCTGAGTTACCCGGACTAATTTTCCCTGCGGCTTTTGCAGTTGGCCATGTAATCCCCTCAGAGTCCCGCGGACTGATCTGGATTGGTTGTCTTGGACAAACTCCTTGGGAAGGCCAAACTGGAAATACCGCTCGGCATGGTAGGACTCAAAGAAAAATCCGCGTTCATCCTGAAAAACCTTGGGTTCAACCAGCAGAACCCCCGGAAGTGCCGCAGGGGTAACTTTCATGCCTTTTCCTGGGCCAAGACACTTTGGAGGTACTGCGCATAACTTCCGGGATGGCGCCGGGCAATGGCCAAAAGCCCCTCGGCGGTGATAAATCCCTGCTTATAGGCGATCTCCTCGAGGCAGGCCACCTTGAGGCCCTGCCTTTCTTCGATCGCCTGGATGAAAAGGGAGGCCTGCAGGAGCGCTTCAGGGGTGCCCGTATCCAGCCAAGCCACTCCCCGTCCCAGCTTTTCCACGTGAAGCTGGCCTCTTTGAAGGTAAGCCCGATTGACGTCGGTAATCTCCAATTCCCCCCTGGCGGAGGGTTTGAGCGTCTCGGCGATGCGGACTACTTGGTTGTCGTAAAAATAGATGCCGGTGACCGCGAATGGGGATTTGGGTTTGGCGGGTTTCTCCGCGATATCCATGGCCTTGCCCGTCTTATCGAACTCCACCACACCGTACCGTTCCGGGTCCTTGACCCAATAGGCGAAGACCGTGGCGCCGGCCTTTCTTGCCGCGGCGGAGCGGAGTTGTTCAGGGAGGCCCCAACCGTAAAATATATTGTCCCCCAGGGCCAAAGCCACCGGGTCCTTGCCGATGAATTCCTTGCCGATCAGGAAAGCCTGGGCGATTCCCTCCGGCTTTTCCTGGGCGCGGAAACGAAGCGATAAACCGAGATCCGCACCATCCCCCAAGAGGCGCTTGAAGCTGTCCTGATCCTGGGGCGTGGTGATCACCAAGATGTCCCTTATCCCCGATAGCATCAACACCGAGAGCGGATAATACACCATGGGCTTGTTGTAAACGGGCAGCAACTGCTTGCTGAGCGCCCGGGTCATGGGGTAAAGGCGGGTCCCCGCGCCCCCCGCTAATAATATCCCTTTCATCGCGTTCCTTTCGGTGACCGAACCGATAAGCCCAACCTTTGGCGGCCATAATTACCTTGCTGGACTTTTCGGCACCAATCGAGGTTTTCGAGATACCACCGGACGGTCCTCTCCATTCCCCTTTCAAAATTATAGGACGGCCTCCACCCCAGTTCCTTGTGAATTTTAGAGGCGTTGATGGCGTAACGGCGGTCATGTCCCGGGCGGTCCTTCACGAAAGTGATCAGGTCTTCATACCGGGCGATGCCTTTTTCCCTCAGGGTGCGGTTTCCGGCGGGAGGTCGGAGCCTGGCCACTTGTCGGCAGATCATGCCAACGACTTGCAGATTGGTCTTTTCGCTGTTTCCCCCAATGTTGTACTTTTCACCTGCTTTTCCCCGTACCATGACCCGAACAAGGGCGGAACAATGATCCTCCACGTAAAGCCAATCCCGGACGTTTCGGCCGTCCCCGTAAACGGGGAGGGCTTTCCCTTCCAAGGAGTTGAGGATCATGAGGGGGATCAGTTTTTCGGGAAACTGGTAAGGCCCATAATTGTTGGAACAATTGGTGAGTAATACTGGCAGGCCGTAAGTTTCGTGGTAGGCCCTGACCAAGTGGTCCGCTCCGGCCTTGGTGGCGGCGTAAGGGGAATTCGGGGAATAAGCCGTTGTCTCGGAAAAGAATCCGGTTTTCCCGAGGGTTCCGTAAACCTCATCCGTGGAGACGTGCAAAAAACGGAATTGTTTCCGGAGAAGGGTCCCCGCTCCATTTAAGTAAAACCGCGCGCCCTCCAGCATTTCGAATGTTCCGCCCAGGTTGGTTCTCACGAACTCGGCGGCGCCGTCGATGGAGCGATCCACGTGGCTTTCAGCGGCCAGGTTGTAAACTTGAGAGGGCTTAAAGCGCCGGTAAAGGGCCCTTACTTGGTTTCGGTCGGCGATGTCACCCCTGACAAATATGAAACGGGGATTGGAGCGGGCGGCCTTGAGTGTCCCAAGATTTCCAGCATAGGTAAGCTTGTCGAAAACCACGACCCTATCGGAGGGTCCACGGGCAAGCAGGTAATAAACGAGGTTGGAACCGATAAATCCCGCGCCGCCCGTCACCACGGTGGTTTTCATGAGTTTCCTTGGCAATAAAAAATGGGATGCAGCCCGAATAACACCGTCAAATTGAGCACTTTATTATAGCCTTCCCTGATGAGCGGGTTTAAGTAAATCAAATACGGTCTTAACGGGATTAAAGGTTTCCAACGGAACCTCCACGAACAGGGTGATCCAATCGGCCATGGCGCCATTCCAAAGACCTGGCAGTTCCAAGGCCTTCAACTCCCTTCCCCGGTCGGATTTTCGGCTGATGAAAACCGCTTGGGAATCCACAAACTTTTTGAGGTCGAAAGATT
>DATKOC010000093.1:0-14435 GCA_035524855.1 bacterium
TCTCCTTCAAGTTCTGGCTCAGCGTCGATTTTGTTATGGATCGAGGATTATTTTTTAATGGCCGCGCAAAAAAGTGAAAGGCCGATCGGGCGCGGAAGCCACTTCTCAATGGGGACCACCCAGCGAAGGATCTTGTCATAGAGAAGAATCTGGCCCTTGGGCACAATTGTTTTTTTTAAGACCCGGCCATTCAACCACCAGCCGAAAATCCCCAAAAGATTCAAGTAGCGGCTTTGGAGAACCTCAAAACCCTCGTCCCTCATTTTCCCGTCCAAATCCCCAAGGGTGTACCGGCGAAAGTGGCCGTAGTGCCGATCCATGCTCCCATAAATGGACGGCATGGCGGGCACGAAATTGAGGAATCGGCCGCCTCTCGGGAGCCGTTGATAGCACTCCCGGATAAATCCCCTGTCTTCGCGGATATGCTCCAATACATTGCTACTGACGATGGTGTCCGGCCGGAATTTTTGAAAAAAAGGAAGTTTTTTCTCGAGATTCACCCTCTGGAAGTGAACGCTCCGGCGGCTACCCAGTCGTTTCCGGGCCAGGTTGAGGTAGCTATCCTGAAGGTCCACGGCCAATACTTCGCGTCCTTCGGCCAGGAATTCCGTCAAGTTTCCAATCCCGCAACCCACTTCCAGAACTTTGCGTCCCAAAAAGGGCTCCATCATCCCATATATCCATCGGTTGTAATGGACCGCCCCGGAGAGGTCGTCGAGGGTTTCCAACTGGCCGTCCCAAGCGTCCTTGGGAGGTTGTTTGGGCATTATTTGGCGGGCGAGACGGGGGGAATTGGGAACCGGGCTACCTTTCCCGCTCCTCTTTCCACCACATAAACGTGGCCCTGATGGTCCACCGCTATGCCGGTGGCCACGTAAAAGCCTTCTTTTTCCTTACGCCGGTAAATGGCCGTCAATTTCCCGGAAGGTTCAAAGCGCAGGACCGAATGCGCGCTGGCGTTCGTGGCGTAAAGGTTTCCTTGGGAATAGGCGAGATAAGGCGTCTCCTCGTTCTTTCCGCGCCAGGTGGAAACTTTGAAGCTATTGAGGAATTTTCCGTTGGAATCGAATTTTTGGATCCGGTTGTTGTCCGAATCGGCTACATAAAGGTTGCCATCGTCATCTACCGTGGCTCCGACTGGTTCCCTGAACTTGCCGTCTCCCGTCCCAAAGCCACCCCATTCCCGGAGGAAATTGCCGTCGGAATCGAAAGCTTTGATCTTGTGATTCCCGGTGTCCACCACATAAATCCGGTTTTTTCCATCCCCGGCAATGCCACGGGGTCCAAAAAAGTCATGGGTCCAAACTTTTAACAGCTTGCCGGCCGAGTCAAATTTCTCGACCCGGTGATTGAAGGTATCGTTGACGAAAATGTTCCCCAGGGAGTCGACGAAAATGCCGCTGGGCTGGTTGAATTCCCCGGGGTCTTTTCCATCCTTTCCGATGGAAAGGATCGGTTCCCCTTTAGGGTTGAATTTTTGGACCCGGTGGGAATTGAAATCCGTGACGTAAAAGTTATCCTGGGCGTCGGTCGCGATTCCCCAAGGCTCCCTCAACTGACCCGGCGCGTCGCCGGGGGCCCCAAATTCCAAATCCGGGGAGACTTGGACCACTTTGGCCTCGTTCAAGGCATTAGTCAACTGGTTGACGCCCAAGTAAAGAAGGATGGTGGCGACCCCCAGGCCGAGAAAGGCCAGGAAAGCCTTCGCGCCCTTGCCCAGGGAGCGTTTCTTTCCTTTTTTTGCGGTTTTTTTCCCTATTTTCGTTTTTTTCTTCGCCATGTCCCCAACCTTTCTCATGTTCGTCGCGCCAGCCATTTCCACTTGCTAAGTTTCGTGTGAGAAAATGACCTTTCCAAGATTCCTTGTTTTCGAAAAAAATCCATATTTTACCGAAGCGGCCCGAAGGGGCTTAAAACTGGCCCCTGATCTTGAATATTTTCCCCGCGCCCGCGTCCACCACATAGAGCGCGCCTTGTTTGTCCACGGCAACCCCAATCGGCACGCTGAAAAGAGGGCGTCCCTGGGCGTCATTCTCAATCGTTGACACCAGTGATCCATCCAACTTGAAGCAATAAACTTTGTGGCCCCGCCCGTCGGAGGCGTAAAGAAGCGAATGGGCCTGGTCAATGGCCAAGTGGGGTTCCATGTCGATCTGCTCCTTCGACCAACCTTTCACGGGCCATTCGCGGATATATTGGCCATCCCCGCTGAAAACCTGGATTCGGAAATTCAAGCGATCAGCCACATAGAGGTTTCCTGCCTGGTCCAAGGCCACGCCGATAGGCTCGTTGAACTCGCCGTTTTTATCGCCCTTCATTCCCCAGGACTTGATTTTCTGGCCCTTGGGATCGAACTTGACAATACGGTGCTTACCCGTGTCGGCGATGTAAATGAACCCGTTCGGGTCCACCACGATGCCGCGGGGCGCGAAAACCCCGTCATCCGAGGCGATGGCTCTCTTGGCTTTTCCCTTGGGGGTGAAGATTTGAACGCGTCCATTCCAGGTGTCCATGACATAAACCATGTCGTCCGGCCCGATCGCCACGTCGTTGGGCTCATTGAGCATCCCAAGCTGGTCGTTTTCCAGCTTCTTCTTGTCGCCGCCACCCACATTAAAGAACTTCCCGAACTGAAGGGTGAATTTGCCGTCAGCGCCCTTGATTTTTTGGATCCGGTGGTTGCGGCTGTCCGCCACATAAATATCACCGTTGCTGTCCACGGCGATGCCGCGGGGGTAGCTGAACTGGCCCTTTCCCGCGCCGGGAATTCCTCCCTGCAGGAGCACCGGGTCCGCCATTCCTTTCTGCAAGACCGTCGGATTCGGCTTGGCGCCCACCATGACCCAAAGCAGGGCGATCACCACCAGGACAAAAATGCCCGCCACCGCCAGGTCTTTCGAGGTTAGCTCGTGATCACCTATCTTCATATCGACTTCCTCCGTCGTGAATAATTTTTACCCTTACGGGTTTACTTTATAAAGGAACGAATTCCCGGACTGTTGGACCAGCGTCCCCAACGAGGAAAACTTTCCGAGGTTCTCGGGATGATCCTTGTATTTCGCCCTCTCGGCGTCCCCCACATAAACGTAATCCACTCGGTACCGCCTCAGGAGGTCCCGGGTTTTATTCAGGTCCGACGAGGTGTAAATCGCGTCAATATCGTCGCGGCGTCGGAAAAGGGTGTCTTCAACATCCCCGCCCCGGACCACGGGCTTGTCCCAGGAGCCCCGCCATTGCGCCTCGTGAAAATCCCAGCCTAAGACCGTGGGATACCCGGTCATCGTGGCCAAGGTCCCGTACTGCTGTTGGTAGGAACCACCCCAGGCTTCCAGGATCACCGGCACCTTGCTTCCAACCGGCTTTACGTTTTGCTTGATCCACTGGGCCATGGCGAAATCCGAGGGGTAATTATGCTCATAATAGACCTCGCCGTCCAGGGTCGCCGACTCGGGGGACGAACCCCGCATCTTGGCCGAAAAGGCCAACCCCGGGTAAAACAGGGCCCCCACCAGGGTGAAAATAGCTGCCCCGGCCCAGAGTCCCCTTTTCCAGCCAGCCCACTGGGAATAGAGATTTTCCACCAGCCACTTCAAGAGGGGTCCGGTGGAAAGGCTGAAAAGAATCCAAACCTGGTAATGGAACTTGAAGACCGTGTTCATCCGGTAGAGGGCGCCATCCGAGAAATGGTCCTTGATGAAAAGCACCTCGCATCCCGCGATGAGAAGGAAGCCGATCATCACCATCAGCAGGGTGAAAATCATCTCCTTGGTTTCCGGGGTGGAAGCCAGGGCCAGGAGGGTAAAAAACACGAACAGCGCCGCGGTTAAAAGGGTCGAAAGTTGGAGGGGGGCAAAATTAAAGCCGATCAAGAAAAGCAAAACCACGCCCAACGCCATCCAGCCCCGGCTGGGATCCCCCTCGGAGGAAAAAAGCCCACCGGCCTTGCGCAGCAAGTTCCGTGTGGAATCGTCCGGAAGGGCGGCGATATCCGCTCCCCCGGCCGGAGCCACTTCCCCGCCGCAATGCCCACAAAACTTCCTGTCTTTGGCCTCCTCCCCGCAAAGCACGCAAACCAGTTCGTCCCCCCGCTTCGTCCTGGACTTTTGTGATTTTGATCCGCGTGGATTAAGGGCCTTCCCCAGGATCGCCGGGATGAGGATGGAGAAAAAGAAGCCAAAGATGACGATTAAGTAATAGATGTCCGTGCGGTCCTTGACGAGCCCTAAACCACTGGCCTGGGACTGGAACTTGACGTAAAAAGGCAGGTAAAAGGCGAAAGCTCCGATCACGAGGGGGACTCCGACCTTCACGACCGCTTTTGCCCAGGCATTAAAGTCGCCTTCATTCGTCCACCATTGCTGGAGAAAAAGGCATAAGCCCAACAACAACATCAACGTCGGAAAATCCCAACTATTGGAGAAGGAAAGGACCCCGAAGATGAGAACCATCACGATTCCTTGCGCCCATTTCCACAAGGAACTCCCGGCGTAGACCCCGGTGTCGAACGAACCGGCCTTCAGCAGGCTGTAGGCCGTGGCGATGGCCAGGAGCACGAAAGGAATGGCCATCAGGTGGGGGTGAAGGTCGGAAAGGAAGAAACTAAAGGCCGGGAACTCGTTGATGAGCTTATCCGAGGGAGGCACCGGAACGATGCGGGAAGCCTGGAAGTAATCCCACCCGTGCTGGAGGGGCGACAGGAGGTAGCTGATGGCCCCCGAGAGGCCTTTCTCAGCGTTCGGGTCGATGGGCTGGTTGTAGTAAGGATGGCTCAAATTGCCGACCTGAAAAGCCTGGACCGCCCGGTGCCAATAGTCGAGGTTTCCCAGGACGGTCAGGGCCGCGGCCGAGAGGACGGAATAACGGTAGCGGCGGGTCAGGGCGTAGGCGATGGAAAAAGCGCAGAGCGCCGAGAGCGACCAAACCAGGGCCACCATGAGGTTGAAAGCCACTCCCGATGGGACACCGGTGACTTTCGTGAGCATGGCCACCACGAAATAGCCGAAATAATAGTAGGAGATATTGCCGCCCGCTAACCAAGGATCCACCGGAGGCATGCTGGGCGAGGCCAGTATGCCGTTCAAAAAGGCGAAGTCCATTGGCTTTTCGCCGGGTCCCCCGATCTCGTAGGTCCTCATCTTGTAGGCGCCCGCCACGAGGAAAGCGGTCAGGAAGAGGCACTCCAAGACCAGGTATTGCGCCAGGTTTTTGGCGAAGAATTTTTTGAAGGCTTCCCCCAACCAGGTCACCAGGATGAGGACCGATAGGCCCGCCATGAGCAGAAAAGACAAAAGGATCGTGCCCGGGTTAAAGGAGGCGTAACCCAGGATCCAGGCGAAATAACCCGTCAGGAGAAGCGCCAGCACCTTGCTGAAGGCATAACCTTTGTCCGGGAAATGCCGGAGAAGGACGAAAGCGATCGGATAGGCGGCAAGGCCCATCACGAGGACGACGAACCACCAAAGGAATATCGGCGCGAAATCCATTTCAAGCCTTTCAAGTTGACTTCATTTTGACGTTTGCCATCGAATCAAGTTTCGCCGCCTCAACGGCCCGGAAGCGGCCCCAACGCCCGTTTTAGTCCACCGGCGGGGGATTATAGTAAATCTCAACCCCGGGGTTTTTATAAATAAGGGGCAAAAATGAGGAAAATTTATCGAGCCCTTCGGCTGGATAGCCCCGCTTCTCAGCCGCCCCATTCCGTTCCACCGTCCCCACCATGACCAGCCGCACCCCATACGCGTCCAGGTTTTTTTTGGCCAAAACCGGATCGGTCGTGGAAAAGGTTTCCTCGGTGGCATTGTAGCGGGACTGAATGTCGTTCCCCAACCGTTGCCCCACCCATTCGTTGACGTGGCCATTCCAGCCCATGAGGGCCGGTATCCCCGTGAAAATGGAGAAACGGGAACCCCAGGTATTGTAGCCCGCGCCCACGAATTCCATCAGGCAAGGCTGGTCGGGAATGTGCTCGTTGAGGAATCGGATGGCCGCCGCGTCATAGGGATTCGAGCGGCGCAGATAAGCCAACCCGTCCAGGGTTGGGCTTTCCACGGCGCCGCCCCACTGACGGCGGAAGACATCGAGAAAGCCGTGGGCCTTTCGGGTGCTGGCGGCGGCCGGATAAACGCAAATGAGGGTCAGCAGGGCTACCACCAAGGATTTCCAACTCAATTGCGCCAAGTAAAGTCCCAGGTTTTTCTTTCCTTCCCAAACGAGGTTTGCGGCGAAAACCGCCAAACTGGCTAAGAGGGCTGGAAATTGCCATTCGGCGGCGAATTGGGCGCAATGGTGTTGGATAAAGCCGAGGAAAGCCGACGAACTCGCGGGCATCCAGGCCAGGATGGGGATAAGAATCAAAACCGCCGCCATACCCATGAAGAGTTTGCGGGCGCCGTCCCCGGTGAACCACTCATCCACGAAAAGACCCCAACCCACGAGCCCCGCGGTCAGGACGATATCCAAGAGGTAAATGAACACGTTTTGCATATAGGGAAAATAAACGTCCAAGACGGCCCAAAGAAGCGCGTAAATGAATAATCCGGAAATCACCAGGAGCGTCGTTCGAGACCGGGCCGATTCCTTCTTGACGGCTTTGGAGGCTTCTTTAAAGAATGCAAGGATTTTGGGAAGGAAAATTCCAGCAGCAACGGAGGCCACCGTCCAGGCGTTGATGCCATACTTAAAAAGCGAGTTGTTGCGCATCCCGTCCCCGAACCCGAAATACTCGCTCATCACGAAAACTTCCAGGGTCGCCGTCAGGAGGAACAGGAAGGCCGTCAAGAGGTAGGAAAAGGATAGTTTCCGGTCGGCGAAGGTCTTCACCGCCAGACCCAGGTGGAAAAAGCCAACCAGCCAAAGCACCGAGAAGAAAAAAAGGTCGAGGGTAAAAGGCATTTCCTGGATCAGGTGGATACGGTGCGTGGCCATGAGTCCCATCCAAAGCAAGGCCACCCCGGAGGTGGCCAGCCACCATTCCCACCGGTCCTTAAAATGCAGGGCGGCCAACATCAAACCAACGGAAAGGGTGGCCAAGAGCAGGGAGAAAACCGAGTAGTTGGGCGGCTCGGTCCACTCAACCCAGGAGGCGCCCCAGATGACCACGAGAGAGCCGAGACCAAGGGCTATGGCCCCTTGAACGGCGTTTTTCGGGGCGAGGAGCGTCTCGGAACATTCGATGACCTTATCGGAAAGCTCCTCCAACTTGTGGTTCACCCGGTCCAGGAAATCTCCCTTGGGTTTGCGGGGAGCCTTCACGGCGGCGGCCAGCCAGCGGAAAATTTCGGCGCGGAAGGCGGCCAGGAAAGCGAGGGCGAGGACGCTCACGAAAAAACCGTAGATGTTGAAGTAATTCCGAACCGAGGTGCGGATCCAGGGCGCCACCCACATGATCGTGCTTTGTTGGGGGTAAAAAATCTTAAAAAAGGGGATCCACAGGACGCCGGTCGCCGCGAAAACCACCCCAAAGCTGCCGGCCACCGTCAGGAACTGGCGCGAGAGGATTTGAGTCGCTTTATCCTTGTTGAGCCAAAGCACCGCCGCGCCGGCCCCCAGGAACCCGAAAACCGCCAGGGTCAGTGTGGAGCCGCCCAGGGCGTGGGCCATCGAGCCCGGCTTCAAGAAATCCTTCCAGCCCAGGAGCAAAAGCGCCACCAGGACGGCCTGGAAAGTCCTCGTCAAACCCTTCTGGAGAACCTTTCCATTCGCGCCGGAAAGCCCGCGGGTCAGGAGGGCGATTCCAATCAACAGGACCCAGGTCGGCACTTCCCAGGTATTCAGGTAGGCGATTCCACCCAAAAGAAAACCGGCCGCCGCCAAACTCGGCAGGTCCCTGCCCCACTCGAAGGGTTTAACCGGTTGGGCGATATAAAGGGACGCCACGATCCCGATGAGGAGCATCGCGAAGGGTTGGGCGAGGGTATGGGCGTGCATGTCCCCGTAAAGGACGCTGAAGTAAGGGAACTCATTGATGGACAGGGGCGGGATGACACGGGTGGGCCCGAAAAAGTCGTAAGTGTGGTAGGCGAGGGCGGCGAAGTTACCCGTCGTGAAACATTGGTGCAGGATTTCCAGGTACTGCTTGGCCCCCGCCGGGTTCCCCGCCACCGCCGAGAGCAATCCGGCGATCCAGCCGCTAGGCAGGTTCCCGGTCAGGCCGAAAGCCAGGCCGAAGCATCCCGAGAAAATCATGGCGAAGAGGGTGATCAGGGCCAGATTATAGGTCACCGCCGGAACCAACCCGAGGGTCTTGGTCAAGATCCCCATCATCAGGTGCCCATAATAGAAGGTGTAGCCAATCGGGAGTCCCGCCATCCACATGTTTTGGGGTGGGAAATTCTCGCCCCGGACAACCGAGGCCAGGAATCCAAAATCCATTCCTGCTTCCCCTCCGCCGTTATAGCCTTCCCCCGAGGGGTCGTGGATATGGGGGATGTAAATTTTCACCAAAGTAAAAGCCGCAAAAGCGGCGACGAAGGCCCATTCCTGGTGTTTCCACGACTCACCCCATTTGGCGTAGGCGGATTTGACCCCGCCGAAGTCCTTCCGGAATCCCCACAAGGCGAGCCCCAAAAGGGCGAAAAACCAAAACCAACAGGAGCCAACCGTGAAATGGCAAATCTTGACGCTGGCGGAAAACCACACCACCCAGCAATAGGCGAAAAAACCGAGGATCTTGCTGAGGGAGTACGCGCCGGAAGGAAGGTTGGGGAGGACCTTAAGCGTCAGGGGCAGGGCCATCCAACCCAGGACGACAAGGATTAGGAGCCAACTGAACCAGGCCCGGAGTTGATAAAAAAAACCCTCCTCAGGGGGAGGGGGCGCCTGGCTGACATCGGTTTCGACGAAGGGATGGTCCGCGTAGCCCTTGAGAACCTGCAGGGTCTTGGCGTCCGGTAGGCCGGGCACGGTAGGAGGGGCGGTGACCTTGATCATCGGCGTGGGCGAGGGGGTGCCCTGCGCGTTTGCCGGGGCGGAAGCCTTCGTGGTTTCTTTTGCCGAAGCCTTGGGCTTGGCCTTGGGTGAAGGGGCCGCTTGGGGAGTGGCGGCGGGCGAAATCTCCTCCAGGGCTTTCAACAACCCCTTTTCCTCCAGGTACTTCCGCCGGTCCGCGATGAATTGGTCCACGTTATCCGGGGTGATGGTGCGCATGAGGTCCCGATCGATGCCCTTCACGTAGTCGTCCGAGTCGAGCATCTTCAGGATGCGCTCGGGCGGCACGTTTTCCACCTTCTTGAAGATATAAACCCGGGGATGGTCATACACCGAGAAGGATTCTTCCGCCATGTCGTCCGGGTGCTCCCATCCGAAAAGGCCGGGATAGTTGTGGAATTCCCCCACCATCTTGAAACCCAACAGGCCCGACCACAGGAGCCGGTAATAACGGGAGGTGACCGGATAGACGTTGTAGCCGTGGGGTTTAAACTCGGGCGTGCAGGCCGTCAAGGTATACCACATTTTCTTGGAGGCGATGCTGATGTAATCCCCCTGTTGGAGGACATTGGCGTAGTAATTTTTCTTCACCGGCGTGTCGTCCGTTGGGAACCCGTGCATCTCGTAGATCGTCAGGTCCACGTGGCCGAAATTCTGCGGCCCCATGGCGCCCTCCACGCGGGGGTCTTGGGAATGGTCCACGCCGGTGGGCAGGCCGTCATCCCAGGTTTCCGTCATGATCTTGGCGCCCAAGGGGATGTGCTTGAACATCCAAACTGAGGACTCAATCCAAGGGTGCGGGAAGCGGTACACATGCATGTAAGCCGCGGAATAAAAAAGGCTGGCGCCCAGCACCACCGTGAGGACAACGGGCTTGGCGATGGCCATCCAGGGAAAAGACTTGAACCGTTGGTAAAGGTCCGCGAGGAGGCGGGCCGCGAAAACGCAGAAAGCCGGGACCAGCGGCACCATGTAGCGGACGAACTTGGTATTCCAGGAGCCGATGAAACCGAAATAGGGGATGAACCAGCAGAGGATGAGCAGGTCCGGCAGGGAGAAGGTGAAGCCTTTCCCTTCCACGAGGGGGAGGGGCAACAGGGTCTTGCCCTTGGTGGGCCTGGCCAGTTGGAGCAGGAATCGGCCCAGGACCCAAAGCATTCCCGCCACCGCCGCGACCCCCAAGGGCCACCACAATTCCACGTGCATCAGGTTCCATAGTTGGTAAAGGTAGCGGGGGGTGTCCTTGAACTGGATGACATAACAGGCGTCCGAGATGGAGACGACGTGCCACTCGTAGTTCATCGAGTTCATGAAGCCGGTGTAATCGAGCAGGGACCAGGGGGAGAAGAGACAGAAGAGGAAAACCGCAAGGCCTCCCGTGGAGGCGATCTTGATCCACTCGGGGGCCTGCGCGGCCAAAACCCGGAAGCGGGTAAATTCCCAAATGAAGAAAACCAGGCCCAGCAAGGAAAGACCCGCGAAGAGGGCGACCCAAAGGTTATTGGCGAAGCCGGGATCGAGCGTGAAAAGATCCTGCAGGACACCCCTCAGTTTGAATCCCACCCCCGCGAAAACCCCGAGGGTCGCGGCCATGAGGCCGGCCGCCACGAGGGAATAGATTTCCTTGTAATCCTTGAGCTTTTTCCAATCCTTTTCCCAATCCTTGGCCGGGCGCTGGGCCAAGCGGACCAAATGGGCGGTCACGATGATCATCACGTAATAGAGCGAGCTGGTCTTGGCGGCCATGGCCAGGCCGAAGGCGGCCCCCGCCAGCAGGTATTCCCGCCAGCCGCCCTTCCGGACGATCTCGTGGGCGCAAAAGGCGATCACCACGAACATCAAGGTGATGAAGGATTCGGTAATGCAGTAATGCGCCTGTTCAATGCTCACCACGGCGAAGGCGAATCCCGCTGCGGCCAAAAGGGCCATCGGGGTGTTTTGATAGGCCCGGTTGACGAAATGGTAGATGGCGGCGATGGTCGCGGTGGAGAAAAGGGCGGCCCACCAGCGGCCGATGATCATGCATTCCCCATAACCCGTGTAAACATGGCCGGCGTGGGCCATGGAGGCGAGCCAAGTCCAAAACGCCAGGAGGGTTAGGACCAGCCTTCCCCACCGGGATACCCAGGCCCACCAGGAAGCGAGTCCGCACAAGAGCAGGGTAAAGGCCAATTCCCCGAATACCCGCGCCCAGGCGTTGGCCAGGAACCAAGGCAGAACTCCCATGAGGAAAAAAGCCCCTAATGAAGCCTGGAGGGGCAGCCCGGCCCATTCGATTTGGAGGAAATAGGAAATCAGCCCCGAGAGGCCCAGGGCCACCACCGCCACCAAAACGAGATTGGCCAGTTTGAGGGGGGTGTCATCGATTTGGCTGAACCAAATCGTGAAAATGCCGAAAAACTTGAGGAATATCGCGCAAGCGAACAGGAAAACCGACGCCCCAAAAGCGGGTATCTGGAACTTTTCCCGGCTGAAAAACCAGGACGCCCCAAGGACCAAGGCGGCCAGGAAAACCCAATAGACCCCCTGGGCCGCGTCATCGTGTCCCTTGAAAAGGTCAAAAACGAATTGGGGGGTTGAAACCAGCTCCCCGGTGGCCCGGTAGAGGTAAACCGGCAATTGGCCATAAGCGAAAAACTGCACCCGGTAGCCGGACCCGGCCTGGATGCTGGAGGTCTGGCCCAGGATATTGCGTTCATCCGGATGGAAGGAGTGCTTTAAGTCCCAATTGAGGTTGTAGAAGCGGAAGGCCCCGCCAAGGACGGTGATGACGAGAAGCCAGAAGAGGGGCTTTCGAAAGAGCCCGGCGTTGAGGGGAATTTTGTCTTTCTTGGCCACGACACTTCCTTTGATGAATAGACGGCTGTTTTGACGGATATATCAGGGAAATAGGCCCACGGTCTCAAACGGCGCATAGTATATCGTATGTTTTTCCCAATTAAAACTTGAGACTAAGGGGGCGGCCCAACCCGAAGGTCGGTCTTTCGACGTTTCGAGGCCGCAAAAACCCCAATAAATGGGGCCTCACCGGATAAGCATCCCCGATTTCGGCGGGAGACTTCCAAACTTACCGGCAATAAACCTTGTACTCGCTCAAGTTCAGGTTGTTGCAGAAAACCTTGAAAGAATAGGTGCCCGCCCCGGGAAACACGATCCGCCAGGCGGTGATCAGGTCGTGCATCGGCGCTTCCCCAAAAAGCAGTTTTCGGGGCAGGCTGTCCGAGACCTTCTCCCCCTTGTCGTTATAGAGGGAAATATCGATCTGGAACTCCCCGTTCTTGTCGTAAGCCATCCGGGTGAAAGTCATGAACTCCACGCCAAAGGGATAGCCCGGTGGCCCGAAGCCCTGGAAGACCCCCCTCAGCTCGTAATTTTTGCTTAGGACATCCTGCTGGATGTTGTTGCAGCAGAGAAACGAGGATACCTTCGGCAGGTCCAGTTCCATATTCGAGCTCATTTCTTCCTTCCCTTTCCCCACAAGGCCCGTGACGCCTCGAAGGACCGCTCCATGAGGAGGGTGCTGCCGGTGATGACGCTTGGAAAGCGCATGATGATCCTTAAAAAACACAACAAACTGAGGCCCAAGACGATAAACCCGTCCCAAACGGTGGTTCCCGCCCGGTAATAGGCGATCCTCACGCTGAAATCATTGTCGATCTTAAAGCCGGCCCTGGCCGAAATCAGCGCGATTTCCTGGGCGCAGGAATATTTTACCCCGGTGTAGTACCGCAGGATAGGTTCCAGGGTTTTTACTTTCAGGAAACGCAAGCCCGACTCGACATCGTTGTACCGGTGCCCGGAAAGGATGGAATTGGTCAGGGTCAGGAAGCGGTTCCCCCAGACCTTGTAGCGTGGATAGACGCTGAAATCCCTCCGGGTCAACACCACGTCCACTTTTTTCCGGGCGAGGTATTGGACGATCTCCGGTATGTATTCGGGCTTATGCTGGCCGTCCGCGTCGATCGTCACCACGATATCCTCCGGACCGGCCAATTTTCGCTTGGACAAGTAAAGCACGAAAAGAAACCCGGCTTTCAAGGCTCCCGCCATGCCGCTGTTCGCCGGTTGATGAACAACATAGGTGCCCCGCCGTTTCCGGGCGAAGGCCTCGAGAATTTGGGGGCTGCGGTCCCTCGAACCATCGTTGACGCAAACCAGGACATCCGCCACCCGGGACAAGCGCCCCAAGATGTTTTCAAGGGTCTTTTCTTCGTTATAAACGGGCAACACGACCAGGATTTTAGGCAAGAGAGTCCTTGTTCCATCGGGCTTGGGAAAATTCACACGCAAGGGGCGCGAGAGAAGGGCTTGATTATAGGCGGTTGCCGAAGGCCCGTTCAAGTTGGGAAGAGTGCTACCCATCCAAAATAAATCATCCCCGGTCTTCCAGGATTCCTTTTTCGCCGTATAATCGAGCCCATGAAATGTCCCGATTGCGACGCCGAACAGCCAGATAACGCGGCCATCTGCTCCAAATGTGGTTTGAGCTTCGAGGCTTGGCACGCGGCGAACCCCGACGCAGGGAAAAAGAAACCCGCGCCCGAGGCGGAAAAGCCCGTTCCCGATCCCGAGGTGAAAAAATCGGCGCCGAAGGAAGAACCTCGCAAAAAGGAAGAGCCTCCCAAAAAGGAAGAATCCAAAAGACCCGAGCCGGCCGGGGAGAAGAAAGCCGCCCCCAAGGAGCCCATCCCCGAACCCAAGAAGCCCAACCCGATGCTCTACGTCGGCATAGGGGGAGCGGCATTATTGGTGGTTCTGTTGTTTGCGCTTATGAAACGCGGCACGCCGTCATCCCCCGCCCCCGCCCCGGCGGTTTCCGCGGACACTCCCACCCCCGACCTGAACGCCCAATTGACGGCCCTCGCCAATACCCCAACCGATACGCCCACGATTGAGGCCCCCCCGACCCACGTCCTTGCCCCAGCGGCGAAAAAAAAGAAAAACGCCGCGAAAGCCCCGCCGCCCGAAACAAAGGAAACCGCACCCGAGGAGGCTCCCAAGCCTAGCCCGGCGCCGGCCGCGACACCCGCCGCCGGGACCGATGCCTCCAATCCCTCCGACAAGACCGCGCCCGCTGAAACTCCCGGGACGGCTCCGGCCGCCGAATCCACCGCGCCGGAAAAAGCGGCTTCGGCCGAAACCCCCGTCGCGGCTGATAAAGCCGCCCCAGCCGCCAATGCGGCTTCAGGTGAAAAACCCGCCGCTTCCAACCCCGCCGTTCCCGCTCCCAACGCCCCCATGACTCTGGATCTGTCTGAGGAAACACCAGCCGCATCCCTCGCTACACCCGCTCCAAAACCCTAAAATTTGATTCTTTCTTTATGGATTGCCGATTATTTCTAAACTGTGGAGTTGTCCCGATTTAGCGAACACCGTAGTTTAGTGTAGTCTTGATCCGTGCCCATTGGTTCCCCAGCGCCGAGAAGCCCACTCCCCTTCCCGACCTTTAAGACAAGTCGACCTTCTCAAAAGCTAAAACGCAAAACCCAAATCGCCTGTAAGCATGGCTT
>DATKOC010000094.1:0-8893 GCA_035524855.1 bacterium
ATAAACCACATGGGCACGGTCGCCGGTCGCCGGCGAGGGATAGACATAAAGTGTTCCTTGCGCGGGAGTTTGGAGGGGATAAAGAGATGGCGGGCGGGAAAGGAACAAGAGCCAAAGGATGAAAATCGATTTGCGATTGAATTGGAAGTGACCGTTCATGGGAATAAGGGTCTCTATTCGTCAAAAATGGAACTGTAAAATGAAGTAATTTTACGCCCCCCCGGCGGAATTTGGGAAGGGAAGGACCCTTTACTATATTTTTAAAAGATTTTAAAGAAAGGGAATAAAAGCCCCCCGCCAAACACCCCGTCCCCCGCCGCCGGGAAGGGACGGATGGGTCCGGTTCGAGTGTGATAAACTCTTGGCGCGGCGATAAGGCGGATAAACCCCTCCTTTTACCGGGAAAACGGGGGGAATAAAGGCTTTCAGCCGATCACTATAAATTATGGGAATTCGGACCTGGAAAGGGTCGCGTTTGCGATCGAATCATTTGAACCGCTTTTTTTATACACTTGCCATCGCCTGGCTGGGCTTGGCCTTTCCACTCTTCATGGGATGCCAACGGCACATACTGGCACCGCCCCCACCGCTGGCCACTGAAACCCCGACCCCCACAACAACCTCATTATTTACGGCTACCACTACCCCCGCCGACACTTCCACGGGTACGCCGACGTCGACGCCGAACAACACGGCTACGTCGACGATCACCCCAACGGCCCCGAACACCTCAACGCTGACGCCCACCAACAGTACGACTGACAGTCCCACCCCGCCGGTCAACACACCCACGAATACCGCCACATTGACGCCGACCGCAACGCTCACCCCCACGGATACCCCGTCGCCTACCTACACCTATTCGACGACGAATTCCGCCACGCCTTCCACCACCGACACGGCCACCCAAACGGGGACCCTGACTACGACCAGCACTGCTTCCAACACCCCCACCAACAGCACCACATCGACTCCATGGACTTATACCAATACCCCCACCCAAACGCCTACGATTTCGCCCACCTCCACGCCCACCACTCCCTCGGGTTGCGTCACCCTGGGGATCCACGACCCCACACCGGTCAACACGCTCACCATCCCCAGCGGCCATTACCTGTCCAATGTGATTCCCATCGGAAGCTCCTGCGGGCCTGATTTCAACCAGGTCCAGGTCTATGTGGGGAACCCCGCCGCTTTCGCCCAAAATTTCGAGGTCGCGGTTTACGACAACCTCAATTGGGTCGGGGCCGTAACTGTTTCGGCCCCTGGCTCGGTTTGGGGCTGGCTCGCGGCCCCCATGCCCCCTACCGCCTTGAATTGCGGCGATTCAGTGGTTTTGGCGGTCCACAACATGGGGACGACCGATATTTTCTTGGGGGCCTCTTCGGGGCCGGCCACCTGTACCGGGGACTCGGGAACCCAAGGCGGCGCCATGCCCCCGACTTATCCAAACGCCTCGGTTGTCACCATGACAGGGGATTGGTGTTACGAGGTAAGCGTGGATTCCTGCGGCTCAGGCGCTTCCACCCCAACCGCCACGGCGACGGATACCATTACTTCCACCCCTACGTGCCCACCCACCTTTACGCCGACCACAACATTTACTCCCACTATTACCGCTACGCCTACCACCACACCCTTTTGCGCCTATCCCGGATCGCCCACTTGCACCATCACCTGGACCAATACCGTGACAATGACGCCGACTTCTACCTACACACCGGTTCCCTGCCCGTAGGAAAATGATAAGCATGTAATTCTTACATTTGGTAGTTTGGATTGGGGTTTATTAACATCCAGCTTTTATTGATCCAAAGCCCCTTGGAAGCATCCCAAGGGGCTTTTTATTCCATAAAAATTAAATCGTTTTAGTCATTTTGCTATAATCGGCTCCCAATTCACTGGAGGAGACGGTTATGAAAAAAATCGCGTTCTTTGCGGCCGTGCTGGTATTCGCGGCGGGAATTCTTTCGTCGGGTTGCATCCACAAGGAAAAGGGGACGACTCTCCATTGCCTCGGATGGGGCGGGGTCGAGGAAGCCCAGATCCTCCAAAAGGCCATCGACGACTTCAAGAAGGCCCACCCGGGCGTGGAGGTGCAGATGGACCGGGTGCCTTACGGCGATTACATCACCAAGGTCCTCACCCAATTCGCGGCCGGCATGGCGCCGGACGTGATGTGCGTCAACGCCGAGCAGATGGTCTCCTTCGGATCCCGGGAGATTTTCGTGGACTTGAAGAGCTATATCGACAAGGACCCTTCCATCAAGCTCTCGGATTTTTATCCCGAGGCCATCGATCATTACACCTATAAGGGCGTCCTGACCGCACTGCCCCGGGACATCGCGCCGGTGGCGGTGGTTTATTACAACAAGAAGAAGTTCGATGAGGCGGGAGTGCCTTACCCGAAGGACAACTGGGACTATAAGCAGTTCCTGGCCACCGCCGAGAAGCTCACGAGGAAGTCCGCGGACGGGAAATTTTCCCAATACGGCTTCGTGGACGATTATCCCAATTGGTGGGCCTGGGTCCTGGCCTTCGGCGGTAAATGGGTGAATGACGACCGGAACCCGACCCGATGCGTCCTGGACAGCCCGGAGGCTATCGCCGGGGTCCAGTTCCGCTCCGACTTGATCCACAAATACCATGTCTGCCCGGCGCCCACCTTCATGGCGGCCATGGGGGGGATGGACTATTCCGACCTTTTCGTCAACGGCACCGCCGCCATGTTCCATACGGGCATCTGGCTGGTCCCCAAGTTCCGCCAGATCAAGAACTTCGACTGGGACGTGGTGGAATTCCCCAAGGGGCCCAAGGGCCTGAGGGCTTTCCCCTTGAGCGCGGCGGGCTACGGCATCGTGAAGACCTGCAAGAACCCCGACCTGGCCTATGAGTTGGTGAAATACCTCGCGGGGGAGGTGGGGGAGAAGTACATGGCGGCCACCGGCCTGACCCAGCCCGCCATCAAGGCGGTCGCGGCCTCACCCGTATTCCTCGACGGGCAGCAGCCCAAGTCCAAGGGCTTCCTGGTGGACGCCGTCAAATTCGGCCGTTACTGGCCGATGGACCCCAATGTGCCCGAGTACAAGGCCATGGTGGACTCGTCGCTCGACAAGGTTTGGAACGACAACGAGCCCGCCGCGAAGGCCTTGATGAAGGTGACGAAAGAGATCAACACGAAGTTCTTCAAAGGCAAGTGACCCTCGTTGGCCAGCCACCCTCTTCAAGGCCGACCATCAACCTCTAGGAATCAAAAGTGATCCAATCCCTTGATGGACAATGGATGTTCCGGTTGGCCGGGGCCCTCAAGGGCAAGGCGCCACGGAACCTGGGGCTCAACCAATGGATGCCAGCCCAAATGCCGGGCACGGTCCATTACCAGCTCCAAAAGCTCGGCAAGATCGCCGACCCCTTTTACGGTCGCAATGAATTGGAGGTCCAGTGGGTGGATGAGCAGGACTGGGAACTGCGCCGTTCCTTCGAGGCCACCGCGGGGGATTGCGCCAAGGCCCGCCGCCAGCTCATTTTCGATGGGATTGACACCATCGCCGAGATTTTCCTGAACGGAAAAAGAGTCGGGAAGTCCATCAACATGTTCCGCCAAGTGGTTTGCGACCTGGGGACCGCCCTCAAGTCTGGGACTAACGAAATCCGTGTTCTTCTCAAAAGCCCCACCGCCTATGCCTGGGGCGAGGCCCGGCGCCACCGCTACCAGGTGAATACTGACCCCGATTTCAAATGGGAAACGGGGGAGGCCCGGGAGAGCCGCCGGGCCTGGATCCGCAAGGTTCAATGCCAGTTCGGATGGGACTGGGGCCTTTACCTGGCGGTTTCCGGCCTTTGGCAGCCTACCCGTTTGGAATGCTCCAACGCGCCCCGATTGGCCTCCCTTCAAACTCGCCAGACCCACCTGGGACCCACGGGGAATCCCCGGCAGGTGCGGCTCCGGTTCACGGCGCGGCTGGAAGCCTCCAGGCCCACGGGGGGCGAACTGCAAATCCTATGCGGCGGAAAGAAGGTCCGGGTTTCCGCTCGTTTGAACAAGGGTGAAAACCAAGTCGCCGCCGAGATCGTCCTCGACCAACCCCGGCTCTGGTGGCCCTCCGGCCAGGGGGAACAACCCCTTTACCCTGTTGAAGTGGTTTGGCTGGATGAAAGCGGGGAAACCAGCAAACTCCATAAAAAGATCGGCCTTCGCACTCTGGAACTGGTGACCCAAAAGGGCCGCTCCAAAGATGGGAAGCCCGCCCAGTCCTTCTACTTCAAGGTGAACGGCCGCCCAGTTTTCATGAAGGGCGCCAATTGGATCCCACCCGACGCCTTCTCCGACCGCTGTACCCCGGCGGTTTACCGGCACCTACTCTCCTCCATGAAGGAAGCCCACATGAACATGGTGCGCGTCTGGGGCGGGGGCTGGTACGAGCAGGAGTTCTTCTACAACCTTTGCGACGAGATGGGTATCCTGGTCTGGCAGGATTTCATGATGGCCTGCGCGGTGTACCCCGGGACTTCCGAGTTCATCCACGAGTTGACCGAGGAAGCCCGCTACCAGGTCAGGCGGCTCTCCGATCACGCCTGCCTCGCCCTCTGGAGCGGGGACAACGAAAACCTCTCAGGGATTGCCCATTGGTGGTGGACGAAAATTCCGGGGGGGAAGCGGTACCCGGCCATGTACCGCCGGTACATGAGCGCCCTCAGGGACACCTGCGAGAAGGAAGACCCCACCCGGCGTTTCTGGCTTTCGAGCCCCTCCAACGGCGCCTTCAACGCGGGCGACCCGGACGACCTGAACCGGGGAGACGTGCATTACTGGAAGGTTTGGCACGGCGGGCGGCCCTTCAGCGACTACCTGACGGTCAAGCCCCGTTTCGTTTCCGAGTTCGGCTTCCAATCCTTCCCCGAGCCCCGGACCCTGACGGCGGTGGTGCCGAAAAAGGAAATGAACCCCTCCAGCTGGGTGATGGAACACCACCAGCGGTCCCCCAAGGGAAACTTGCTCATCACCAACACCCTGGCGCGGGAAATGCCAATTCCCAAAGACTTCGATTCTTTCTGTTACGCTTCCCAGATTAACCAGGCCATGGCCATTCGCACGGCGGTTGAGCATTGGCGGCGCCTCAAGCCCTGGTGCATGGGGACCCTCTATTGGCAGGTCAACGACCTGTGGCCGGTGGCCTCCTGGAGCTCGATGGATTACCACGGCCGGTGGAAGGTTTTGCACCATGAGGCGGCTCGGTTTTATTCACCTCTCCTGGCTTCCCTGGAGGTAAGCGAAAAGACATTGTCCGTTTGGGCCACTAGTGATTCGCCGAAGGCGGTTAACCTCAAAGGCCGGTTGGAAAGCTTCACTTGGGGCGGCCGCAAAGTGAAGAGCTTGTCCGTGAACGGCCGGCTGAAGGCGGGGGAGAGCCGGAAATTGCTCGCCGTGGATTTCGCGCGGTTACTGGAAAAAGGAATGCATCCCCGGGAAATTATTGTTTTTATCCGTTTGGAGGGGCCGGGAATCCACGCGGAAAACCACGCGATCCTGGTGCCTTGGAAATGGGCCCCCGTGGAAAAGCCCAGGCTCCAAGCCGCCCTTCGAAACGGCCAGAATGGGCTGGAACTGGCCGTTCAAACCCACACGGTGGTGCCTTTTTTCCACGCCGAGCTTCAGGGTTTGGAGGGCCATTTTGCGGGAGATTGGCGGGTCTTGAGGCCCGGCGCAAAATACAACTTCCCCTGGGTCGCCCATACCGAACGAGGCGCCTTCACACCCGGCCTCGCGGAGGTCCGCTCAAAGCTCAAGACCTTGAGCCTTTATGACCTGGTCGACCATCCCCGGGTCTGAAGCCAAGTTTAGGTCCTCACTTTACTAAAATTTTAATAGAATAATCCCATGAGTTCCCATCCCACCATCAAGGACGTGGCCAAGAAGGCGGGCGTGTCCATCACGACCGTTTCTTTCGTGCTCAACAACCGGTCCGATGTGGTCATCAGCGAGGAAGTCAAGAAACGAGTCTTGAAAGTAGCCCGTGAGCTGGACTACCACCCGAGCGCCATGGCGGCAGGGCTGGCGGGAAAACGCACCCGCAATTTAGGGGTGATTTTCTATAAAGATGACTACATTGTTTCCAACCCCTTCTATTCCTTCGTTATCGAAGGGATCGTCAAGGAGACCAACGAGAAGGGTTTTAACCTTTTCTTCTCCTACGTTCATTCGGCCTATTCGGGATATCCCGACCTGCCCAAAATCATCCGGGAGAAAAACGTGGACGGCATCCTGCTCCTGGGCCGGGTGGACCCCAAGATGGTCAGCGACATCAAGGACCGCCGCATTCCGGTGGTGGCCATCGACAATTTCCCCGCGCTCAAGGGGGTGGACACGGTCCAAATCGACAACAAGCAGGGCGGGATCCTGGCGGTGGACTCCCTTTTCAAAATGGGGCACCGCAATATCGGTCTCCTGACCACCACCGATAAGCGGCCCAGCATCGAGGAAAGGGAGGAAGGCTGGCGCGCTGGGCATTTCAAGAACAACCTTCCCATCAACAAGGACCTCCTCTTCGAGAGCAAGGAGCTCAGCTTCTGGGGAGCCTGCGAGAAAATGAAGGAGGCCCTCAAGAAAGCCAAGAAGATGACCGCGCTTTTTTGCGTCAACGACGAGATGGCCGCGGGAGTGTTGCGGGCGGCCCGCGAATTGGGCCGTAAGGTTCCCGGGGAATTGAGCGTGATGGGATTCGACAACATCGTGATGAGCAACTACACCGATCCGCCCCTGACCACCGTCAGCGCGGCCAAGGAATACATGGGTAAGCTCGCGGTTTCGCGGGTATTGGAAGTCATCGAGAACAAGGACAGCCCGGCCCGCCGGCAGGAAGTTCCCATCGAAGTCATCTTCCGTGATTCCACTTCGAAGGTTTCATGAAAACTAGTAAAACGACTTAACCCTCCTCTTGGTTATCCGCCTTGACAGGTTTCTAGGCCAATGTTAGCCTTGCCCAGTTAAATCGTTTTAGTATCCGTCCCACCTACCGATTCCAATATCAAAAGCCTGTGTGGAGGTTTCCGTGAAAAAGCCGCTGTTTGCCCTTTGTTTAATCCTGGTTCCGGCCCTTATTTCTTTCGTGGCCAATGGGTGCAGTAAGGGGGCCACCCAGCCGGAATGGAACGCCACCAATACTCCCACTTCCGTTCCCCCGACCGCAAGCTACACGCCGACTTTCACCAAGACAAATTCCCCGACTTCCACCGCGACCGGCACCCCCACTAGCACTTCCACCTCTTGCATGGTGGGGGGGACGCCCTGCACCGCGACGGATACCTTTACGGCCACCGCCACGTTTACGCCCACGTCCACCTCGACTCCCGTCCCGGGTTGGCATTTTGATGGCGATTTGTCAGACACGGTAAATTCAGGCAATTCCAATATTTGGGGGTTCAATTACAACCCAAACAATTTGGCTGTAACCCTGGCTACGTGGGATGGAACAATCGGTGATTACAATCTTGGCTCAGCGCAGTTAGAAATTAGCATTAACGGACCTAATCAAAAGGTGGATTTCGCATTGCAGACAAGCTCTACCCCTTTAAACTTTTCGTCGGTAAGTGCCTGTTCCTTGAATTATTATTTTGATTCCGCTTCCACAAACAATTCTTCGGCGCCGGATGTCATGCAAATTTTTATTAAGGATTCAAATTATTTATTTTTTGGTAATACGCAGAATATGCCGACGACTCCCGGTTGGCAAACAGTATCCTTGAGCATGGCTTCGGCGCCGGGAGCTTTTATTAAAAACTCTATTTATCAAGTGGGACTTGAAATATCCACTCCAAATAACAGTTCTGTTACTTATGCTCCTGTTACTGTTCATGTGGATGATTGGGTTTTTTATTGAGTCTCAAGCAAGTTAAAAAAATGAACAAGATTCATCCCCCAACTTTACCGGTTTAAAAAAAGGGCTTTTAAAGTCAATGATTCTTGGTAACAAGAGGTAAAAGGTGAGAACTTTCTTTTCATATTTTGGAGTTTTGACTGCAGTTCTAATTTCCCCTGTCGTAACATTGGCGGCGGGCGGATCATCTTTTTTGTGGGAAGATTTCGAACTGGGCACCTCCTATTGGATCACCGGCATGGAAGGACAGGCTATGAGCGAGGGCGCCATCGCCCCCGATTTCCCCTCCCACGGCAAGTACGGTTACCGCGGCCATTTTCGTTTTACCACCAAGGGGGCCAAGGCGGATTTCGCCACCCGCCAAGTCGGCGATTTGAGCGGGGCCAAGACCCTGACCCTTGATCTCTATAACGCCTCCAAAAGCCAAATGAACGTCATGTTGATCGTCAAGCAGGGCCCCACTTGGAAGTGGTGCCAAACGGGGACCCAAGAGGTGAAGCCGGGCTGGAACAAGGATTTCACCTTCGACCTAACTTCCCTGAAAACCGATTCGGGAAAACCCCTGACGGACTTTACTCAAATCCTCCAAATGTCCCTCGTTTTCCAGGCTGAGGAAGCCGGTGAAGGCTATCTGTATATGGATAACCTTCGCCTTGAGGGCGCCGATCCTTCTAAGGTGGCGATGGTGCGGGCCGAGGAAATGGCCACCGGGAGCCCCGTTACCGTCACCGGCTTTGAGGATGGCGTATCCCCCCTGACTCCCGATACCGGCTATTCCTCCGCGTCGGGAACCGAAGTCATCATCTCCCCGGACGCGCCTGAAGGCACCCGCGTGGTGAAACTGGCCTACAACACCAAACAGCCCGACGAGCACGCTTCCTATAACCTGGAAGCGGACATGGACCTGACCAAGGCCACGGGAGTTGTTTTCGACGTTTATAACCCCCTCAAAGAAAACGTGGATGCCTCCATCTTCGTCAATACCGGCCCCAATTGGACCTATTTCGAATCCGCGTCTC
>DATKOC010000095.1:0-10188 GCA_035524855.1 bacterium
CGATGTAGGAGTTCGTGCAGCCGAACCAATAATCCTGGTTTATGGGGAACCGGACACAATTGGCATGCCAGACCGTGACCAACTCGGTGATGATGGAAACATAATCGGTCATGGTGACGCCATTGATGGTGGTGGTGGGACGGCCCGTTCCGCCATCGCCAATGTTGCTGTACTCCAATCCGGAAACGTCGGCGCCCTTTAAACGGACGGTACAGCCGCTGCTGTTGATGATCTGGTTTCCGGAGATGTGAAGTTGGAGCGAGGTGGCTTGGGCGGAGCTGAAAATTCCCCCAATGACCGCAGCGGATAAAACCGGTTTTAAAAGATTGTAAAATCTTGTCGAAAACGTTTTTAGTTTAAGTGGACGGAAAAAATTCAATTTTGAGGGGGTCGGGTGCCCGGCCATGGCGTCACCTTGTGATTTGGAAACTAGTTTCAACAGGTTCAAAATAATGAAAAAAGCGCCAACTAAAGCGTTTTATAAATATACCACCATTCAAGTTTTAGCAAGGATGGTGACTCCCTAAAAACCTCAAAAATTACTTAATTTTGGGGGAGTTTTCAGGTTCAACTTAACTTTTTCGTCTTTTTATGCCCGCCTTGGGCCACGTGGTAATGAAGCACCCGGACATCCTGGACGGTTACCAGACAATGTTTTGGCAGCATGGGCTCCACGGCGTTGAGGGCCTTGAGGATTTGCTTCGGGCTGTCCACCACCTCCACCATCACGGGAAGGTTCTCGGTGATTTCCAAAATCCGCGCCGAATGGATGCGGGCCGAGGAACCAAACCCCTCAATCCCCTTAAAGACAGTCGCGCCCGCCAGCCCGGCCTTGAGAAGCTTCTCCACGATGGCCCGGTACAGCAATTGGTTGTTCCACTTGATGTCCTCATCCGCGTAAATCCGCAGGACCTTGCATTTACCTTGGAGATTCATGTCCCCTCCTAAAAACGAATCAAATTTTGGCGCCAGGGGCGGCAAAATCACATCCATTTAAAATTGATTTTATAGTGCCTTGGCGACCGCCGCGCCGGCCCAGGTGGCGCACAAGCATCCTATCAAAGTCAAAGAAACGTTCGCCAGTGCCAGCTTGAGGTTTCCCTCCTGGAAATAGCGGAAAGTGTCCCAACTAAAGGTGGAATAGGTGGTAAAGGAAGCGCACCAGCCCACCGCCACCAGGTAACGAGCGTTGGGGGTGAATAATCCACGGTCCAGGTGCATGGAAAGGAACAACCCCAGCACGAAGGAGCCGATCAGGTTGATGATAAGCGTCCCATAAACGAATTGGGTTCCCCACTTGTCAGCCACCCACAAACCCATCCAATAGCGCGAATAAGCCCCCAGAACCGCCCCGATGGCGATCACGAAGTACTTTTCCATGGCTCCCCCTTGCCCCAAAAATAAAAAACTCCTATCCCCCAAAGGGGATAGGAGTCATCAGCCCCCGAGGGGCGGTTTTGGCAAACTCCATTGCCGTCGGTCTTCTTAAATCGGTTTTATCTTACGAGAAAGGAGGAACCAGCGGCAAGCGATAAAAGATGGATTTTTCCCCTGGAAAGAACCAATAATGAATCACCTTATTTATGAGGTTTCATCGTGCCGCGAGTGACTTGTTTCCAACACATTGATTGCGAGGGGCCCGGTTCCCTCCTGGAAATTTTTAAATCCAAGGAAGTCCAAGTCGACCTCCTCAAGCCTTTCAGGGGTGAGCCGATTCCCGTTCATTTGGGCGACGGCCTTGTCATCCTCGGCGGTCCCATGGGGGTTTACGAGGAAAAGAAATTCCCCTGGATGACCGGTGAACTGGACGCGATCCGAAAATGCCTCGATGCTTCCATTCCCGTTTTAGGAATCTGTTTAGGTTCCCAAATGCTGGCTTACGCGGCCGGGGCACAGGTATTCCGCGGGGCGCTTCCCGAGGTGGGCTGGTTTCCCGTCGCCTTCACCCCTGAGGGCCACTTGGATCCCCTCTTTTTGGGACTTCCCGCCGAGTTCAACGCCTTCCACTGGCACGGGGACACCTTCACGCTTCCCCCCAATTCCGTTCGCCTGGCCTCGAGCGCCTATTACCCCAACCAAGTTTTTAAGGTGGGCCGGAACGCTTACGGGTTCCAATGCCATCTGGAAGTCACTGTTGAGATGGTGAAAAGTTGGGCCTCGCTTTACGCCAAGGAACTCACGCCCCAAGGCGGCCCCAATCGCCCGGAGCGGATTGAGGATCACCTTTTGGAAAACGCCAAAACCTTGGGAACCCTGTCCGAAAAGGTCTTTACCCGATGGGCCGCTTTGCTGTAAGGCCCACCCTGGGTAAATCATCGTGCATCGAAGGGTTCGCGGCTCTTTTATAAGCCATTTCCCCGGCCGAAGGGGTTTCAGCGGCCTTTGATATAATGGACAAAATTTATTTTTCTTTCCACGCATGAAAAGGACCTTATGAGCCTGGAATCCAATAACCCGCCCCCCGGACAACCCAACCTGCAATTTGAGAAAGCCGAATTCGATTCCTCCCGCCCCTCTTCCCCGGCTTGCCAAGCCTGTAAAAAGGAAATCAGGGGTAGTTACTTTGAGATCAACGGGAAGGTCTTCTGCGAGCCCTGCAAAATGAACCTCGAAAAGTTCCTCGCTGGCGGCTCCCCCACGAAACGGTTCCTTCGCGCTTTTTTCGCGGGGTCCGGCGCGGCCCTCGCCGGCGCGGGCCTTTACTACGGCATCGAAAAGTGGACGGGTTATGAGTTCGGCCTGATCGCCATCGTGGTGGGCTTCATGGTCGGCGTCGCCGTCCGATGGGGCTCCCATCGCCGGGGCGGCTGGGGTTACCAGCTCCTGGCGGTTTTTCTGACCTACAACGCTATCGTGATGACCTATATTCCTTACATCGTTGAGGGTTACAAGGATAAAACAAAGCAAAGCCCCTCTCAAAACCCCGCCGGCACTCCCCTGCCAACCCCGGCCGCTTCCACCCCAAGCGCCTCATCCATCGCGACCCCTATGACCGCTACGGTCCATGATACCGTTCCAGCTCCCGCCGCTCCTCAAACCGTCGCCGCCGTCGAAACTCCGGCTCCTCCCAAAAAAGAAATAAATCCGGGAAAAGCCCTCATCGGCATTGGCGCCCTTTTCCTGTTGGCTTATCTTCTCCCTTTCATGATGGGGGTCAAAAACATCGTCGGAATCCTCATCATCGCTTTCGGGCTTTACCAGGCCTGGAAGATCAACGCCCGACCCAAATTGGTCATTAAGGGCCCCTTCCAAACCGGTCCTCCCCGGCCTTAAAGGAACCAATCCCCGTGGAATCCCCAACCGGTACGAAACACTGCGGCCAATGTGGGCGGGAATTCCCGCCCTCCACCTTGAGCTGTCCCTCCTGCCAAAAGCTGGTTTATACCGAGGAGCTGAGAAAAATCGCGGGGGAAGCGGACCTTGCCACCCGGGAAAACCGCTTGTCCGACGCCATGTCCTCCTGGCGTTCCGCCCTGGAACTCCTGCCCCCCGACTCCAAGCAATACCAGGCCATCCGGGAAAACATCGAGCTCTTAAGCCGGCGGGTGGATGGCCTCCAGGCCCCCCCCACCGCGGGTTCAAGGCCCCAAACCGGCCTCAATAAAAACGCGGGCCGGGCGGGTTTGCTGGGGCTGTTGGCGATTTTCTTCTCGAAATTAAAGTTCCTCGCCCTCGGTTTCGCGAAACTCCACACCCTTTTTTCAATGCTCCTGGCCTTCGGGGTCTATTGGAGCCTTTGGGGCTGGCCCTTCGCCCTGGGCTTTGTTCTTTCCATCTATATCCACGAGATGGGCCACGTGGCGATGTTGAACCACTACGGCATTAAGGCCACCGCCCCCGTCTTCATTCCGGGGGTCGGGGCCTTCGTGCGGATGAACCAAGTCCTGGCCAGCGCCCGGGAAAACGCCCGGGTGGGACTGGCCGGTCCCATCTGGGGATTGGGCGCGGCGGTGGCGGCTTTCGCGGTTTACCGGGCCACCAACGCGCCCGTCATGGCGGCCATCGCCCGGACGGGGGCCTGGATCAACCTGTTCAACCTCCTGCCCGTCTGGCAGTTGGATGGCGGGCGGGGATTCCAATCCCTCTCCAATTGGCAGCGCTGGGCCGCTTTTTTCGTGATTGGCCTTTGCTGGGCATTCACCAGGGAGGGCCTGCTTCTACTCCTGCTGGTGGCCGCCCTGTTCCAGGCCTTAAAGAAGGACGCCCCCAGGGAACCCGATGCCTTGGGCCTGTTGGAATATGCCGCCTTAGTGGCGATCCTGTCCCTCATGTGCACCATTCCGGTCGCCACTCCATAAGAAAGAAGACTCCTTGGGCATAAAAAAAGCGCGGTGAAAAATCACCGCGCTTTTTTGCTTCTTTTTTCGTATTGGTTCAGTCGCAGCCAACACTCAGACGCAAAGATAAAAGTCTTGAAACAAAACCAAAGGCAAAACTTGTTTAAGGATTTGGGGGTTCCACCGCTTCTGCTTTGCGTCTTTGCGGTAAAAGCCTGAACATTTGCCTTTTTTCTTACCGCAGGATCAGCACTTTATCGCAGTATTTTTGAACCATCCCGTCCTTGTGCGTCTCAATGACCACGTAGTAGAGGCCATTAGCGGCCAGCCCGCCGTCCCCGTCCCGCAGGTCCCAATGCAGGTCCTCTTCCTCCAAGCCATGGCAGTCATGCTTCTGGTGGCATATCCGGCGTTCCGAGGTGGTATAGACATTCACCTCGATATCGTCGTAAGGGCCGCCGCCCACGTTGAAGTTAATGGGCTCCCCGCGCGAGGGATTGGGGTAACCCACCGGGTGGCAATGTTGTTCCGGAGTCCGGGTCGGGGTATAGGTGGGTGTTCCGGTGGGCGTTGACGTAGCCGTCAAGGTGGCCGTGTTCGTGGAGGTGAGTGTGGCCGTAAGGGTAGGGGTGTGGGTGGCTGTTGAGGTGGGCGTAGCCGTGAAAGTGACCGTGGCCGTGTTGGTGGCCGTGGAAGTAGCCGTCGAGGTCGCCGTGTTCGTGGCGGTGCCCGTGTTCGCGGGGCTGACTGTCCCGCTCACCGTCGGCGTGGCCGAGGGCGAAACCGTCGAAACGGGCGTGGCGGTGGCGGTCCCTTCCGGCAGGAGGCCGCTCGTGAGGCTGGCCTCCTCGTTCAACACCCCTTGGTAGGTTAGGCCGTAATAGGCGCAAATTTCATCCCAGGTCAAGTTGACCATCATCATCCAAACCTCGTGGGGGTGGCACCCGCAGTGGTGCATGATCACGAGGATGATGTAGGTGGTTAAGGGGTCCAGGTTCAACTGACGGGCCTCGTCCACGATGGACACCGGCACACCCATCGCCTGGGCAACCGAAGTATCGGTATTGGCCCAGCGGGTGGGATCGTAGGGCAGGGTGTTGGTCGGCGTGGGGCTGTACCAGGTGCCCGTGGGCGTCGGGGTGAAGGTCGCGGTGGGCGGCAGGGTTCCCGTTCGGGTGAAGGTGGCGGTCGGCGTGTGGGTGGGCGTTTGGGTGGCCGTGGGAGGGCAATTGGGGTTGGGCACCCCGAATAGCGCCGTCGGCGTGGGCGAGGGGCTGTAGCCCGCCAGCGGCGTGGAGCTCAGGCTGACCGCGCAGTTGGCGGGGTCACCCGGCGTGACGGAGTTGAAGCAGATCATTTTCTGGTTCCGCAGGCAGGCGAACAATTGCCCGTCGGCCTCCCCCCAGCCGATGAAGGTGTATTCGATCCCGTGGTACAGGCGCCACTCGATCTGGCCGGTCCTCCCGTCCAGGCTGTAGAAATCTCCGTGGCAGGCGGAGATA
Organism: bacterium; assembly: GCA_035524855.1. Taxonomy (GTDB): domain Bacteria; phylum Oederibacteriota; class Muellerivitia; order Muellerivitales; family Muellerivitaceae; genus DATKOC01. The sequence continues at coordinate 5,780 of DATKOC010000095.1, forward strand.
TAAACCTTGCCGCAAACCACGATCGGGCTGTTCAGGGCGAAATTGCCCGTCAACAGCGTGCACCAGATCTTGGCCCCGGTCTTGCGGTCCAGGCCCCAAACCCTCCAGGAATCTCCCGGCACGATCAGCACGTCGCCGCAGATGGCCAGGTTGCCGTTGGTGTTCCCGAAAACGGTGTGGGTGTCGGCCTTCCAGGTCAATGATCCGTCCACGCGGCTTCGGCATTCCACTTGGCCCAACTTGCCCACGGTATAAACGGAGTCGTCGGTCAGGAGCGGGCAGGTGACGCGGATGAAATCCTGTTTAACGTGCCATTGCACCGCGCCCGTCGTCGCGTTGAGGCAGAAAAGGTCGCCGTTCGAGAGGGCCAGGTAGATGAATCCGTTGTCGTAGGCCGGCGTGCAGGTGGCGTCCCGGAAGGGGGCGCCGAAATAGGCGCTGAAGTCGAAAGTCCAGTTGACGGCCCGGGTGTCGGGATTGAGGCAAAGGAAGCCCGCACCGCCGTTTCCAACATAAAGGTTCCCCTGGGCGTAAAGGGGGCCGGAATATTGCCCGGGATAGGACGCGGGTTGGTGCGGGTAGGACCAGACCACGTTCCCTGTGCTGGGGTCCAGGGCCAGGGTGTCGCCGTTGTAACAACCCTGGTAGAGCAGGTTCCGGGAGGCGTCATAGGTGGGCGGATTCCAAAGCGAGGTCTGGTTGTCGCACCTCCAGGTCCACAGGTGGGAGCCCGTGGAGCGATCGTAACAGCGCAAACCGCCGAAGAAGGTTTGGATGACCCGGTCGCTCAGGATGATGGGGTTGCTGATCGGGTCCTTGAGGCCAAGGCAGGGCTGGGCGACCCATTGGACCTGGATCGGGTTCTGGAGGGGGCTTGGACTCAGGCTGTGGTTCTCCCGGCGCAGGTCCCCGCACTCCATGGGATAGAGGCTCCCCGCCACCGCGGGTAACGCGAGGCAGATCCACAAGGCCGCCGCGAGCCCGGACTTGGATGAAAATAGGGTCGATAGATAGGGCCTTGAAGCCGGCCGGTTGAGGCTGTTGCCGTCGACCATGGACCGTCGACGGTCGACTATGGGGAATGTTATTGGCATAGCGGGCAGTTCTCCTGGGACGTGGTCCCCGTCGGGAGGGTGTCCGGCATCGGGGTTGGAATTTCAATGGGATACTGGCTGGGATCGTTGGCCGCCGTACGCATGATCATGTTGGGGGTGTCGATCTCGGGCTGGAGGGTATCAATGCGGGTCTGGAGGTCGGCCGTGAAGGTGGCCCAATCGAAGCCGTAGTGGGCGCAAATCTCGTCCCAGCCCATGGTGAGGCGCAGTTGCATGATGTCGGAGGGCTGGCAGCCGCAGGTGGCGCCGAGCCGCATGATGAGGTAGGAAGTGGCGAAATCCAGGTTCAAGGCCCGGCACTCGTTCACGAACTCGATCGAGCAACCGAAGGCCCCCGAGCAGGCCGAGGCCGGGTTGTTGTAGATGATGGTGACCGAACCACCCGTGCCCGGCGTGGGGGTTGGGGTCCAGGAGGGAAAGGGAGTGGGGGTATTGGTTCCTCCCCCACAGAAGGAAACTCCTGCCTCGTAGCAAAGGCCCGCCACCGGCGTCGCCAGGATGGCGGGATTGGGATAACTGGCCGGCATGGGGCCCGCAATGGTCCCCGAATCCGAATAGCACGCGGGACCCAAGGGGGATACCCCGATGGAAAGGCTCGCCCCCAGGCTGTGGACGGCCAGGACCATGGGATTGCCACAGGAGGAAAGGGGTCCGGTGGAGGGAATGACTCCCTGTAGCCAGCCGTTGAAGGAACCCGGCACGGTAACGGTCATGCTCTCGGAGAAGGAACCGTCATACACCGCGACCTCGGCCTGCTCGGCCGATGAATCCGTGTTCGACAGGTAAACTTGGCCGTGGGTAAGGGTCGCCCCGCAAGCGCTCCCGGTGTCGTAAATGACATTGGCGACGTATTGGCCCAGGGGGAGGGCAACCAATGACACCGGGCCTTGGTCGGCGTAACCGAGGAAGCCGCAGGCGGGGGGAGTCGGTGTGGGGGTGTCCGTCGCTGGCCAAGGCGTGGGGGTAAAGGTCGGGGTCGTCGTAATCGTGGGGGTGGACGGCCCGGGAAAAGTGGCGCCGCATTCCAGGACGTTGACTTCGTAGCACCAATTAGTCGGGGCCGCAGCGAGGGCGGCGGCATTGGGGTAAGTCCCGGGCGGGACCCCGGAATAGCTCCCCGAGTCTCCCGCGCAAGTCAAACCGGCGGAGGAGGCCCCCAGGTAGAGGATGGTGGGGCCTTGGTTGTGGACGGAGAGGATGAGGGAGTCCCCGCAGGAGAGGGGCGTGGTGGTGACCGGCAGGCTTAACCATCCCCAAGTGTTGGCGGGGGCCAGGATGCTCACCGACCCGACTTTCGTGAGGTTGTCGTAAATCCCCACGTCGAAATATTGGGGATAGGGCGATGGATTGCCGACAAAAGCCTGGACGAGGCTGACGCTGTTGCCGCAATAGGTGCTTCCGATCGGAATGACATTCGAAAGGTAACCGTTGGCCGGGATGGTGATGGTAATGACGGGGGCGGGGTCGTTGGTCCCCAAGGTCACGCAGTTGGAATAGGGAAAAGGTGTGGGCGTCATCGTTGGGGAATTGGTCAAGGTATTCGTGGCCGTTGAGGTGGGAGTGCTCGTATGGGTTGTCCAAGTGGTGGTGTTGGTGGGGGTGCTGGTGTGGGTCCAAAAAGTCGCGGTGGCCGTGTTGGTCTTGGTTAAGGTGGGGGTGTTGGTAAAAGTGCCGGTGGAGGACGGAGTGGGGGTGTTGGAATGGCTCACGGCGGGGGTATTGGTCATCGTATTGGTAAAAGTATTGGTGACGGTTCGGGTATTCGTCGGCACCTGGCCCCAGGCGGGCGACAGGCTCTGGCAGAGCCAGGGAATGGCGATTCCCAAAATGATGCGAGTGGTTCTCATGGAAGAATGAGTTCTCCCTGTCGAAATGTCCCCTGCACCCTATAGTGGTTGGAGTTCTTGGTTTATTCCCCGACTTGGGAATTTTTTACCGGGCTTGCCCGGGGAGGGCACCCCCCTTCCGCTAAAGAACTAGGGATAAGGATTTCAAAAGGGCTTTGGACAGTGCAGTATCCAAACCGCCTGGAGGACCCAGGTACCCAGCGACATGAAGGCTATAAAAACCACCCATTTCTGAAATGCGGTGTGGTTTTTCATAAGTATTCTCCTTCCCCGGAAACCCTTGGTTTCACGTTTCAACCTATTGACGGGAAGGGCGGGATTTAATGCAAAAAATTTTTGGGAAAAGAGCTTATCGGTGAAAACCAAGCATTTACGGAATGGCGGGCCTTAAAGGAACTTCCCGCGTTTGGATTTGAATAGAGGCGGGCGCCACATCCTTGGCGGAGGCCTTGAGGATAATCTCACCCGCTTTTTTATCCGACTGAACGATGACCTGGGCCTTACCCGAAAAGAGGCTCCGTTTCCAAGTGGCGGCGGGGACCACCGTGCGGACAGCGCCGGGGTCCTGGTTAAGCTCCTCCCACTTCTTGCGCCGTAGGAGTTCCTTCCCCACCACCGCGTAAACATTCCGCCCAGATTTCAGGATGTCCTTCGTTAAGGGATAAGCCTTGACCGCGTCGTCGCGCCCGATCTTCTCGGCGATCAAATGTCCATTTACAAAAACCGCCTGATGGTCCACCAGGCTCTTGGGATAAAGGATGATCTCGGAGTAGTCGGCCAGGTTTCCCAGTGTGAAACTTCCCCGCACCACCCGGCTCTTGGGTTCCTCGTTGGGGGCGAACCCCTGGTCGTCGGCCCTTCCGCTGAAAAGGACGGGCCAATGGGATTCATCCACGTTGGGTTGCACCTCCGGCGTTCCATTAAGATCCACGCCGTCCTTCATTTTCAAGTTTTCGATGGGAACTTGAGTGACCGTGTCGAAATAACGGTCGGGTTCATGGCAGATCGGGTCGCCGTTGCCAACCCCCAGGATGTGGCCGGGGCCCTCGAGGCTGAAAGAAACTTCGTTTGAGGCTTGTGGGACGGGGTTCCCTTCCTTATCCAAGGCCTCCACGGTGATGACCGAGACATCCTCGCCATCAGCCTTGATTTCCATCCGGTCGGGGGACAGGGTGAGGGTGGCCGGTTCCCCGGCGGTCGCGATCTTCGCGCCCGCGACTTCCTTGCCGTCCTTATATCCCTTCGCCGAGAGGGTCCCCGGCTCATAGGGCACCTTCCACTCCAGGTGGGAGTTCACGGGCATGGCCTGTTTCCCCAGGCTCCTGCCGTTGAGGAACAACTCCACCTCCTCGCAGTTGCTGTAGGCCCGTACCTCGATCTCTTTCCCTTCCTTCCCTTTCCAGTTCCAGTGGGGGGTCAGGAACAGCGCCGGCTGGGGGTCCCACCA
>DATKOC010000096.1:0-7363 GCA_035524855.1 bacterium
GTGGAGGTGGCGCTGTTGGTGGCGGTGGGGGTGGACGTGGGGGTGGCGCTATTGGTGGCGGTATCCGTGGGTGTTCCGGTGGAGGTGTTGGTCGCGGTATCAGTCGGCGTGGAGGTAAAGGTCGGGGTGCCGGTGCTGGAAAAGGTGGAAGTGGCGGTGGCGGTGGCCGTATTTGTCCCAGTGGACGTAGGAGTCCCGGTGGCGGTCGGAGTGGCGCTGTTCGTAGCCGTAGAGCTAGAGGTCGCCGTCGCGGTATTCGTTGGGGTCTGGGTGGAGGTGGGGGTGTAAGTCGTGGTGCTGGTATTGGTCGGCGTCCCCGTGGCGGTCGAAGTAAAGGAAGGCGTTGAAGTGCAGGGCGTGCCGCCGCCGTTCACGCAAACCGTGTTGGTATAAGTAGCCGTGGGCACGGGGGGCGCGGAGGGGGTACTGTTAGATCCGCAGCCGACGATCATGGCCGTGACCCCTGTGAGCAGGCCGAGAAACAAGGCCCAAGATTGTGAAGATTTCCATTTCCGCGAGCGAATATTCCTCATAAGGCACTCTCCATGAAAATTTTGAGCTTTAAGGAATTCCCCGGAGTGAACTTCAAGGGGTGGGGGGAGGTGATCCGGGGGAAAAGCAACGAGAGTATAACATGGGGAATTGCAAGGAAAACACGCACATCGCTTTTAAACCGGGACTTTTTACGGTGGTTTTATCCAGGAAACGAATGAAATCAGCTCCTTGTTGGAGTCGGGGAGCCGAAGGATTGAACCATCAATTCTTTTTCCCGGGTTATGACTTTAGGAAAAAGGATTTTGTTTTCCACGAACATATGTCGGCGCAGCTCGAATTCCATCCGGTTTAAGTCATAGAATAAATTCTTGTAAGCCTGACTGACCCCTTCGGGAACATGATAACTTCGGGTTTTTTCCCTGACTCTTTCCAGGTCCAGTTCGATTTCCCTTTCCTCGTTTTTGAAAAGTTGCGTAAGATTTTCCACTCCCTCCAAATGCAGGGCCGGGGATTGCTGGGGCGCCACCAGCAGGAGGAAGAAGGGAAAGAGGTTCTTTTCCTCCTCCCTCATATGCCACTCCGTGGATTCCCGGAATTCCTTGAAAGGCCCCAAAATTTCCAGGAGCTCCGGGTGATTTGGCCCGTCGATCTCAATGGCTTCCCCCAACAAGTCCGCCAAGTGCGGGAGTTCCTTATCCAGGTAGGCGTGGTGGGTGAAAAGGATGTAGCCAATGAGCTGGGGAATATCGAACCCTTCGAGGGTTTTGTCGTCCAGGAATTTCCTCTCCCGGTCACTGCTTTGCAGTTGGTTGACCACGTCCTGCAGGTTTAGGCCGTGGATGGCGCAAACTTCCGTCAGCGTCAGGTTGGCCGTGAAGCGGGGGTCCACTTGGTACTGCCGCAGGATATCCCCATAACCCGGATGCTGGGATGTCAGCTGGGAAATAGTAAGGGTCATATCCAGGGTTTCCATGGCGGCCTCCTGTTGGTCTTGCCTTTTTATACGACCTTTTCACCGCCGCTCTTATGACCTGGATCAAGTTGGATGTCGTGGTCTTTAAAGGCCCAAAATTCATGGGATAAGTTCATCCAATTTCTCAATATGAAAATCGGCCAGTTTTTTCCGGGTTTCGATCTTATCGGGCTATAGTTCACGGATAAGCCCTGAGATAAAGACCGTGGTCATTCCCATTTCCTTGGCGCCCTCCAACTCCCGGCTTCCGCCATCCCCTACGAACACCGCTTTTCTCGGTTCCACCGAAAGTTGCCGGAGACTAATGTCGTAAATTTCTTTTTCCGGCTTGATGTACCCTACCTCACAGGAAAAAACCACGCTGTCAAACAGCATGGCGATGGGAGATTCGGCCCATCCGGCCATTTCGGAGACGTCGGCGTTGCTGAGAAGCCCGATTTTCTTTCCAGTAGCCTTAATTTTTTGAAGGATTTGTCGGGTGCTTGAAGAAATTTGGAGCAGGGCTCCACGAAAGCCCTGAATTCTATTTTGGGCCGCTCGGTGGATTAAATCCGAGGGAATTTCCGGGTTAATGGCATGGGCCATTTGCTCGATGAAAACCAGAGGGTCTCTTATTTTTCCAATTAATCTTTCATGTGACCTCTCCAATAATTGTTCGTTCCACTGCTTCTGCGTAATTCCCAGTAGGTCGGACGTGGTCGGGCCAGGGGGGAGGGTCGATTCAATCGAGGTTAAGGTATGGAACAAGTCAAAAATGACAGCTTCTTTTTTTAAGAGGATTTCAATTAATCGAGTTTCCGGCACTTTATTCCTTAAAAACAAAAAGCCCTGAATTTTTCAGGGCTAAAAATTAGGGATGGCAGTGGTCATCAAAACGCTATTCGATTAATTCCCCTTCATCCTTCTTTGGAGGAGCTGGAGTGGCGTTCAAGCCGCCGGGGGGAACTCCCGGGGCGGGAGGTTTCAATCCGGCGGGCGGGGGTGGAGCCCCGGGCATGGGCGGCTTAGGAGCTGTTGGAGGCGCGGGAGGCTTGGCCGGACCGGCGTCCAATTTCACGCCATCAGCGTGGTCCAGGTCCAAGACACCCGGCGCGGGCGACGGTTTTAGTCCCGTGGGAACCACTTTAGGCGGCGCGGGCACTCCCGGCGGAGGCGCTGGTGCTCCGGAAGGAGGGGGCATCGGGGGACGAGGCATCGGCGGTGGCGCCAAGCCGGGGGCTCCCATCGGTGGAGCGGGAGGTTTAGGTGGGGCCATCGGAGGTGGAGCGGGCGCTCCAGGCGCCGTGGGTTTCTTGTCCAATAAGGCGTCCAGCAAGCCCGGGGATGGAGCGGGAGACTTTGGCACGGTTGGAGCCGCCGGGGGTGGAGACATTCCGGGGACGGGGGGTTTTGGAGCGGTTCCTAAAGGCAGTATCCCGGGGGCCCCGGTGGGGGCAGGCAGCGCGGGAGGTTTGATACCCGGAGCGGTGACCGGGGGTATTTTACCCGCGATAAGGGCGTCCAGCATGCCACCACCCGGGGCGGGGGATGCTGGGGCCGCCGGGGGCGCCCCAAGGGGTTTGGGCGCGCCGGGGGTCAATCCCGGGGCGGGCGGTTTAGGAATCCCGAGGGGCGGGATAGAAACCGGAGCGACGGGCTTAGGAGCTCCCAGCGTTGGGATGGGTTTAGGGCCCCCCGGGGCGGCCGGCGGCTTTAAACCCGGCGCCGTGACGGGGGAAGGCACAGGGGCGGCCGCGGGAACCGGAGCCGCGGCCGGTTTTTTAACTTTCGTCGGGAAGCTCAAGATCAGTTTGGTTCCGGGGTCCGCTTTCTCGGCCACCGCTCCCCCTCCATGGGCGGCCAGGATGGTTTTCACCAGGGCGAACTTGAGGCCGGTCCCCGCCAACTGGGGCGAGGCGGGATGCTTGGGATCGTAGAACTCATCGTAAAGTTTGGGCAGTCCTTCGGGCACCACGTTCAAGCCGGGGTCCTGGACGGTTACTTTCACCATGTCCGAAACAGTTTCCACCGTTATGGGGATGCTCGATCCACGCGGGGCGTCCTTGATGATCTGCAGGTAAAGGATGTTCCACAATTGGGTGAAACGCCGCCGCACGATGGGCACCTTGGGCAGGTCGGGTTTCCCCTCCACTTTCAGCTTGATGTTCTTCACTTCGGCTTGGGCCTGGAAGTTGAAGGCCAATCCCTCGATTTCGGCGGCCAGGTTGACTTCCTCGGTCTTGGCCCCCTCCTGCTCGATTTCGACTTGGTAGATGTCCAACAGGTCGTTGATGAACTTTTCCAGCCGGGCCGAACGGTTGATGACCATCCCTAAGAATTCCTGCTGTTTCTCGTTGATGCCGCCTTGGGTGGCCCCTAGGGCGGAGGAAACATATCCCTTGATGATTCCCAATGTCGTCTTCAGTTCTTCCGCCATCGTGCGGATGGCCGCCGCGCGGACCTGGGAAACTTGGATGGCGGAAGACGAGCTGACCGCCTTCAGGAGTTTGGACTCCATCTCCTTGAATTGCGAATCCAGCTGGGCCTGGGTCTCGTGGAATTTCTTCTCGAACTCGGCCTTGGACTGTTGGGCGGTGGAGAGCTCGCTTTTGAGCTTGGCGTTATCGGCCTTGGATTGCTCGGTTTGGTTTCGAAGCCCTTCGGACATGCTTTTCAGGGCGTCCAATTCCTTGAGCTTGTCGTTTAAGGCCTGGTTCTTCTCATTCAATTGATTGCGCACCAAGTCGGCTTGTTGTTTGGCCTCGGCCACCTGGGCCGCCGCCTCCTTATTCTTGGCGTCCACTTGCGCCGCGCCCCGCCGTAAGGCTTCATCCTTTTCCTGTTCGGCTTGCTGGCGGTCTTTCTCCAATTTTTCCATCAGGGCCGAGGCGGCTTGGACCATCTTGCCCACTTCATCTTTCCCGAAACCCCGCGCGGCCTCAGGGGTTAAAGCCCCCTTGCCCTGCGCGGCATTCAAAATAAGTAAACCGGCCTTGCGCACGGGCGAGAGAATGAGGCCGAAGAAAATCGATCCCACCAGGAATACCCAGGCGAGGGCCAAAAGTGCCGCCAAGCTCATGGGGGTTTGGATGAGCTCCGGCAGGTTCTCCAGGGAAGCCTTCGCCTTAGGAGGCGGGGCGGCGGCTTTGGGCTGAAGAATGGAAAAGGGGAAAAGGTGCACAATGCCGAACTTGGCGAAACCCAGGTAGGCGTAAACCCCTGAGGTTTGGTCGGGGTTGATTTTGGAGTTGCTCTGCTTGTTGGAAAGATCCGTCTGGATGGCCGCCAGGAAAGGATCTTGGTTGGGATTGAAATTGGTGCCAACCTTGGCGGGATTCGAATCGTAGAAGATGGTTCCGGAACCGGCCTCCAAAAGGAAAATATCCCCTCCGTTGGCGTCAATGCTGCGGAAGAAATTCGACAACCCCACGACCACCTCGGCGACCGATTGGTTGGGGAGCGAGATCGCGAAAACGAAGGCCGGATAACCCAGCTTTTGGGTATAGAAAAGATAAGGCTTACCGTTGGTCTCGCCCAGTTTGGTAACCGCCTTTTGGAACTCCTCGCTTGACCCGTAGGCGGGGTCGGTGATGAGGGGCGGCGCGGCGGGGATGGCCCTGAGGACCTTGCCGGTCGTGGAAAGAACCGCGATGCCGGATACCCCGTCATGGGTCTTCTTGAAAGTATCGAGGTCGGTGTCGGTGTTGTGGACGGAGAGGGTGGGCGAATCATTGTTGATTTTCTCGATGGCCCGGGACATGGCGATCGCCATGGAGTCCACTTCGCTTTTGAGGAGGGAGAGGGAAGTCGACACCGTGGCGGCATTGACGGGAGCGGCCTTGGCCGCTGGGGCCTCGTTGAAAAGCAGCCAGAAATAAAGGGCCGCCAACGCCACCACCGGCAGGACACCCACCAAGATCAGAGCCAAGTAATACTTGCTTTTCATCAAATTCCTTTAGGCAATATCTTTAACCTCAGGGTACGCATACCGCTTTTCCATTAAACCAACGATGGTTGCGGCATTGTCCCGGCAAGTTTGGCTCAAAGAGCCAAACAGGAACAGGGGTCACGGAGTAAAACCAAAAGCTGAATGGGACTTACTCCGCGTCCTCCGTGAACTCCACGGTTCAACCTTTCTTTTCTTCCGACTCGTCATCCTTCGGAACATTGACCACGGAAACCAGGTGGTCTTCGTCGCTCATTTTAATCAAACGAACGCCCTGCGCCAAACGTCCCGTGGTCTTGATTTCCTTCACCCTCTGGCGAATGACCTTGCCTTCCGCCGTCATGGCGATGATTTCATCCTCATCCCCCACTGCGGCGATGGAAACCGCCACCCCGTTCTTTGCCGTGGTTTTAATGTTCAAGATGCCCTTGCCGCCCCTCCCCTGCCGGCGGTAGGCCTTGAGCAGGGTACGCTTCCCGTAGCCCCGGCTGGTGGCGGTGAGGAGCGACTTCCCTTCTTTGACCACTTCCATGCCGATGACCGCGTCATTTTTGCCCAGGCGGATGCCCTTCACGCCCTTGCCGGCCCGGCCCACTTCCCTTACCTGCTTTTCCTGGAAGCGGATGCTCTTACCCTGCTTGGTAGCGAGGAAGACGTCCTGCTTGCCGTCCGTGATGAAGGCGGAGACCAGGCTGTCACCCTTGCCGAGCGTGATGGCGATGATGCCGCCCGCGCGGGGCTTGTCGAAGGCCGTCAACGGGGTGTTCTTGATGAGCCCGTCCTTGGTGGCCAAAAGCACGGCCATCTTCTCGCCGAATTCCTTAACGGGAAGCACCGCCGAGATTTGCTCCCCCTCGCCGAGCTTGAGCACATTGGCCAGGGCTGTGCCCTTGGCGTAGCGGGACGCCTCAGGGATCTCATAAACCTTCAGCCAATGCACCTTGCCGAAGCTGGTGAAGATGAGGAGGAAGTCGTGCGTCGAGGCGGAATACATGCGCTCGATGAAGTCCTCCTCGCGCATGGTAGCGCCGGCCACGCCCTTCCCTCCCCGGCGCTGCTTGTGGTAGGTATCCACGGGCAATCGCTTGATGTAACCCGAGTGGGAGAGCGTGATGACGGCCTGCTCGTCCTCGATCAAGTCTTCGATCTTCAGGTCCTGCGCCTTGCCAATGATCTCGGTGCGACGGGCGTCGGCGTACTTGGTCTTGATCTCGGTCAATTCGTCCTTGATGACCTGCCAGAGTTTCTTTTCCGACCCGAGGATGCCCTTGAGGATCTCAATGGTCTTGATGATTTCCTTGTACTCTTCCTCGATCTTCTTGATTTCGAGGTTGGTCAATTGGCGTAGCTGCATTTCAAGGATGGCCTGGGCCTGGATGGGCGAGAGGTCGAAGTTCTTGATGAGGGCGGCCTTGGCGTCCTCGGTGGATTTCGACGCCCGGATGGTCTTGATGACCTTGTCCAGGTTGTCGACCGCGATGCGGAGGCCCTCCAGGATATGGGCGCGCTTTTCCGCCTTGTCCAGGTCGAACTTGGTGCGGCGGATGACCACGTCTTTACGGTGTTCTAGGTAGTGATGAAGGATTCCCTTAAGGTTGAGTACGCGGGGTTGACCGTTGACGAGCGCCAGCATGATGATGCCGAAGGAAGTGCGGAGCGACGTCTGGTTGAAAAGGTTGTTGAGGATCACCTGGGCGTTGGCGCTCTTGGAAACCTCAATGACGACCCGCATGCCGTCGCGGTCGGATTCATCGCGCAGGTCGGTAATACCCTCGATCTTCTTATCGCGCACCAGCTCCGCGATCTTCTCGATGAGCTGGGCCTTATTCACTTGGTAGGGCAACTCGGAGATGATGATGCGTTCGCGGTCTTTCTTGTCCGTCTCAACTCCCGCCTTGGCCTGCATGCGCACGCTGCCCCGACCCGTAGTGTAAGCATCCACGATTCCCTCGCGGCCCAGGATAAACCCG
>DATKOC010000097.1:0-4093 GCA_035524855.1 bacterium
TTTGTGCCTCGCGGCGGGGGGAGCTGGTTCCGATTCGAGACCCCTTGGGAAGTTCCAAGAGCTTTTGACCAGAGCGGGAAATGAAAGCATCCCGTGGGTCTTCCCTTTTGAGGAAAGCGGCGTATTCGATCCCCAACGGTAATTCGGTGGGCACATCCTTCAAGCTGTGGATGGCGCCACGGATTTTTCCGGCAAAAAGGGCCTCATCCAATTCTTTAGTGAAAATTCCCTGCGGCGCCTCAGAGGACGGGCTCCCACCCGCGACGGCCATTTGATCGCCCAAGGTTTTGACGACCTCAAGCCTCACCTCCTCTCCCGGAAAAAGGGCCGCGATTTGGGCGCGGACTCCTTCCGCCTGGGCTAATGCCAACTGGCTTCCACGGGTTCCGATCAAAAGTGGCATTGGGGACCTTTAATCGAGGTTGGGGCGGATGAAGGACCCTTCATTCCTTCTCATCCATCAGGGAAAAGATCTCGTTGAGCATTTTCGCATAGTGGAACCGGTCCATCGAATCCACCTTTTTCAAGTTGGCCGAGGGAGGATGTAAAAGTTTTCCGACCAAGTCCCGGGTAAGCCTCTCCACCTCCTGGCGGTCCTTTTCCGGGAGAGCGGGGTGTTTCCTGAAGAATTCCTCCAACTCAAGCTTTCGGATGGCCTCAAAACTGTCCCGCAACCGGATAATGGTGGGGACCAACTCCAGGTTTTCCAGCCAATCGCAGAGCTTGTCCACTTCCTCGCGGAGCAGGGTTTCAGCCGTTTCCATGGCCTTCAACCGGCCTTCCTTGTTTCCCTCCGCGATGGAGGAAAGGTCGTCAATGTTGTAAAGATAAACCGATTCCAGTTTGCCGACCACCGGCTCCACGTTGCGTGGAACGCCCGTATCAATGATGAAAAGCGAGCGGCCGTCCCTTTTCTTCATGGCTTTTTCCACCTCCGCCCTGGTCAGGACGAAGCCGGTCCCACCCACCGAGGTCAGGAGGATATCCACTTGGTCGAGCTTTTGGAGGCCTTCCTCCAGGGAGAGGGGGATCCCTTTCAATTTGGACGCCAGCGCCTTTGCCCTTTCCAGCGTGCGGTTGGCGATGAAAAAGGAATGGACGCCGGAGTCCACCAAATATTTGGCCGTCAACTCGCTCATTTCCCCGGCTCCCAACAAAAGCACGCCATGCTCGGCGATGGAGCGGAATATCTTCTTTGCCAGGTCCACGGCCACGCTGGAGACGTTGACCGGCATCCGGGCGATCTCCGTCTGGGTCCGTACTTTTTTCGCCGCGGCGAAGGCTCGGTTGAAAACCCCGTTGAGGAATCCCCGGGCCATTCCCGATTCCAGGGACTGCTGATAGGCTTCTTTCACCTGGCCCAAGATTTGGGCCTCCCCCACCACCATGGAATCCAGCGAGCTGGCCACTCGGAACAAGTGCAGGAAGGCCTCCGCCCCCTCATGGAAATAAAAGTATTTTTTGAAATCCGCGGCCTTAAGGCGGTGGAATGATCCGACAATCTTATGGATTTCCTCCAGGCCTTCCTCCACCTTGTCGGTGGCGAGGTAAAACTCCACCCGGTTGCAGGTGGGCAGGAAAACCGCCTCCGCCGCCATGGGTTTTAGGCGTTGAAGGACCTCCTTCACCTTTTCGGGGGGCAGGACATACTTTTCCCGGACTTCCAGGGGGGCCGTCGTATGGTTCATGCCGTAGGTGATAAATTTCATCGGAACAAACGCCCTTAAAAATTATGCTGGGTGGTCATAAACACGCGCACCCCGACGAAAGTGAACAAGGCCAAGAAATAACCCGCCATGACGAGCGTCATGGACTTCTTGCCCCTCATCCGCAGACCCCACCGGAGGAGGAAAAAAACGGCGTAAATCACGAGTACCAGGAAAGAGCCTAGAATCTTTGGATCCGAATAGGGCAGGCGGTTCCAAACTTGGAAGGCCTGGACCGAGCCCAAGGCGAAACCTCCAAGCCAAAAGAGGAAACCCAGGGCAATGTAAAAAACCGTAAGGTTGTCCAAAATCTCCAAGGCGGGAAGGTGGTAGCTCCAGCTTTTAAGCTGGTGGTGCTTCAGTTGCCCCTCCTGGACCCAGAAGGCTACCGCCACCCCGAACCCCATCGTGAAATAGGAAAAACCCAGGAAAGTCAGGAAGATGTGGGACGCCAAACCGGGGGTCATAAGCCGGATGTCCATAATCGGCTTTTCCCCCAGGCTTGCCCCGAAAGCCACGAGAGAGAGGAAGAAAATAAATGGCAGGAAAAGGGAAGTAAGCACCGCCACGGGTGTTTTTAGGCGTCCCGTGAGGAGCGCCGCCGCCAACGAGAAGGAAAGGGTTAGGAAAATGCCGTCCAGGGTGGTAAGTGGCGCGGCGCCCTCCGTAATCCATCGGGAACCAAGGGCAATCCCTTCCACGAGGAATCCCGCGGTCAGCCAGCGGATGGCCAGCTTGTCGGACAGGTCATCCAAATTCTTGTAGTAGCGGAAGGAATGCCAGCAACCGAACCCACAAAGAAGGGCGATCGTCCCCGAAAGGCCGTTAAATAGCGTCATGCTTTCCCCCAGTACCCCGACTGACTTTGAAGCACTCTACATTTCTTTTGAAGGGCGCGCAACCAAGGCCTACCGGCCGAGGAAAGGGCCAGAAAACAAAAAACCCCCCGGCCATGGACCGGGGGGTTGGAGGAAGACAAGGTCAAAAGAGGGAAGATGCCGCCGATTGCGCCAGGTTCATGACGGGAGTGGGCCAAAAACCAAGGGTGACCGTAATGATCACACAGGTGAGCAGTACGATCTTTTCCAGCAAACTGATCTCAATCGGCGAAGGGTCTTTGGGGTCCACGATCAAGCACTGACGGGAAATCTGGAGGTAGTAGTAAAGGGAGATCACGCTGAAGACCATGCCCGTCAAGGCCAGCCAGGTATAGCCTTTGGCGATGGCGGCCCCAAAAAGATACCACTTCCCTGAGAAGCCGGCGAAGGGGGGGACACCCGCCAGGGAGAGCAGGCATACCAAGAGCACCACTCCGATCAAGGGGGACCTTTTCCACATGCCCGCGTAATCCTCAATCTGCTCACTGCCCGTTTTATTGGAAACGATCACGATGGCGAGAAAGGCGCCCAAATTAGCGAAGAGATACACAAAAAGGTAGAACAGCAAGGCTGTCAGGCCCATGGGGCCAATAGCCAGGAAGCCGGTGGAAATATAGCCCGCCTGGGCTATGGAGGAGTAACCCATCAAACGCTTGATGTTCTTTTGCGGAATGGCCTCCAGATTGCCGAGGATGATGCTCATCGCCGCCAGGACCGCGAAGAGCCCCACCCAAACCGGCTGAAGGGCGGGCACGTTGAGTCCCACCCAAAAAAGGCGGACAAAAGCGGCGAAACCCGCCGTCTTGGAGGCCACTGAGAGAAAAGCCGTCACCGGCGTGGGAGCCCCCTCGTAAACATCCGGTGTCCAGAGATGGAATGGGGCAAGGGAGATTTTAAAGGCTAGCCCGCCTACGATGAGAATCAAAGCAAAGACCGACAAGGGGCTGGAGGGCTGGGTCGCCAGGCTCTTGGCCACATCGGCAATGACAGTGGTTCCGGTTAAACCGTAGAGATAGGAAAAACCGAACAAAAGGATGGCCGAGGAGAAGGCCCCCAGAAGGAGGTATTTCATCCCGGCTTCATTGCTTCCCTTGTCCCGCTTCATGTAGGAGGCCAGGAGGTAACTGCTGATAGTGAGGGTTTCCAGTGAGATATAAAGGGTGATGATTTCCTGAGCCGAGGCCAGGGCCGTCGCCCCCGCGGCCGAGAAAAGGAGGATGGCAAGAAACTCCGCGGGGTAATAGGTCTTGTGGGTCTGAAAATAACGGAAGGTCATCAAGAGGGTCAACAAGGTCGCCAGGAGGACGATCATCTTGAAGAACACCGCCAGCGCATCGGTCTTGAGGAAGCCGTTAAAGGCCTGGGGCGCCGAAGAAACATCTGCCGAACAACACATTGGGCAATAGAGGGTCACCAAGGCCCCCGCAGTCCCCACGAAAGCCATCCAGTTCAAGGCAACACGTTTGGAGTCCTTCGACTGGAACAACTCCACCACAAGGATCAGCATTC
>DATKOC010000098.1:0-3292 GCA_035524855.1 bacterium
GCCGCACGGACCGGGAACGCATCAACGGAACGGATTCCCGCCGGGAGGATTTCGACCATTCGGACCTGAAACATGAGTACGACCCGGCCTTCCTGGGCGAGGAAACCTTGGGCAAGTACAAGGTTTGGCATTTGAAGCTGAACGTCAAGCCGGGAGTGGACGTGGCTTATCCCTTGGTTGAGTTCTGGGTGGACAAGGACACGGGTAATTACCTTAAGCGGCAGGACTTCGCGCTATCCGGCAAGCTCATGCGCACCGTCTATGTCCCCAAATGGGAAAAGCTTTATAGCACCACCAAGAAGGGGGACGTTTGGTATTCCAAAGAAATCAGGATTTATGACGAAATCGATAAGTCCAATTCCACGCTTGTCTTGGTTCAGTCGGTGGATCTTTCCGCGTTGCCAGAAAACATTTTTACCAAGGCGTGGGTGGAAACGAAGAGTCGATAAAACACCAATGAGCGGATTGCCGCCAACCGGAATCCTTATCCCAGTTGACGGCCTCCGGACAAATCGTAATACAAAAAGGAGGCTGAAATGAAGCGCGAATTAAGTCTGGCAACAATTTTTTGCTTGATGATGGTTTCGACTTCCCTGTTCGGGCAAGAACGGCCCAAGGAAAGAGACTTATTCGGGGACGATCAAATGGTTTTAACTCCGACGGCTTCACGGCCGAGCAATGAGGACACCGCTTCCCCCGCCTTCTCCAAGGGAACCAACATTTGGGAAAACACACAAATCGGCGGCACCCTTTCCAGTGAAGTGGACTACACTTTACAAAAAGGGGTTCCGCTGGATCAGAATACAGCCAGCAATCCTAATATCCTCTTCCTTTATTTGGACTCCAAACTGGAGAATGACAGCCGGGTCTTCGTCCGTATTCGTTCCTTCTTCGATCCAACAGGGGATTCCACCGGAGCCCCTGGAACAGGGGGCTATACCAATCCCTACGGAGAGGGTAATGGGGGTAGCGATTATCTCTCCCTCCAGCTCCAGGAATTGCGGATTTCAACCAACATCGACCATGGCCTTTTCTTGACCATCGGAAGACAAAAGGTGAAATACGGTACGGCCAAATTCTTCAACCCCACCGACTTCCTTAATTCCCAGCCCTACAACTTTTTCTTGCCCTCGGATGAAAGAACGGGCGTGGACATGGTCAGGGCCCAACTTCCTGTGGGAACCACCAACCTTTACGCTGTTGGCTTACCCGGGAATCCCTCCAATGGAAATCCTTCGGGGGGCTATTTCCGGGAAGAGATTGGTTATAACGGCGTTAGTAATTTCCTAGAAAGCGGTGAAATCTCCGTTTCCGGCTTTTTCCCCAAAGGCCAACCAGGCCGGGGAGGTTTCGATATTTCCCAAGGTGTTGGGGACCTGGACGTTTATTTCGAGGGGGCGGCGGGCCAGGATACGTCCAGCGACTGGAAAGGGTCCTTCAGCACGGGAGTCGAGTGGCAAACAAGGTTGCTGACCGACCGGCAATCCGAGGAACTGACGATCGACGGGGAATATTCCCAATTCCCAGTGGCCGGAGCTAACAGCGGTTTCACCCCTACGACCCTCAATCAATTCGGGGTGTTATCCATCAATTGGGCCGGACCCGGAAGCCTGGCCGACCTGACTTTCATTGAAACCAATATCTACGACTTTAACGGCCAAAGCGGCTTTTCCCGGTTGGATACGGTGTGCCAATTCACGGAACGTATCAGCGGACGCGTTTATGTTTCGGCCCCCTGGGGAAGCCAGAGTGGTGCCTTCTACTTTCCTGGCCTGCAGGGCCAGGCGGGGGCGCGGATGGACGTCAGTTTCTAAGGGTGGACCGGAACCCCGCTAGGAGTAAAGCCCTTAGCGGGCACTCCCCCGAAACCATCATTTGATTGAAAGGTTCGACCATGAAAAAGATCCAAGACCTCAGATTGATCGCCATCTTCGTCGTCGTGTTGATCGACGTCCTGGGCATGACGATCATGCTCCCACTCTTGCCCTATTATTCCGAGCATTTTGGCGCCAGTCCGCAGGTGGTGGGTCTTTTGATCTCCGTCTATGCCCTTTGCCAGCTTGTTTCCTCGCCTTGGCTGGGTCATTTGAGCGACCGTTTCGGAAGAAAACCGGTCCTCATCGTCAGCCAAATCGGGACCTTTCTCGGTTTCCTTGTCCTTGGTTTTGCCCAATCCCTGGGCTGGGTGTTCTTTTCCCGAATCATCGATGGCGCGACCGCTGGGAACATCTCTACGGCTCAAGCCTATATCACCGACGTTACCGAACCCAAGGACCGGGCCAAAGCCCTGGGCCGGATCGGTATTGCTTTTGGGATCGGGTTCTTCATCGGTCCAGCGCTGACAGCTTTCCTTTTCCGCTTTGGCGATCGGGTCCCGATCTTCGCGGCGGCGGCCCTTTCATTCCTGAGCATCCTCGCATCGACTTTTCTCCTGCCCAAGGAAACGTCACGGGCCCATAAGACCCAATCCGATGGGCAAATCCCCGCAGTCGATGGAACCGGCGGCTTTTGGGGTTTATTGAAACGGCCTGGGGTAAAAGTTTTGTTCGTGGAGTCGGTGCTTTTTTATTTCGCTTTCGCGGCCTTTACCTCCGGTTTCGCCTTATTCGCGGAGCATCGCTTCACCCTCCATGGGGTTCCCCTGGACCCGAAACAGATCGGATACCTTTTCACTTACTTTGGACTCCTACAGATCCCCTTGCAGGCTTTCCTAGTGGGCAAGCTGGTAAACCATTTCGGCGAACGAAAAGTCCAATTCATGGGATTCCTGGCCAGCGTCATCGGCTACGGGTCCCTTTCCCTGATCACGAATCCATACTGGTTTGCCCTGACCGGTCTCTTTTCGACTTTCGGCGGCGGGGTCTTGAGACCGGTGCTGATGAGTCAGATCACGGAGCGAGTAGGGCCCCATGAAAGGGGTAAGGCTATCGGTTTAAGCCAGTCCCTACAGGCGGTTACCCAAATCCTAGCTCCCATTCCCAGCACTTTCCTGATTGGCAGTCTCTACATAGGGCTCTGGGGCCTTTTACCCGCGCTTATCAGTTTGACGGGTGTGATCGCAATGGTCCCAAATAACCGCAATAAAAAGTTAAGTTAGTGGATTGATTGATAAGGACCTAAAATCGTAGAGCCATTTTGTCCACAACGGGGAGGTAAAGTAGACAAAAAGGGTTTCATCTTTAATAGTTTTGTGCAGCAGGAAGCCCACTAGACAGAATATCTATTGACGATTTTCGTAAATTGCATTTGTTTACCGATGTTTTAAGTTGTTCGACGCACTAGACTTTTTGTG
>DATKOC010000099.1:0-12038 GCA_035524855.1 bacterium
GAAAACCGCTTGGGGATCCACAAACTTTTTGAGGTCGAAAGATTTTCCTTTCCAATCCCTCACACCACAAACCAGGTCCACCGGGTTAAAATGCGTGGACGCCTCGAAAATTTTCTTTTGGTCCGGTTGGGAGAGGTCCACTTGGGCGCTTTCGACGATTTGCAAGGACGGACGGCCTTCGGCATCCCTCACCCAAAAGGGCCCTCCCCCGGGCTCGCCCGTGGCCGGGACAACCCCGCAAACCCGGAGGGGCCGGTCTAGGAGCTTTCGGAGCTCCTTGATCTTCCGGGGGTGTGGCAAGGCATGAAAGGCGGCTCCTGGGTGGATTCCCAAATCATCCTCCAGGAAGCGCTCAATTTTCCCTAGTTCCTTCTCGGCGACGGAGCCGGATTGAAGCTTCCCCAGGGCCTTGAAGATTTTTTCCTGGGTCGAGGCCAGGAGTCCCCCCAATATTTTTTTCCATTCGACGGTTACGGCCAACCTGCCCTCCGCCACGACATTGTCGATGTTCTTGATGTAAACCAGGTCTCCCTTAAGCCGGTTCAGGTTACCCAACAGGGCGCCATGCCCGCCGGGCCGGAACACAATCCTCCCTTGGTCGTCGCGGAAAGGACGGTTCGCCTTATCGACCGCGAGGGTGTTCGATCCAGGGGATTGGATGGAGAGGCCTGGGGCGAATTTCACCCCGAACTTCTTCCCATACCTCTTCGCGTCTTCCCGGATCCGGCGCCGGCACTCGGCCTCGTGTTCAGGAGAGACCGTAAAATGAACCCGGCAGACTCCCGACCCATCCTTGACATACCGGAGGGCCTCCACCAAATGTTCCTCCAAAGGAGTCCGGTTTTCAGAGGAATAACGGTGAAAGGGAACGAGCCCCTTGGGTTTCCGGGCGTAGTCCATCCCCCCGGGCAACAAGAGACGCCGCAGTATTCGATGGTAGCGCCCTTCCGAAAGCAAGAGCTCCAGGTCCTCCCCGGCTTCCGAAAGTTCATTTTTCAACTCCGAAAAAAAAGGTGTCCTGGCGAGCGAATTCATGAACTCGAGGAATTGTTTTTTTTCCTTGGGATCATCCAGGACGTCCGCTTCCGGTCCCGTTGTGGATGGCCCCGCCTGGAGGAACCTCATCAGCAATTGGAACATCCGGCTGGCGGCCCCGGAGGCGGGAACGAACTTGAGGAAACGGCCCCTTCGGCAAGCCAATCGGTATTTCGCCAAGGCGGCTTTGCGCTGGGCGGGTTTAAGGCGGACGACCCCGTCTCCCACCGTGGCGGGACGGTCCAACCTGGCCGCGGGGGGGGGATGGAGGAACAGGTCCAATTGGGAGCCGGCTTGGGACGGACTGAGGCCCATCACCTTCATTTGTTTTAGGTCTTGTGGGGTCCAAGTAGGGGAATTCATTGGAAACCTTGGAAGAAATTTAGGGTTGGAAGCGTCTTGGAAGCACTGGCGAATGAACGGCCTAAACCGCCACGGATCAGCGGTCGATTGAAATAAAATTGGAGGCGGCAGGCGGATTTGAACCGCCGAATCGCGGTTTTGCAGACCGCTCCCTTAACCACTTGGGTATGCCGCCCCGAAACGCTTGAACAAAAAAGGCGAGGTCAGGGCCGTTGACCAGTGGATTACGGCGATAGTAATCAACTGCCCGACCGCCCAACTCTCGCCCTTCAACACTTCCACGGGGCTTGGCCCCTGGCACACATGGAGCGGGAGACGGGGTTCGAACCCGCGACTTCAACCTTGGCAAGGTTGCACTCTACCACTGAGTTACTCCCGCATGGCTGGCGAAGATGCAGACGCCTAAACCGTGCGAATTATACTTTTCAGGACGGGGGCAGTCAATTCGGCAAGAAGGCTGAATTCGGGGGTTTTAATCCTTTTTAAGGCCCAGGTCCTTAACGACCTGTTCGATGATATCCGAGTCGATTTCTTCCCTTTTCAGGAGGTAGCCCTCCAGCATCGCGTTATCGCAAGTGGTATTGATGAGACGGGGAATGCCCTTGGTGTAATCGAAAATCCGCTGGTAGGCGCTCGCGGTAAAGACATTCCTGTCGCAGCCGGCCACGCTCAAGCGGTGCTTGATGTACTGTTCGCTAGTATCGCGGGTGAGGGACTTGATGAAAAATTTCATGGCCACCCTTTGCAACAAGGGGGGATCGAGGCCCAAGTAGGTTTCCAGCTCGGGCAAGCCCAACAGCACGATGGAAATCAGCTTCCGGCCCGGCACTTCCAGGTTGAGGAGGCCCCGGAACTCCTCGAAGATTTCCTTCTTCTGGAGCATGTTGGCTTCATCGATCAACACGACAGCCTTGCGGCCCTCCTCGTAAATCTTCATCAGCCGTTCATAGAGCTGGGAGATGATCTGGCCCTTGGTGTCGCTAGGGGCATCCACGCCCAATTGGTGCGCGATTTTCTTGAGCATCCACTCGGCGGAAATCTCGCTGTGGACAATGACCAACAGGGTGGCTTCATACTGGGGGTCTTGCTCGAGTTTTTCGAGGGCCTTCCGGGCCAGGAGGGTCTTGCCCGCTCCGATGTCGCCCACCACGACCGTCAGGCCCTTCATGGTATCCACGGCATGAAGCATGCGGACCATGGCTTCGGCGTGTTGGCTGCTCTCGTAATAAAAGCGGCTATCGGGCGCGTTGGAAAAGGCTTGTTCTTTTAAGCCGTAGAAACTTTCATAACTCATGGGGCAGTGTCCTCTAACAGGGTGCTGGCGCGGCCCAAGGGGCGTTCCCGGCCGGGAATGAGCCGATCCGGTATCAGGCGCCGAATGGCTGGCAGAAAACCTTGGGAATAACCTCAGCGAAGCGATGGAATGAATGGGGCGCTCAGGGGAGGCCCCTCATCCTGTTAAAATCAGACGTAGCCTACCTTATTTGACTTTTTTTTGCCACCCGAATCTTTTTCAGGCTCATGGGGATGGGGCGGCGCGGAGGGAGGAATTTCGGCGGATTTGGGGGGAGGAGCGGCGTCGGCGGAAGCCGGCTTGTTGCCTTTCGATTTGATCAAATTTTCCAAATCGCCCAGCTTCTTCTTGGCCTCGAGGTTGTTGGGCTCCATGTTGACGATGCGTCGATAAATCTTGGAGGCCTCCTCATAAAGGCCTTGGCGCGTGTAGATATCGGCCACCGCGATGGTCATGAATTCGTCACGTCCTTCTTCCATCAGGCTATCTCCCTTGGAAGGGAGATCCGAACGGGAAGTCTTGATCTCGTTGACCTGGGCGGCGACTTTGGAGGATTTTTCCCTTTCCTCACGGGCCCTCTTTTCAGCTTCCTCGCGCGCCTGGCGCAAGGCCTCTTCTTTGATCCTGGCTTCCAATTCATCCTTGGCTTTCTTCTCCATCTCGTCACGGACTTTTCGTTCAGCCTCTTCCTTGGCCCTGCGCATCATGTCCTCACGAAGGAGGCGGTCCGACTCGTCCCGGGCCTTCTTTTCCATCTCGTCGCGGACCTTGCGCTCCGCTTCTTCACGGGCCTTCTTCATCATTTCTTCTTTAACCAAGCGCTCGGCTTCTTCCTTCGCTTTTTTCTCAGCCTCTTGCCGGGCCTTCTTTTCCAATTCGGCGCGGGCTTTAACCTCCGCCTCCTGGCGGGCTTTTTGCTCAAGTTCGGCCCTTTGGCGCCTGGCTTCCTCTTCCGCCCTTTTCTCCATCTCCTGGCGGATCCGCTGGTCTTCCTCTTGCTTCGCTTTTTTCTCGGCTTCCAGGGCGCCGATAACCTCGTCCCCGGTTTTCACGTAGGCGGTATAGGCCTGGTTGAGTTTTGCCTTTAATTCACCGTCGTTAGGGTAACTTTCCATGAGCTGCTGGTAGATTTCGATGGCTTCTTGCACCAAACCTTGCTTGACGTAATCATCCGCGATGGCCACTTGGGCGTGAAGCTCTTCCTGCGGATCGACGGTGGGGGCCTGCGGTTTCGTCTTTTCCACGGGCACCGGCTCGGGTTGTTTCACCGTGGGGAAAGGAGGCTTCGTGATCTCCTGTTCCAAATCAAGAACACCGGCCGCCGGGGTCTTCGGGGGAACCGGGGAAGGAGGCGGGGCGGGAACCGGCGTGGGCGGGGCTGCGGCAACCGCGCCCGCGGTCACCTCGCCCATCATTCGTTTCTGGGCTTCCGTATGCCCCGGGTTGAGCTCAAGCGTCTTGCGGACGAACTCCATCATGGGTTCTTTCTTATTTTGCTTCTCGTGAATGAGGGCGATCTTGAAATATTTGTCGGCTGCCGCGTTTTTGTCGCCCGTTTGGACGAGGATCTCGGCCAGTTTATTGTTGGCGGGAATGGAGTTGTCGTCCACCGAAAGCAACTCGCGGGCATATTCAGCGGCCTGTCCCCAATCTTTCTTGGCCACGGACTTATCGATGAGGTTGTGGAGGACGGTGGCGGCCTCCTCCTTGCTTCCCTTCTTGACGCAAAGAATCGCCCAAGTCTCCAAGGCGGCCAGGTTATCCTTTTCAATTTTGAGGGCTTTTTGGATGTTTTCCGAGGCCTTATCCGGCTGGTTCAACTCCAGGTAGACCTTCCCCAAGTAGGTGAGGGCGCCGACGTGGTTGACCTTGAAGCGTAAAAGGCTTTCGAATTCCGCCTTAGCCTCGGAGAGTTTTTGTTTCTTGTACAGCACCATTCCCAGGATGTAATGGGCCTCGATGCTCTTAAGCTCCACGGCCTTGGTGGCGAAGATATTGGCCTTGTCGATGTCGCCTTGGTTGAGGGCCAACTCGGAAATGACGAGGAATTCCTTCTTGGCGTCGCTCTCCGAACCCTGTTTGAGGAAGATTTGCGCCAAATTGCCCCGCGCATCCACGTTGTTGGCGTCCAGGGCCACCACGCGCTGGAACATTTCCTGGGCTTTCTTCAAAAGCCGGTTCTTGAGGAAGACCTCGCCCAACATCTGGTACTGCTGGACGGCTTGCGCGGTCTCGCCCTTCTTTTCGAAAAGCTCCCCCAGTTTGGCGTAAGCGGCCAGGTTTTCGCTGTCGAGCTTCGCGACCTCGCTCAAGGCGGCGATGGCCTCATCCACGTTGCCCGATTCCATGGCGAGCTCCGCCTTGAGCCCTTGTTTGATGAGGCTTTGCTTTTTTTGGGCTTCCGCGGGAAGGGTGGCGGAATCCAGGGCGGCGATCTTCTTGTTGACGATGGCGGCTTTATCGGATTGTCCACGGGAGGAAAAATCAGCCGAAACCTTGATGTATTCCTCGTAGGCCTCGCGGGGGGAACCTTTTTTAACGTAAACGTCACCCAACATGTTATGGGTGTTGATATCTTCGGGGTCTAAGGCGAGAAGTTTCTTGTATTCCTCGATCGCCTTATCCCAACGGCCTTCTTGAAAATAAATATAGGCCATTTTAACGATATTTTTCTTGTCACCAGAGGGAGGGGGCGCGGCCATAAAACCTCATGAAAGCTTAATAAAATCTCTTTCGTACTATAACATCGCAATTTTTATATCGCAACAGAATGCCCCCATTTACGGGCCTTTTAGACATTCAGCCCAAACTTTTGATGGATTTAAGGCAAATAACTCTTCGACAAGGCAAAGAAGACGGGAGAAAAGGAAAGCCTCGCTTGGGGCGAAATCCACTTCAACAGAATCCGGGGCCTTCCAGGCCAAGGGATCAATCAAAGACTTCGTTTACCGGACGCATCTCGTTTGTGAATTTATGACAAGGCGCAGCTTGACACGAAAGGGGTTCTGTTAAGATATCGCCGCCCCAAGGCAAAATTCGGAAAAGGAACAGCGTATGAGCTTCTTAAGCCAGTTGGAAATGGGACTCGGCACCTGGGCCTGGGGCAAGGGGCCCGTGTGGGGCTTCGGGAAGGGCTACAACATCCGGGATTTGAGGGATGCTTTCCATGCGGCCCGTTCCGCCGGAATCCGTTTGATCGACACGGCGGAAGTTTACGGGGATGGACAATCCGAAAGCTTCCTCGGGGAGTTCCTCAAGGAACCTTCCCCCATAAAAACCTACGTCGCCACCAAATTCGCGCCGATGCCCTGGCGGATCACCACCTCACGGTTGTTGAAAGCCCTCAAGGCAAGCCTTTCCCGCTTGGGGCTGCCCAGCGTTGACCTCTACCAGATGCACTGGCCCAGCCCCCCGCGTTCCATCAAGGCTTGGATGGAACCTATGGCCCAAGCCGTCAAGGAGGGCTTGGCCGGGGAAATAGGCGTTTCAAATTTCACCCGGGACCAGATGCTCCGCGCCCAGGAGGTCCTGGCCTCCCAGGGCGTTCCCCTGGCTTCCAATCAAATGCAATACAGCCTCGTACGCCGCAAAAATGAGTTCAATGGGTTACTCGCGGAATGCCAAAAATACAATATCCGGTTTATCGCTTATAGCCCTTTGGGCATGGGTATGCTCTCCGGCCGTTACACTCCCCAGAACCCGCCAACCGGACCCCGGCGGCTTTTTTACTTCGGCCAATTGGGGCGCATCCAAAAACTGGTTGAAAAATTGCGGGAACTGGGCGCCGCCCACGGCGGAAAAACCGTGAACCAAGTGGCCTTGAATTGGATTTTATGCAAAGGCGCCCTTCCCATCCCCGGCGCCAAGTCCGCCGCGCAGGCCAAGGAAAACGCCGGGGCCATGGGCTGGCGCCTCAACCCCGCCGAGGTGGCGGAGCTCGACGAGGCTAGCAAGGGTTTCACCCGGTAGTTACACCTTAAATATTCCCTGTCCGCTACGGCTGTTCTCGCTCGACTCTTTCCACAATTGCCGTAAAACACTCCACATGTTTTTCCTCAAGGCGCGGGGATATAAGCTGTCCGCGGGCAATTCCATCATCAAGCGCCGGTGGGCCTTGCCCAAACTGTGGTAAGGCATTCCCGGGAAAACGTGATGGGTCGCGTGATACCTCAAGCCCACCGGGGCCCAAAGCGGAGTCAAGAGTGGATTCCCCGGGATATCGGTGGAATCCAAGAATTGCTCCTCGAAGGTCATCACGTGGTCCGGCGGGTTGCGGTCGCAGTGGGCCACCAGGCTCCGCAGGGCGTTGGCCACAAGGATGAACACCGCCATGAAGTACCAGACCCCCAAGACCTTCCAAGGCAGGAACCCCCGGGCCATTAGGAAAAAACACGTCCCAAGCCAAACCATCGTGGCGGACTCCTGGACGAAGCCCAACCATTTTTCCCGCGGGTCCGGCAAGGGGCGGCGGTAATCCCCTCCCACCGCCAGGGAGGTCCCGTAGATCCAAAGGGGTTTTCGCAGCGGGGGAATGAGAAAGGAAACCGGGGCCGCCACCAGGAACCTGAGGAGGAAAAAAACGGGGGCGATCAGCATGCTCAAGGGGAACATCAGAATTCGGTATGGCTTGGCCAGGGCGAAGGGGAAATACTCCGGGTCATGACGGGTCCCGTAGATCTTTTGCTTGTGATGGTCGGTGTGGACCCGGATGTACATGAAAGAGGGCAGGGTGAGCGGAATCCCGCAAATGAGGTTCCAGACGAAGTGGAAAACCTGGAAGGTTCCTTTCTTGAGGTGGGACAACTCATGCACGAACAGGACCGCCCGGTAAAGGCAGAGCGCCGAAACCGTTAAGGTGAGGACTTGGTAAATGGAATAAAGAGGCGCCCTCACCGCCAGGACGAAGGCGGTCCACCCGAGGATGTCATGGAACAAAAAATCCGCCCAATAAATGAGCGGATCCGGCTCAAACAGGTCGTGGACGATCCGTTTCGCCTCGGCCATGGGAAATGGGGGAATCGAGGTTTGGGTCAAGAAGTCTCCTGGAAAGTCCTTACCATAATCAACCTTCCGCGTCCCGGACTATGAGGCTCCTCATATCCAATTCTTTTTGCCGTCATTGCGGGGGCTTGGTCCCCGAATAGGGGACCGGTCCTGCCCGAAGCAACCTCCGTTCCAAAACAACGTCCTTTGGAAAAGGCTTATTTAGAACTTGTGACAAAATTCCACCACAGAGGCACGGAGACACGGCTAAGAATCAAAAAACACTGAAAAACCAGCAACCATTTAAAAGCGGTGCCTCTGTGTCTCGGTGGTTAAAAGGGTTTTGTTACCGTCTCTAAGATGGCCGCGTCATGCGCGCCCGCGCTCCCCGCAATGACGACCTGAGGATTAAATGAAGTCGGCCGCTTATTCCTCCATCACCGCCACCGATAAAGCCGCCACGTCGCCGATCCGCTCGCCCAAACCCGAGGGGACGATCCGGCAAACGGACTGGGAACGGGCCAAGGCCTCCTTCCGGATGACTTTCAGGGCTTCCGGCCGCAACAACCTCTCATTCCGGGCGTAGATACCGCCCAGGATGATGATCTCGGGGTTCAAAAGATCGATCAGGATCGCGAGCCCCTTCCCCAAGTACCGGGCGCTCTCCCGGAGAAGTTCCCGGGCTTTCCGGTTGCCCCCGCGCCCAAGTTCGAAGAGTTCCTTGGCGCTCAACCCCGTGAGTCCTTGGGCGGCGGCCCAACGGGCGAGCCCTCCCCCACTGCAGAAACCCTCGAAGGATCCTTTTTTGCCGTAGCCTGGGGGTCCGTCCTCCGCCAAGCGGATGTGCCCGGCTTCCCCCGCCATGTCGTTGGTTCCCCGGTAAAGTTTTCCGTCCAAAATGAGCCCCGCGCCCAGCCCCGTCCCGAAGGTCAGGAAGACGAGGTTCCGGCGGCCTTTCCCCGCGCCGTATTTCCATTCGGCGGCCGCGCAGGCGTTGGCGTCGTTCTCCAGCCGCGTGGGGCATCCCAGCTTTTGCCGCACCAGGCGGACGATCGGCACCCGGTTCCAGCCGGGAAGATTCGGCGGGGAAAGGATGAGGCCCTTTCGGCTGTCCAACGGCCCGCCGCAACTGATGCCCACCCGCCGAACGGAGCTGGATTTAAGGCCGTTCCGAATGAGTATTTCATCCAGGGCGCCCATCAGGTTCTTCAGGGCCGGTCTCAAACCCAACCCGGCGTGGGTGGCAAAGGCGATCCGGTCGTAAACTTTCATCCGGTCGTTCCCCAACACGACCGCGCACTTGGTTCCGCCGATGTCGATTCCGAGAATGAATTTTGGGGCGGTCAATGGGATCTCCGTTTTTTTGTAAATGGCTTTCTTATCATATCCCAGGAAGCCGCCGTATAATGCCTCCCGTGAAAAACACCCTTGGGGGGCCCCGCGCGGCCGCCATTATCCTTTTCTTCTTCTCGGGCGCCACCAGCCTGGTCTATGAGGTGCTTTGGACCCGGCAGTTCGAGCTCATCCTGGGGGCCACCACCACCTCCGCCGGGGCGGTCCTCGCCGCCTTCATGGGCGGCCTCTTCCTGGGCAGCCGCCTGGGCGCGCGCGCCTCGGCTTTCCTGCGCCGCCCCCTGGCCGCCTACGGCTGGCTGGAGTTGGGCATCGGCCTTTACGCCCTCATCCTGGCCTCCTCCTTCCACGGCGTGGACCTGGCCTTCCAGTTCCTGGAGACCCGCTGGCCCTTTCCCCCGTCCCTTTTCATCCTGCCCCGCTTCGCCGGTTCCATGCTGATCCTCATGGTGCCGACGACCCTCATGGGCGCCACGCTTCCCTTCCTCTCCAACCTGGCGGCCGGCCTGGAAAAAGGGGAAAGCTCCTTCATCGGGCGCCTCTACGCCGTGAACACCACCGGCGCGGTGGCCGGGGCCTTGGCGGCGGGCTACTGGCTGCTGCCCGCCCTCGGCCAGTGGAAAACGGCGGCCCTGGCGGCCTCGCTCAACGGGCTTTTGGGCTTGGCGTCATGGGGGCTGGGCGCCCGGCTTTCCCCCTCCGCCCCAGGGCGGCCCCTTCGGGCCTCCGGCGCCCCGTCCCCATCCCCCGCGGTCTCGGCGGCCCTGGCCGTGGCCGCCCTTTCCGGCTGCGCGGCCATGATGGACGAGGTGGGATACAACCGCGTCCTTTGCATGGTCCTGGGCGGTTCGGTTTACGCCTTCAGCGCCATGCTGTCCTCCTTCCTTTCCGGCATCGCCGCCGGGGCCTTCGTTTTCTCCCGTTCGAGGGACTCCGGTCCGGCGGCGGCCAAAAAACTGGCGGTGGTCCAGTTCGCCTTGGGGCTGGTGGTCCTGTTGACGATGTACTCGTTCGACCGCCTTTGGATGGCCTTCATGGTTTTGGCGGACGCCTTGATAAACCACGGGCTGGATTTGAACCAGTGGCAGAAAGCCATCCAACTTTTCCTGGCCTTCGCCGTGCTTTTCCCCACCGCCTTCCTCTGCGGGTCGGTCTTTCCCCTGGCCCTGAAGGCCTATCCGCGCCTGTCCCGGGCGCCGGGATGGGAAGTGGGGGGAATCTACGGCTATAACACCCTCGGCGCCATCACCGGGTCACTCCTGGCGGCCCTGCTGTTGGTGCCGGGAGTCGGGGTTCAAAGGACCCTCGAGGCCGGAATCTGCCTGAACCTGCTGGCGGGAGCCCTCCTGCTATCGTCCCGCCGCCCCCGCTGGCGGCTCGCTTCCCCGGCTTCCCTCGGTTGGGGCCTCACCGCCTTGGCCGCCATGCCCCTGCTGTGGTCCCTGCTCCCCACCTGGAACCGCCACAACCTGGCGGTGGGGCCTTTTTTCCAGCTCATCTCGGCCAGCGACCTCATTCCCGATTTCTCCCAACGGCTGGCCGAAACCGATCTCCTTTACTACCGGGAGGGACTGGTCAACACCGTCACGGTGGAAAAGGCCCCGGCCTTCAACACCCTAGTCCTCTCCAACAACGGCAAGGTGGAGGCCTCCTCCGTGGGGGACCTGCCCACCGAACAGCTGGTGGCCCACATCCCCATGCTTTGGCGCCAATGCTCCGGTTCCGGGGCGCCCCTGGGACGGGTGGCGGTCATCGGGCTGGCCAGCGGCATCACCGCCGGAAGCGTCCTGCCCCACCATCCCGGCCGCCTGGACGTGGTGGACCTGGAGCCCTTTATGCCGCAGGCCGCGGCCCTCTTCAAGGACTTCAACTTCGGGATCCTTTCCGATCCCCGGTTCCATTTCATCGCCGACGACGCCCGGCACTACCTGCGCCTCCAACCCGGCGCCTACGACGTGTTGATCTCCGAGCCCAGCAACCCCTGGCTCTCGGGCGTCTCCAATTTGTTCTCGCGGGAGTTCTTCGGCATCGGGAAAAGGGCCCTCGCCCCCGGCGGGGTCTATGCCCAGTGGGTGCAGATCTACGGCATGAAGCCGGAGGACGTGAAGGCCATCTGCCGCACTTTCACCTCCGTTTTTCCCCAGGCCTACCTGTTCGGCATTCCGCCGGCGCCGGGCGACTTGAAACCCGTGCCGGATATCCTGCTGTTGGGCTCCGAAACCCCCTTGCGGCCGCGTATTCCGGCCATGGAAAGGGCCATCCAGGAACCCGCCCTAAGGGCGGCCCTGGGGCGGGTGAACGTGTCGGAGGCGGGCGACCTGGTTTCGATGCTGAGGATGGGGCCGGGCGAGCTTTCAGCCTTTTGCGCGGGGGCGGGCTTGGACACCGACGACAACGGGCTCATCGAGTTTTCGGCGCCCCTGCACCTTTACGACGGGGAGTGCTACACGGCCAACATGCTGGAGATCCGGAAATTCCAGCCCGACCCCACCCTTTACGTGGAGCCGGAAAAACCGGCGGCGCTCAAGAAAATTCTGCGCCGCGCGGCGGACGATTTGGAGGACTATTGGGGAAGGGACCTGGCGGCCACCCTGCGCCACCGGGCGGCGAAACTCTAGGCGTCATTCAAACAACAAAACCCTCGCCCCTTGCGGGAGAGGGCAGGGTGACCCTCTCCCACCCAGGAGGAGGGTCACCCTCCAAGCGATTTCACGTAGGAATCTTAAAAAAGTTTCACACGGACACTTACCGGGGCTTCACGCCCCCGGTGAAATTTTGGGGAGGGCCGGGCGGTTCATTCCCAAGGACCTTGGATCCAGGAGGACCCGACGGTTGTTTGGAAAGACCCGGCGGCCCGGGGTTGACCGAGGACCTAGCGGGTGAGTTGGGAGGACCCGGCGGCGCTTTACCCAAGCCGTTCAGGGTCACGGCCCCCGCGGGCCTTTGGCCATTGCGGCCCAAGGCTTTGAGGTTGGGGGAAAGTTGGCCGGTCTTGGGCGTTCCTTGATCC
>DATKOC010000100.1:0-3232 GCA_035524855.1 bacterium
CGAGTCGGGGTAACGCAGGCCCTTCGGCGTCCGCTCGGCGTGGGCCCGCCAGACCCGGGTGTGGTAGGCCCGGTCGCTTTCGGAGGCCGAGTGATAGAGGGTGATCGTGAGCTTCTGTCCCTTCGCCCAATCCATGCGGGGCGTCAGGGGTTTCCCCAGCTTCCGGGCGCGCTGGTAGCTCTGGGGAGTTTCCTGCGCGGGGAAGGTCAGGACGGCCTGCGGGAGGTCCGTTTGGGGCGCGAAACCGATGCCCAACACGTCGTCCAAACCGGGGTGCTTAACCGAAAATCCCACCGAATCGTTGGTGGCCAGGGCGTAAGAGCTTTTAGGAGTAGTCCAAACAACCGCGGGGCAGGAGGAACCGTCGGCCCGGAAGCTCCAGCCTTTTTCCAAACCCTTGGGGTAAATAATCTTCTTGTTCCAGGCTTCGTTGTCCCCGTACCAGAGGGCGGGGATGACCAAAAAGCCTTCCTCGTGTCGGGCGACCGGTTCCAGGTAATAGCGGATCGTGAGGAGAGTCTTGGAGAGCGGCCGCAGGGCCTGGTAGGTGCGCCTTTCCTCGATAACCTTTTCGCCATGCAGGTTCAAGGAACGGAAGGAAGCCTCGGCGTAAAGGAAGGTCCCCTTTTCATCCGTCAGGAACCCGTTGCATTGGTTGCGGCCGATCCCCTGCCAGCTCTCGCGGTAGGTTTGCCCCGCCACTTCCATCTCCAGCGCGAAGAGCGCCCCGGCCACGACCCTTCCACGGTAGGACAGGGTCGCCACGCCATTAGGATCAAGGGACCATTGGATGCCGGAGGAATTTTTTTGGGGGGACATTTCAAACCTTAGAATTGAAATTTTCAGATGGTTGATCGGGCCAAGTCGTCATTGCGAGCCTCGAATTTTGAGGCGAAGCAATCCCATTTCATGGGTGGTTTAAGTCTGTAGGTTTTACCGCGGGTAAAACCTGTTTTTAAAACTGAGGTTGCCGCGTCATCCCCACCCCGCTAGCCCCATTTCTCCTTTAAAAACATTCAAAGGAAAATGGGATAACTCCCACATTCTATAAATTTTAAACGAGGTGTGGGAATCGCGGGTTATTCCTCGCAATGACAGCGATTTATTTTTTATTAAAGAACTTCTTATTGATGTCCTTGCAAAGGCCCGGCAGGACCTCCTCGGGGGTCTTTTCCCCCAGCCAAACCCGGTCCATGGCGGGGTTGAAGGCCCCGTAATAGATCTCGCCCCAATTGGAGAGGAAGGGCTGGTAATGGGCGTATTGGGGCATTTTGAGCAGGATGCCCTTGTTGGGCGCGCCCGGGGACTTGAGGAAGGTGTCCGACTCGGCCAATTGGATGAGGGCCGGCTGGATCATGCCGGTTTCGGTGAGCCGCTTGAGGGACTCCGCGCTCGTCATGGCCCGGATGACCTTCCAGGCCAGGTCCTTGTTCTTCGAGGTGCGGCAGATGCCGTAGCCCGACCCGCCCGAGCCCCAACCGCGCTTGCCCCCGGGCCCCTTGGGGAATTCCACCACGTCGAAATCCAGGTCCTTCTGCTGGAGCAGTTTGGGCGTGTGCCAGATGCCGCCCGCCATCATGGCGATCTGCCCGTTCATGAACATCTGCTCCACCCCGTTGCCGTAGTTGAAGGCCTGCATCTCGGTGGTGCTGGGGGAGAAGTGGTACTTGTGGATGAGGTCGAACCGGAACCGGGCGGCCTGCAGGGCCTGGGGGCTGTCGGCGGTGAAGCGGGTGGGGTGGGACTCGTCGTCCACCCAGTCGCCCCCGTTGCTGTAGAGGAACTGCTCGAAGCTGATGGGATAGGCCTCGCTGTAGGCCCAGCGGGTGATTTTCCCCGAGGCGTCCTTCTTCACCAGCTTCTGGCAGAGGGTGAGGAAGGAATCGGGCCAGCTCAGCTTCTCGGTGGGAAAAGGGACCCCGGCTTCCTTAAAGATCTTCTTGTTGTAGTAAAGGAGCCCCGTCGGGGCGGTGTCCTGCGGCACGGCGTAGAGCTTGCCCCCGGGGCTGAAGCGCGAAACCACGCCGGCGTAATAGGCCTTCAGGTCCACTTGGTCCTTGGCCACGTAGGGGCTCAAGTCTTCCAGCACGTTGCGCAGGTAGAGGTCCACGAAGTTGTTCACTTCCACGTAGAGGATATCGGGGGCGTTGTCAGCCGACATCTGGGTGGCGATCTTCTGCTGGTAGTCGTTATAGGGGGTGGTCTCGACCTGGATGGTCAGGCCCGGGTTCTGCTTCTCGATCTCCTTGAGGGTGTCGTTGAGGATCTGGATGAGGGCGGGGTCGGTCATGAAATCCCCTACCCGGAGGACCTGGCCGGATTTCTTGCCGCATCCGAGGACCAGGATGGGAAGCGCTACCGCTAAAAGGAAGAGGACTTTCTTCATCGTTTTCTCCTTTTTGTTTACTGTTAACCGTGGACTGTCGACAGTCGACTGACTTTAAGCCGATTCCCGAACAATCAGGTGGGTCTTCAACTGCAGGGTGCTTTGGACCTTCTCTTCCCCCAGGATCTGGCGGATGAGCTTGTGCACCGCCTGGCGGCCCAGCTCGTGAAGGTCGTAACCCACGGTGGTCAGGGTGGGGGTGACGAAGGAGGAGGTTTGGATATCGTCAAAACCCATGATGGCGAAGGCCCCTTCCTTCTTGCGGATTTGCAGGGTACGAAGGGCCCCAATGGCCATGCCGTCGTTGGAGGCGAAAACCGCCGAGGGCGGGTCGGCCATCTCGAGGAACTTTTCCGCGGCTTCCGAACCCGAGGGGATGTCGTAATTTCCCTGGACCACCAGATTTTCCTCGAAGGTCAGGCCGGCTTCCCGCAGGGCCGTCTTGTAGCCTTCCAGGCGGTCCATCGAGTCGCTCATGTCGGGGCGGCCTTTGATGATGCCGATGCGCTTGTGGCCCTTGCTGATGAGGTATTCCGTGGCCTGCTTGGCGCCATTGAAGTTGTCGATGATGACGGCGGGGAGCAGGTTCTCGAACCGGCGCTCGCTGGCCACCACCATGGGGAACTTGCGCTGGATGAGTCCCCGGATCAGGGATTCCATTTGCAGGGACGGCAGGAAGAACAACAGCCCATCCACCACCGGTGGATCGGTCATGGCGCGGATGATTTCCCGCTCCTCTTGCGCGCCCGTCGGGAAGGTGGCGAGGGTGATCAGTTTGCCGTTGCGCCGGGCCTCTTCCTCCATGCCTTCGAGGACCGCCGTCACGTAAGGGTTCAGGGAGGGAGT
>DATKOC010000101.1:0-2592 GCA_035524855.1 bacterium
CCAACCCACCAAGAAGCGGGAGGAACCCGGTTATGTCCTGACCCTGCTCAATGGCACCCTCGGCACCATCCCCCTCTCCGATTTGGACGCCAACCTGGCCGATTGGACCAAGGCAGTCACTGCGGCCTCACCCCTCTTCGATCCCGCCCAGGGCTTCCACTTGCCCATCAAGCATATCTTTTACATCGTGAAGGAGAACCGCACCTACGACCAGGTACTAGGCGACCTTCCCCGCGGCAATACCGACAAGAGCCTTTGCATCTTCGGCCAGGAAGTCACCCCGAACCACCATCGGCTGGCCGAAGATTTCGTCAACGTGGACAACTTCTATGTCGATGGGGAAATCAGTGTGCTGGGCCACAGCTACACCACCAGCGGCTACGCCAGCCCCTTTCTGGAATGGCTGGGCATGGACGACTACTCCGGCCGCCTGGGCGCCAAGGATTCCAAGAACCCACGCAAGAACGAGGACTTTTGGCCCTTCGGCACCGTGCCCTTCACCTTTTCCCCAAGCTACCTCTGGGACGCCATGGACGCCAAGGGCGTGGATTACCGCATCTACGGCGAGGATTATTTCTTCTTCTGCAAACCCTACCGGATCCTCACCGACAAGTTCGGTGAGAGCAGTCCGATGGCCCGCAAGTGTTATGACCGGTTCATGGAGCTTTCCAAGGACAAGGTGCGCGACACCGCCTTTCAGGACCTGATGAAGCCCCATGCCGGGCGCAATTTCACCCGGGAGGACTGCGGCAAACTCCTGGGTGACGCGGATTTCCTCTCCAAGTTCTCAGCCTTCTACGTGGGCGACGATTCCCTGGCCGACGCCATTACCACCGACCCCGCCTTCAAGGACCAATGGGTGGGTTACCTCTACCACTGCTCCTTCGATTTCCTGGGGTGGGACTTGGCTTATTCGGATTTGAAACGCGTCGCCGTTTGGCAGGATGACTTCCAGCGGCAGGTGGCCAGGGGGAATGTGCTTCCCCTTCACTATATCTGGCTCCCCAACGACCACACGGCGGGGCTGGATGAGAAGTCCCTCAACCCCAACCAGCTCGTGGCCCAAAACGACGCGGCCGTGGGGGCCATCCTGGATACCATCGCCAAGAGCCCGGTCTGGAAGGACAGCCTGGTGATGGTCATCGAGGACGACTCCCAGAACGGCCCCGACCACGTGGACGCCATGCGCAGTTTCTGCCTGGCGGCGGGGCCTTGCGTGAAACGGGGCGGGGTGGTGGTCAGCGACCTCTATGACCAGTTGGGCCTCTTGAGGACGATGGAAATGCTCCTGGGGTTGGACCCCCTGAACCTGAACGATGGGCTGGCCGCCCCGCTCTTTTCCCTTTTCACGGACAAGGCCGACCCTACGCCCTACCGCCTGCCTGAGCCTTCCCGCTTCCTGGTGAAGGACGACCAGGAACTCTACAAATGGCTCCTCGCGCCCCAAAAGGACAGGCCCCTTTCGGAAATTTTAGGGAAAAAAGGCTACAGCCCAGCGGAGGTCCGGTAAAAGTGTCGGGGTTTAGGCCGGACTTACGGCCATTTGCAGCGGGGGCTCCCATTTCACCTTGGGGTTGATGAAATAGACCCCCTCGAAGGAGGCCTTATCCAGGACGAGGCCCTCGATGGCCTTTAAAACCCGTCGGGCATCGAAAACCCCCCGGATGGGGCAGCGCTTTTCCTTCAAGGCATAAAGGGTGAAGACGTAATGGTGGACCCGCTCGTCGTTCCAGGGCGGAGCGGGCCCGTCATAGCCGAAATAGTTCCCTTCCATCTCCTTGTTGCCCTTGAACCATTG
Source organism: bacterium (assembly GCA_035524855.1). Classification (GTDB taxonomy): domain Bacteria; phylum Oederibacteriota; class Muellerivitia; order Muellerivitales; family Muellerivitaceae; genus DATKOC01. The sequence goes on from DATKOC010000101.1 coordinate 1,799, forward strand.
GCTGAAATCGTTAACGCCTTGGCGGGTATGCCGTGGACCGTTGAGGCCGGACTTGCCGTGGGGTGTCACCTGGTTGGAGAACTCGGCTTCCTCGATGGGGGAGCCCTCCGGGGGCAGGTCCACAAGGACCCAATGGTAAAAGTCGGTCCGGGGAAGGTCCTTGGACAACGTTTTATTTTCCTGGTCGGCGTCCTCCGCCTGTGTGGGGGCGTCGGCGTCGTAGACCGTCAGGACCAAGGATTGGGTCCCCTCGGGTAAGTCGCTCCATTCCAGGTGGGGGTTGTGGTTTTTAGAATGGGAAAAATGGCCGATAGCGGCCCGCTTGGCGAAGGCGAACTCCTTGGGAATTTTCTCGCCGTCCTTGAAATTAGGTGACCAAATTTTCATGGAACCCTCCTTGGAAGGGATTAGGGAGCATTATTGAAGCACGTCAGTGGACAAATTGACACGCTTGGCATATTAAATACGAAACCGCCATTTTCAATTGGGTCAACTTAGTTCCGACGCCACTCCTTCTTGTATGAGAAAACTCATATCTTTCCAAAAATATTGGATTTTAATAAAGAGATTGGCCTCCGCCACCGTGAATTTTCACGCCTGTAACCCCCGGGAAATACCAGCGTACTTCGGCCACGTAAGGTGGGTCGTCCGAAATTATCGGAAGGTACTTGAATGCCAAAGCGCGAAGAATTAATTCCCCTCATCGAGTCCCTAAAGCAAATCCGCAAGGCCATGGTCTCGGCCACCCGGGAAAACCCCCAGTTGGAAGGCATCCATCCCGACCGCCTGCCCAG
>DATKOC010000102.1:0-6097 GCA_035524855.1 bacterium
CTGACCCTGATTTTCATGTAAAGCTCGAGCGGTAGCGAGGCTCCGGCGAAGCCAAATTCCGTCGCCTTAGAATCTCCGGAAAAGGATAAAGTGCCTGAAAGCGATGAAACTGCCTCGAAACCCCACCAGCCATTGTTCCGAAAACGTGCCCACTCCGTCCAAAAAGGGCGCGGACCTGGCAAGGTTCTGGGCGATGGGGTGAAGGACGCGAGCGACGCCGTCAACAAGGCCGACGAAGGGGCGGGTGACGTGGACAAGGCGAAGGGCTTGTTGGGTTTTTAGGGGAGTAGAATATACGGGATCAATATGAGTGGCAGGGTTCGCAAATCGGGGATTTGGGCAAAGTACAAACTAAAAGCCAGGAACCTTTGTTTTGCATCCGGGTCCCAAACTTTCCGCATTATTTCCTCTTAACAGAAAAAATCTTTAAAATAACACCTTGTAATGCGAAAAGGCCGTCTCTTCGGCCATCCTATTGAGTCAATTTATACCAAGGATAGTTATGTCACTTAAGGGTCTCGCCCTCCCGTGTCTGTTCTTGATCATCCCACTGGTCGGCTACACCTCGACTTCTCTGCCGGATTCCAATGGGGTCGAAGTCGGCGAACCCAGCCTAGGGTCCCCGGAGAATTCGGCCCTCCTCCACGAGTCCACGTCCACTTCCGGAAAAGCTTCCAAGATCTCCGAGGTTCTCCAGGCCCTGGAGAACGAAGAAAATTCCCTGAGCGAGTGGATCTTGGGATCCGTGTACGAACAAGGCTTGGTGGCCGAGAGGGACGACGCGAAGGCTTTCGAACATTTCCTCAAGTCGGCGCAGGAGGGGAACGTCAAGGCCCAGGTAAAAGTAGCGGTCTATTACCAAAGGGGGATCGGGGTGGCCGCGGACCCCGTGAAGGGGATCGAGTGGCTCTCGAAGGCCGCCGACCAGGGGGATCCCCTTGCCCAAGTATTTTTGGGCCTCCAATACGTCAACGGCGAGGGGGGCGTCACCGTGGACGGCGCGAAGGCTTTTGCCTTGTTTCAAAAAGCAGCCGACCAGGGTTATCCCTATGGCCGCCTCTACCTGGCTTACGCCTACTTGCGGGGTTGGGGTGTTCCTAAGGACCCGTCCAAGGGTTTCAACATGGTGGAAAAAATGGCCGAAGAGGGGAACGCCACCGCCTGGGTCGCCCTCGGACACCTGTACGATCACGGGGAAGGCGTGGCCAAGGATCCAAAAAAGGCCTTGGAGTCCTATCAAAAGGCCGCCGATCAAGGCGACCCCGCCGCCCAAAGGGAAGTGGCCCGGGCTTACCGGTGCGGTTGTGGCGCGGTCTCCCAAGACCTCGCCAAGGCTCTTCTTTGGTACCGGAAGTCCGCCGACCAGGGATTTGCCCCCGCGCAGAACGCCTTGGGGGATATGTACCGGAAAGGCCTCGGGGTGGAGAGGGATTACGCAAAATCCATGGATTGGTTCCAAAAGGCGGCGGACCAAGGGAACGCGGATGCCCTGGCGAACATCGGATACGTCTACGGCCTGGGGTTGGGGGTGCCGCGCGACTACGGAAAGTCGATGGAGTACAACCAAAAATCCGCCGCGCTCGGGAACGACGTGGCCCTGAGCAACATCGCCCTCATGACCGAACAGGGCCAGGGAACGGCCAAGGACGTGCCCAAGGCCATTGGGCTGCACGAGAAGGCGGCGGCAATGGGCAACCTTTTTTCCTTGAAGCGGTTGGGGAATATCTATCGTTGGGGTTGGGGGGTGCCGGTGAACTTGGAAAAAGCCGCCGGATATTACCGGAGGGCCGCGGAGATGGGCGACGCGGAGTCCCAAGACCAATGGGGGGAATTCCTTTTCCTGGGACAAGGGGTTCCCCGAGACAACGATAAAGCGAGGGAATGGTTCGAAAAGGCCGCGGCTCAGGGTTATTCCCAAGCGGAATTGGCCCTTGGGGGCCTGGTTTTAGATGGGAAGGGCACACACCTCACCGGGGACAAGTGGCTGGACTGGCTCAGCAAGGCCGCTAACCACGGAAACGCCCGCGCGCAATACCTCATGGGATGGGTCTACCTCGCGGGCCATGGTGTCGGCAAGGATATGGGAAAGGCCTTCGGGTGGTTTGACCGGTCGGCCCAGCAGGATGACCCCCATGGGCAAATGATGCTCGCCCTAGCTTATGAGAAGGGAACTGGCGTGGCGAAGGACCCGGACAAAGCTTTCCTTTGGATGATGAAAGCGGCGCATCAGGACCTGCCCGAGGCCGAGATCTTGCTGGGAAACTATTACTTTTCGGGCCGGGGCGTGGAGAAAAACCAAAGTAAGGCGGTGGAATGGTTCCAAAAGGCCGCCGACCAGGGTTACGCGATGGCGCAATATGACATGTATCTCCTTTGCCGGAAGGGGGCCGGAGTTGAAAAGGACCCCGCCAAGGCCCTTGAGTGGCTGGAAAAAGCCGCGGCAGGTGGTTTTGCGGAGGCCCAGATCGACATGGGCTGGCTTTACTTGAAAGGACAGCAGGTTCCCCGCGACGAGGAAAAAGCCCGGGATTTGTTTCAAAAGGCCGCCGAAAAGGGTTTTCCCAAGGGACTCTTCACCCTTGGAGTGATGTATTTCACGGGCCAAGCCTTCCCGGTGGATTACTCCAAGGCCAAAGATTTTTTCACCCAGGCGGCGGAGAAAAGCTACCCCGATGCGTTGGTCAACCTGGGGGTGCTTTACGAAAAAGGTTTGGGCGTCCCGAAGGACATCGACAGGGCGGTTGAATATTATAAGAAGGCCCTGGCGTTGGGGGATTCCACGGGGGCTTTATTCCTCGGAAAACTCTCCCAATCGGGCCTGGGTGGGAAGAAGAACATCGACCGGGCGCTGGAATGGTACGAAACCGCCTCCAAGTTGGGAAATACGGAGGCCGACCGGGTCCTGGGAATCCTTTTTATCCAGGGAAAACTGGTGGCCGAGGACGACGCCACGGCCTTGAACCATTTTATGAAGGCGGCCAAAAGGAATGACGGAATCTCCGAGAACTTCCTAGGCCTGATCCACCTTTTCGGCAAGGGAGTTGACCAGGACAACCTCAAGGCCTTCGAATGGTTCCAAAAGGCGGGGGAACATGGAAATTCCGAGGCGTTGAGTCATTTGGGCCAAATGTACCTGGACGGAAAGGCGCCCGGGGGAAAAGACCCACGGAAAGCCCTGCCCTTCATCCAAAAGGCCGCGGAGAGGGGCTACCCTGCCGCGGACTTCCAATTGGGGTTGATGTACGAGGAGGGAACGGGGGTGGCTCGCGACCCCAAGAAGGCGAAGGAGTCCTACCGAAAGGCGGCCGATAAGGGGTTCAAGCCCGCGATCAAAAAATTAAGGGAGTTGGAGGACCCTTGAAAGTGGGGGCCGAGACAAACTTGAAAAGTGAGGTTGGTGGGCTAGTAAGATCGCGGCTTACTTCACGTTGGTGACGGCGGCGTCCTTGTTTTCCTTCGACTTCTTCATGAGCTTGGAAAGGGCCTCTTCGGCCTTGGATTTGCGGTTCTGGCCACTCTGTAACTGTTGGTTGAGCAGGGCCGGGTCACCGGTGGGGGGGTGGGGGGACGCGGCCCTTAATTTGGAGTTCAGGCCCGAGGCCTTGGGTTTGCCCGGCAGGCGGTTGGAGGGGACGGGATTGGGGTTGGAGTTGTTCGGCACCGAGGCCGGCGCGGCGGAAAGAAAAGCGGGCAGGGCCAGCAGGACAACCACGGCGGTTCCTGCCACGTACACGAATTTTTTCATCCCCGCTCCTTCCACCAACCTTTCGGCCATTATGGGTGCCGCGAGCAGGGGCGTCAACGGGAAGCCTTCCGGGCGGACGGTTCATTCCCTAAATATTGGGCCCCAGAAAAGAAGGGATAAGGTATTCCCCGGTTTCTCAAAAAGAGGGAGGATTTTGGCACCCGTTTTCGGTTAAAATTCCCGCAATTCAACCCCTGTGAGGCAACCCGAATGAGGCTGAAACTTCCGACGGCCGTCCTGCTTTCCCTTCTACTGGGATGGGTCCCCGCCGTATCCCTGGCCAAGCCTTCCCATAAAAAAGGGAAGAAACCCGTCCATGCCTCGCCCACCCAAGCCCAGCCTACCCCGGTCCCCGAAATCCCGATGAGCCAGGACCCGGCTCTCAAGGACCTGAAAGCCCTCTTCGCCCTAAACCTCCGCAAGAGCCATGATGACGCCTTCACCGACCCCGCGGTCGGCGGCTTGGCCGTCGTGCCCTTGCGGGTGAACGTGTCCTCGCAGGAGGGCGGCCCTTGAGGAACACTCGCCGCTTCCTTCTTATTATTCTCCTGGCGACGGCTTTGGAAGCCCAGGCCGACCCCCGCGGGCAAGCCAGCCTGGGGGAGCAGTACCACGGCTGGGCCGCCGACACGGTGCTGCCCTTCAACGGGTCGGAGTTCCTCTCCCCCTTCTTCGTGACTTACGCCGCCAATCCCAATTGGTGGCTGTCCGGCTCCACCGCCTTCGCCACCGGAAGCTACACCGACTCGGTGGCGGGGAAGGAAACCCAGGACCTGACGGCCCTCACGGCCTCCACGGTCACCTCGGACTATTACTTCAAGGCCTTCGGCCTGACGAACCTTTTCGAGGCCTCGCTCACCCTGCCCACGGGCGACCCGGCCTGGGAAAGCAAGCAGGTGGCCGCCAGCATCCCCACCCTCTTCCTCAACAGCCGCTACTTCAGCGAGGGCTGGAACGTGAGCGCCCTCTACGGCCTTTCCTTTCCCACCACCGGGGGCAACGTGGAGTGGGGCGCCTCCCTGGGTTATTCCTACGCCGGGCCCTACGACCCGAATTTCGGCTACATGGCGGGGGTGCAATTGAAGATGGGGGACAGCCTGTTCCTGGCGGTCAACCGCACGGAGGCCTTCGCGGGCAACAAGTCCAGCGCCCTGCGCGTGACGGCCATGGCCTTCCGGCCCACCCAAATGAACGGCCTCAACGATTTCCAACTCGGGACCAACGTGGGGCTTTCCTACAATTTCTACGATCCCGCGGGTTTTTCCTGGGGCTTCTCGGCCCAGGCCTATAACCTCGCCGACCGCTATTACTACAACTCCCTCGGCCAGGTGGTTTACGGGCAGGAGATCTACGGGTCCTCGGGTTTCCGCTTCGCCCTGACCCCCTCCTACAGCTGGGGGAATTTCACCCTGGGCGCCCAGTTCCAGGCGGTGTTCGTCAACGGCTATCCCCCGCATGATTACTCGGGCCTCTACAACGGCGGCGGCTACGTTTTGGGGCTGGCTCCCTCCTATCTATTGGGCCTGGACGCCAACTCGGACCTGCGCTTGAACGGGGGCTACGATTTCATCATCGCCCGCAACGCCTCACAGGATTTCGACGCCGACGTGAACTACCACCACTGGACCCTGGGAGCCAGCTATGAAATCAAGATTTTCTAGCCCCCGGGTTTGGGCGCTCCCGCTCATCGGGCTTGGCCTGGCGGCCGGCTGCGGCGTGACGCCGATGGCGCCCGGCCGGGGCGTGTCCCTGGCCGTGACCCTCCAGCGGCTGAATAGCATCAGCCCCGCGCTCCTGGGCGCCTCCCAAAACGAGATTTATTTCCACCTGGACGGCGCGGGCGCGCCTTCCGGCCACTGGGCTTACGGGCCCTTCTCCGCGCCCGTTTCCACCGGCTCAGTCACGATTACCATCCGGATTCCCGCCGGCTCCAACGCCTCGGTTCTCAGCCTCCAACTGAACAACGCCTCCACCCACCAGCCCCTGGCCCTGGGGGCAACACAGTTTAACTATGGCTCGGGTGTGGTAGTGGACATGGGCTCGGTCACGCGCAATTGTTATTACACGGACGCAAGCAACCCTCTCCTCAACTCCGGAAAAGGGTCGGTCTATATTTTCTCCTCCGACACCCTGGTGGCTGGTTCGCCCACGCTCGGCTCGTCGGATATCGCTTTTAATTTCGGCTCCCCCAATCAATTTTTCATGGAGGAGGCCGCCAACGCGGCAGGCCCCGTGGCCAACTCCATCGCCTATATGGGCCAGGGGGACATGGTGGACCACGACGGCGTACCTCCTGCCTCGGCCTTTTATCCCTATTCCTACCAGTCCAAGTCCTCGGCCGGCGCGGCGGTC
>DATKOC010000103.1:0-9598 GCA_035524855.1 bacterium
CAGTTGGATCACCATTGGGTCCGCCACCTTCACCATGTCGCCCAACGCCAATATCGGCTTCGCGGTCTCGGGGGGGAACACCGCCAACCTGGCCTCGGCCACTTTCGACAATGTCACCCTGAACATTTCCTGCGTGCCGCCCACGCCGACCGCTACCTTCACCCGGACATCCACTTCCACCCCCACCGCAACGCCGACGATTACTTCAACTTTCATTCCCACCGGGACCGCCACGCCCACCTGCGCCCCCGGCACGGGCCCCAACCTGTCCTGGAGCCTCATGGCCACCATGCCCACGATGCGGGACCGGCTGGCCACGGGGGTGGTGAACGGGATCCTCTACGCAGTGGGGGGTCAAAACGGCACCAGCAACCTCCTGAAAACGGTGGAATCCTATAATCCGGGGACGAACAGCTGGACGGCGGGCCTGGCGGCCATGCCCACCGGCCGCGCGGACCTTGCGGTGGGGGTGGTGAACGGGATCCTGTACGCCATTGGCGGGTACAACGGAACCACCGTCCTGAACACCGTGGAAGCCTATAACCCGGCCACGAACAGCTGGAGCACGATGGCCTCCATGCCGACGGCCCGCTGCAACCTGTCGGTGGGGGTGCTCAACGGGATCCTTTACGCGGTGGGAGGCAACCTGGCCGGGGCCACCCCCGTGGGAACGGTGGAAGCCTATAACCCCGCGACGAACACCTGGACGACGGGCCTGGCGGCGATGCCCACGGCGAGGTCCCAATTCGCCATGGGGGTGGTGAACGGAATCCTCTACGCGGCGGGTGGGAACACCAGCGCCAGTTTTACCAGCCCCGGAACCGTGGTGGGAACTCTGGAATCTTATGACCCCGCGGCGAACAGCTGGACGGCCGGCCTAGCCTCCATGATCACCGCCCGTGAGTGCACGTCGGGCGGTTCCGTGAACGGCCTGTTCTTCGTGTTGGGAGGTGTCACCAGCACGACCATCGTCAATAACGCGGAAACCTATGACCCCGCGACCAACAGATGGTCCGCCAAGGCCCCCATGACCGACGTCCAATCGGCCCAGGGAGGTGAAGTGGTGAACGGGGTCCTCTACTCGGTAGGCGGGTGGAGCGGAACCGCCTACATGACCGCCAACCAGGCGGCTTCCATCGTTTGCGTGGCCTTCACCCCTACTCCAACCCCCACGATCACCGGGACCGCCACGCCTACCTGCGCGCCGGGTTCGGGGATCAATCTCAATTGGGCCACTATGGCCCAAATGCCCACGGCACGGTTGAGCCTGACTTGCGGGACCTTGAACGGGATCCTCTACGCGGTCGGGGGTGCGGTCGGAGGGGTCAATGGACTGACCGCCCAAACCGCCTTCGAGGCCTACAATCCCTCGACCAATACATGGGCCACGAAAGCCGCGCTCCCGAGCGGCCGGGAATTGGCCGCGGTGGCATCGGCGGCGGGGACCCTCTACGTCATGGGCGGGGACGCGGCCTTCGCCGGGACCATCTATAACACCACGGAGGCCTACAACCCGACGACCAATGCCTGGGCCGCCAAGGCGGCCATGCCCGTTTACGCGACCGGAATGGCGGCCGATACGGTCAACGGCATCATCTATGTGGCGGGTGGCGCGGTCACCGGCGGTCTTTGTACGAACGTCCTGGCTTACAACCCCGCCACCAACAGTTGGACCTCCAAAGCGCCCATCCCCACCCCCCGGGAATACCTTTCCTTCACCGCCGTTAATGGGATCCTTTACGCCGTGGGGGGGTACAACGGGGGTTATTACTTGAATACCGTGGAGGCTTATGATCCTTCCACCGATAGTTGGACCACCAAGTCGTCGGTCCCCGTTACCATCGGGAACACAGCGGCCGGGGCCATCAACGGGCTCCTGTACGTGACGAACGCGTCGGGAAACGGGACCTTCGTCTATGACCCGGTGGCCGATTCTTGGACCGTCAATACCAACTGTCCCACGGCCAGGGGACAGGTCGGCGGTTGCGCCGTCAACGGGGTCTTTTACGTGGTCGGGGGCGAGAATTCGACCTCCTTCTCCCTGGGGCTCAAGACCAATGAGGCCGCGACCGTCGTATGCGCCCCTTTCACCGCGACCTCGACCCCCACCCTTACCGGGACCTTCACTGCCACCCCCACCATCACCCAGAGCCCGACCGCGACCACTACGGTCAATACGCCCACCCTCACCCCTACCGTGACCCTGACCCCCACCAATAGTTCGACCATCACCCCGACCAATACCTTTTCCCCGACCTCGACCTACACCCCGACCCCGACCTACAGCCCGACCTTAACCTTGAGCCCCACCAGCACCTATCCGCCCGGCACCAATACGCCCACCCCGGCGGCCACCTCCACCTTCACGAACACCTACACTTTCACCAACACCTATTCCCCCACGCCCAGCTATACGTTCACCTTGACCTTTACGTCCACCCCGACCCCCACCGGCACCTGGTACAGCCCCACTCCCACCAACACCTTCACGCAGATCATCGACGCTCCCCAGCCCACGAGCACTCCTACCTCCTCCCCCACGCAAACCGAAACCGGAACGCCGACGGGAACCTACACCTTTACCGCCTCCTCCACGCCTACGGATAGTCCTACGCCCACCTCTACGCTCACCCCCACGCTTACCGCCACTGCGACTCAAACCCTGACCTCAACGGATACTATGACTCCTACGGGTTCCATCACCCCTACTTCCTCCCCCACGCCCGGCGGCACGGGAACGGCAACCGCCACTTTCACCTTAACCGCCTCCCCTACTCCAACCAACAGTTCAACGTCTACTGCCACCTCCACTCCTACCTCGACGGTTACGGAAACCCCTACGGGAACTTCCACCGGGACAGCTACTCTCACCTCCACGGCTTCCTCGACCCCTACCCTGACATTGCCCGCCACCAACACCGCCACGACCGCTCCCGTTTCGTGGATCAGCCCGCCTTATCCCAATCCGAACCCGGGAGATGGGCCCTTTCACTTTCAAGTCCAAGCTACCCCCGGCTCCGTTGTTACCATCGATGTTTTCACCACCGCTTTCCGGCGGATCGCGTGGAATAGCCAAGACGCCACGGGGGCAACCGTTCTTTCGTGGGATTTGAAGGATCAAAAGGGCGTGGAAGCCGCGAATGGCATTTATTACCTTCGGGTTGGCCTCAAGAGCAGGCAAAGTTCTTTGTCGAAGATTTGGAAAGTTTTAGTGATCCGTTGAGGAAGGTAATTACTTCAAATCCTGCGAGCGGTCGGCGGGGATCTTGAATAAGGCCATGATTTCCTCGTTGGCCCGCGGGGCTTTTTTCGCGTCGAGCACGATGCGGGAGCCGTACCAGGCGTGCTCATCCATCTCAATCACCTGGTAATTGCCCTGCGGGGCGGCGAAGGCGGCAACGAGGTCCTTCATTTCCTTGATGGGTCTTCCATTCACCTTGTCCACGATCAGGTTAGACGCCTTGTCATAGCCGGTGTTAATGTCGTGCGGCAGGACATGGCTGATCAAGACCACTTGTTTCCTTTCGGCGGTAATCACCCCATGGTTGTAGAGATCCTTCAAGCTTGGTTTCATGTTTTTCCAATCGGCGGATTGCATGTAGTTATAGGTTAAGGGGACAAAGACCAGCCCGGCGTACACGAAATAAGTGGGGTGCCGGTTGTCGGCCCGGTAGGGAACCAGGGTGGGAAGGGTCTTAAGGGGGACCTTGAGTTTCATGGGTTTTCCGTCCCGGAGAAGGTCCAAACTGATCTGCTCACCCGGTAAATAAAAGGCGATGAGGTAATCGGCCTGTATTCTTTCGGACTTCTTGTCCAGGGTGATGTAACCGTCGTTGTCGATCGCGTGGCCGTCGACGGCGGTCAGGACATCGCCTTCTCTTAACAGGCCCACGGAAGCCCCCTCCTCCAGGACTTTCGTCACCACGATGCCCGTCTGCTCCCCCGTCAGCCCGTAATAGTCCCGGATCGCGGGATTCTCCAGTTCCTGCGCGTAAACCCCCAGGTCCGGCATTCCCCCGTAAACCCGGCCGTCCTCGGTGGCCCGGAGGAACCTCCGTACCATGTTGACCGGGATAATGGACCCCGTTTTCTCGACCTTGTGCCAGCTGTCAAAAGGCAACCCCACGAATTTGCCGTCCTTGAAGACGGGGCATCCGTTCACCTTGTTATCAATGTCACCGTTCGTGATGAGGGCGGGGAGAAAAGTGGAGCCTTCCCAGGTCCAGACCATGTCCAGGCCGGAAATCGTGTCCTCCTTGATTGAAAGCTCGTCCCCGCCGACGATCTTGACCTTGTCCCCGGCGTGGGGAAGCTCGCCATATTCCACGGTCTCGGCATCCTTGAAGAAATCCTTGTCCTCGACGGTGAGAAGGGCCAAGTCCTGGTCGTAACCCAACTTTTCCACCTTGGCCACGTACCTCTTGGTTTCGCCGAATTTTTGGACCTCGATGTAGTTCCCCTTGTTGACCAGGTGGGCGGTAGTGAGGACACGATTCCCCGGAACCAGTGTCCCGCAACCCTGCAAGTGGGCTTCGGCTCCGGGTTTCCAGGGCTCGTAAAAATCCACGTTCTGGGTGGTGGTGAAGACTTTGACCACCGATTTTTTCAGGTCCTTCTCCTTGCCCCATTTGCAGGCGGGCAGGAAGGCCAAGGTGAACAGGGCCATGAGAATTTTGATCAAGCGGTTATTCAAGTGGTTCCTCATTTCAGGTCCGCCGACCGGTCACTGGGGATATTGTTCAGTTGCAGGATTTCCTCGGTGGCCCGCTTGGCCTTGGCCGCGTCGATGACGATCCGGGTGCCTACTTCCTTGGCCTTGTCGAACTCAATCACGTGGCGGCCACTCACCGGTTTCTCGAAGGCCGCAATCACGTCTTTCATCTCCGAAATGGGTTTTCCGTTGATCTTCGTGATGACCAGGTTGGCGTATCCGGTGTCGTAGCCCTTGTTGATCTCGTGGGAGAGTATATGGCTCATCAGGACGACCTGTTTCAGCCCGGGTGAAGGAAGGCCGTCGTAATAGAGACGCAACAATTCGGAAGGGTTGTCCTTGATGGTTTGGAGATAGTTAGTCGTGAAAGGGGTGAAGATGAGCCCCCCAAAGATGAAATAGGTGGGATTTTGGTCGTACTTGACGAGGGGAACCAAGCGGGTCTCCCCCTTCAATGTGACCTTGAGGTTCAGGGTCTTGTCACCGCGCAGGATCTTCATGGATAGTTCGTCCCCGATCCGGCGGAGGCCGAGGGGATATTGGAAGTTGAGCCGCTCCCCCCTCCGGAAGGCGATAGTGCCGTCGTTGGCGATGGGGTAGCCACCGATGGAAAGGACCACGTCATTTTCCTTGAGGGTGCCCCAAGCCGAGGAGCCGTAAAGGATTTTGGAAACCAGGATCCCCGTTTGGTTGGGGCCCATCCCAAAGGATTCACGCAAAGTCTCGTTTTCCATGTACTGGGTATAGATGCCCAGGGTGGGGATGCTGGTATATTTCCCGCGTTTGATTTCCTTGAGGAAGCGCTGGACCAGCATGATCGGGATAAAGTAACCCGTGTTCTGGGCCATGATGGCGTTGTAGCCCTGGAAGGCCACCCCAACCAGTTTTTTGTGGCGGTCAAAAACGGGTCCCCCGCTGTTGCCGGGGTTGATGGCGGCGTCGGTTTGGACTCCCAGCAAGTTGCGCATGGAATGGCTGTAGGGAATCAGCTCGATGCGGGAAACCACCCCCTGGGTGATGGAAAGTTCCTCGCCGCCCACCGGATAGCCATAAACCTGCACGTTGTCCCTCAAGTAGGGAAGGGTCCCATACTTGACCGGTTTGGTTCCCTTGAAGAACCGGGAATCCTCCACCTTGAGGAGGGCCAAGTCGCAGTCGTGGGCGACGAATTCCACCTTGGCGGTGTATTTCCGGCTATCCCCATCCTTAAGGACCTGGATGAAAATTTGGTTGGAGACGACGTGGGCGTTCGTCAGGATACGATGGCCCGCGATGACACAACCGCTGCCGCTCACGTTTTCCTGCCCGTCCACCCTCCAAGGCTCGTAGTAATTGGGGTTCTGCATGGTCGTGAAAATCTTCACGACGGATTTCCGGAGCCCGTCCTGGGCGGCGGAAGGAATAGGGCAAAGGGCCAGGGCCAATAACACCACGTAGGTTGGGAGAAGGTGGGTCCTAGGTTTGGACAATTTCATCAGACTATTTAACCTCTGAAAAAGCCGGAGATTAAACCGACTTTTTCAAAATGATTTTTGGAAACCCCGCGATTTCCCGCGGAAATCCCCGGGCAGAGACCCCTGTTTGTCGCTTTTTTAAAATTTTTCAGGGGTCTTAGTCTTTCTTGGCGGCAGGATGAAGCGAAAGCAAAGTTCGCACATGATAACAGGCTTCTCGGAGTGATGTCAGGGGCTAGTGGACCGCTTTTAACCGGAAGTAGTCGCAGAAATAGGGGCTTTTGACCCTTTGGAAGGACTTGGGAAGCCAGCCCTCCATCAATTTTTGTCCCGAAAACCGGGTTTTTGTTCCCTCGATCTCATACCTGACCGAGCCTCTCAAACCCCTCAACTTTAAACTTTTCACTTTCCCGCCTTTGAGGGGTGGTTTTACCTGGAATACGAAAAGCAGGGCCTCGGTTTTGTGCCCGTTCACGAAAATCCATGCGGCGCGGTTGGAATCCCAGGGGTTTTCCAGGCGGTAAAAGTCCCCGAATTGGACCAGGGGCCGCAGTTCCTTGTAGGCCCGGATATAACCCGCCAATTCCTTACGGTCCTTAGGAGCCCAACGGGTGATATCAGCTTCCACGCCGAAATTGCCCGACATGGCCACCAGGGCCCGCCATTTGAGGGGGATGGAGCGGTGGGTAATATGGTTGGGGACGCTTGAAATGTGGGCGCCCATGGCCAAGGGAGGATAGGCGAAGCTGGTGGCATATTGGATGAAAAGCCTTTCCAGGCCGTCGGTATTGTCCGAGGTCCAGATTTGAGGGTGATAGCTTAGGATTCCCAGGTCGAAGCGGGCCCCGCCGCCCGAACAACCCTCAAAGAGCACCTTGGGAAAACGCCGGTTGAGGCGGTCCATCAAATCGTAAACCCCCATGAGGTACCGGAAATAAATCTCTCCCTGCTGGTGGGGTGGCAGGACCTCATTGCCCACCTCGGACAGGGCACGGTTCATGTCCCATTTCACGTAATCCACCCGGGCTTCTTCCAAGGCCGCGCCAATGGTCTTGAAGAGATAGTCCCTGACTTCCACGCGGCTCATGTCCAAAACCAACTGGCTCCGGGCCCCCCGGCGGACGCGTCCCGGCACGTGCAGGCACCAATCGGGATGTTTTTTGTAGAGAAGGCTCTTGGGGGAGACCATCTCAGGCTCGATCCAAAGGCCGAATTGGAGGCCCAGGCCGTGGATGTCATCGGATAATCCTCGGAGGCCCCGGGGAAGCTTGCGTTTATCCACGAACCAATCACCGAGGGAAGTGGTGTCGTCGTCCCTTTTGCCGAACCAGCCGTCGTCCAGAACGAAGAGCTCCAGCCCGGCTTCCCTGCCGGCCCGGGCGATTTTCAGGAGTTTCTCGTGGTTGAACTTGAAGTAGGTGGCCTCCCAGTTGTTGAGGAGCATGGGCCTGGGGCGGTTTTGCCAATGACCGCGGATAACCCTCTCCCGGACGAACCGGTGGAGACTGAGGCTCAAATCGGAAAAACCGGAGCTGGAATAGGCCATGACGCATTCGGGGGTGACGAAGGCCTTGCCGGGGTTGAGGCGCCACTTAAAGTTGAAATCATTCAATCCCGCCGTGAAGCGAAGACCCTGGTCGCGGCAAAGCTCGGCTTCCATGAGCCAATTCCCGCTGGTCGAGAGGGCAAAACCGTAAACCTCCCCCTTTCCCTCTCCGGCTTCCCCCCGGGTGACCATGGCGAAGGGGTTCATTTCATGGGAGGAGATGCCACGGCGGCTTTCCAAGCGTAGCGTCCCTTCCTGGAGGGGGCCTTCCTTCAACTGGCGCTCGTGGGCCCAACGCCCGGGGAAACGGATAAGCCGCCAGGGACCGGGTGGGAAATCGAGCGCCGCGCTGGAGAGTTTGAGGATGGAATGGGCCCGGGAACCCCGATTGCGCAAAATCGTCCGACGGATTAATAGGTTCCGGTGGGGGTAAAGGGTGTAATAAAGGTCCAATTCCAGTTTTTGGAGCCTGTCCTTGAGGAGGATCTTGAGGGTTTGGGCTTGGTCGGTCGCTTCCACGCGAGAGGAGGGGCCAGGGCCGAAATCGGGTTTGCCCGGAAAGATTTGATAGGAGTCATAAAGGAACTCACTCACACGGTAGCCGTCCGCGTCCTCGAGAAGAAAGGAGGGAGTCCTTAAATCGTTATGGCCGAAATCAGGGAACTCGCGGCGTTGGAATTCCCGGCTGACATGGTGCTCGGTCTCGACGGCCCTTTTTTTCCATTCGGAAAGAAGCCCCCGAAGGGCTTTGCCGGACAGGGATTTTCCCCAGCGCAGGTGGTGCAAATCCTTTCGAGGGGAGACGCCCAAGAGGTAGGAGAAACCGGAGGCTTCCAACCGGAAAATGTTGTGGCGGGAATCGAATTTGATCAATGGGCACTCCACGAAGGGGTGAGAGACCCGGGGATTTTATCAGCTTCAACTTCCGAGTTAAATCAATCATCTCAAATGGGATTGAATCAATGATCAAGCAATTTCATCATTAACAACCCCTCGCCCCGCCTTCTTCCACAAGGGGCGAGGGTGGTTGGAAAGGCCTTTCATGCTTTCCCCCTCCCCCACAGGGGAGAGGGTTAGGGTGAGGGGGAAACAAAAGTCCTTCAAATTGACCCACAACGGGGGTAGTAGGAACCTTGACGGGTTTTGCCAATCCACCCATAATGTTCGAGTGATTGTTGACATTGTTAAGGGAGCCTTCATGAACCTTCACTTGAGATTCCTCGTCGTGGCCGGCCTCACGGGCCTCTTGTCCATCGGTTGTGTGACCAAAAAGCGCATTGAGGGCGTCGAAGTGCCCACCGAGCCGGAAACCACGCAAGTCGCCGAAGCCCCGCCTCCCCCGGCGGCGCCCCCCCCGCCCGTGGCCGAAGCGGCCCCGCCCCCGGCGCCCACACCCGAGCCCACGCCCGAACCGACTCCCGAGCCGACTCCGGAGGCGAATCCTTGCAACAGCTACATTGTGGTCAAGGGTGATACCCTTTGGGACATCTCCGGCATGAAGCTGGCCTATCATGACAACTTTCAATGGCCCCTTATTTTCAGGGCCAACCGGGACCAAATCACCGATCCCGACCTGATTTATCCCAAACAAGAGTTTTGCATCCGGCAGGATTTCACCGAGCAGGACATCAAGAAGGCCCGTAAGGACGCCAGCGACACGCCGACCTACGTGCCCCATACCAAGCCCCGCGAGGTATTGCCGCTCGATTATTTCTGAGCCGGTTGAATTGTCGGGGTTTTCGCCTTAGTTTTCTTAAGCGCTCCCTTTTCTCGTTTCTGAGGAAAGGGAGTTTCTGTTTAAAAGGGGAGCCGAGTTGCCACAAACCGTCAGCCGTCGAATCGCGCTGGATGATCAAGAGGAATGCCTGAAGCTTTTTGGGGAAAAGG
>DATKOC010000104.1:0-6510 GCA_035524855.1 bacterium
CGATTTCAAGAACTGGTGCCAGGAGGTTTTTGGACCAGGCCTCTCCCGCCACTTCATGTATCCCTACAACGAAAAGCTTTGGAAGTTCCCCCTCCAACGCCTGACCACCCATTGGATGGGCCGCTTCGTGCCCACGGCCCGGATCCGGGAGGTCCTGAAGGGGGCTTTCCAAAAACAGCCCTCCCAATCGGGATACAACGCCACTTTCCTCTACCCTGACCAGGGCGGCATTTCGGTCCTGCCCCGGGCCATCGGGGAGGGGTTGCCGAACCTATGGAAAAGGATGGGCCTCCAGTCCCTGGACTTGGCGAAAAGAGAAGCCCGGCTCGGCTCGGGGCTGGAAGTCCAGTTTGACCACATGGTTACCAGTCTCCCCCTGCCGCGCTTGGTGGCCCTCACCCGGGGTTTGCCCTCAAGGCTCGTCAAGGCCGCGCGCCAGCTCAAGTCCACCTCCATCTATAACATCAACTTCGGCGTGAAAGGCGGCCAGCCCATCCCCTATAGCTGGGTTTATTTCCCGGAAAAGGAATTCCAATTCCACCGGGCCGGGTCGGTCAGTTCCTGCGTGCCCACCGTGGCGCCCAAGGGTCGGGGATCGCTTTACGTGGAATTTTCCTACGGCGCCCAAAGACCCGACCCGAAAGCCCTGGGGCGGCACGCCCTCTCCAAGCTCAAGGAACTAGGGTGGCTCAAGTCGGAAAGCCAGGTGGAAACGCGGGTGGACTTGAACCTGCCGGGGGCCTACGTGATTTATGACGGGAACCGGGATGAAATCGTGGGCCAACTGATGGCGTTTTTCGCCAAGAGAGGCGTCCAAACGGTGGGGCGGTACGGCCGGTGGGAATACGGAAGCATGGAATCGGCCATGGAACAGGGACTCCAGGCCGCGGAAAATATTAAAAACCATTGAACCACAGAGACTCCGAGGTCTCAGGGGAAGAATAATAGTCCTTAAAATCAATAGGTTCACTCTGAGTTCCCTGAGTCCCTGGGGTGAAGAGTGCTTTTAGGACTCTTCTTAAAACCTGTTATAATGCCGCCACTATTCGAAACGAGGATCCATGGCCGCCCCCATTGACGCCGAAACCCTCAAGGACCAGCCGATGTTCAAGGACCTGAGTCCCACCCAACTGGCCTCGGTGGCACCGCTCTTGTTCGAGAAGGCTTACAGCAAGAACTCGACCCTTTTCGTGGAGGGGATGACGGGGGAGATTCTCTACCTGATCAAGAAAGGCTCGGTCCAAATCACCAAGAAGTTCGACAACGGCGAGGAGAAGGTCCTGGCGACCCTGAAGGAAGGGGAGTTCCTGGGGGAAATGTCCCTCATCGACAACCGGCCCCGCACCGCCACGGCGCGGGTGGGGGAGGAATCCTCCCTTTTGGTCATGACGAAGAAGGCCTTCACGACGCTCCTGGAAAAACACCCCGACGCCGCCCTGAAGATCCTCCTGGTGTTCCTGAAGATCGCCAACGAGCGACTGCGGAAGGCCAACGAATCCTTCAAACAGATTTAGAATTTAAGACCAAAAGCATCTCACCACAGGTCGCCTTCGGCGACCACAGAGGACACAGAGTAAAAATGTTAATTTTAAAAAGAAAATCAAAAGCCTTACCCGGTGTCCTCCGTGCACTCTGTGGTTCATCTTTGGCTTTTATTAGAGTCTTTTAACCCGGACAATCCCATGAAACTTAACCCGAAAAATCTCTTCCTTTTGGCCGCCGGACTTCTCCTCTTGGCCCCCCGCCCTATCCCCGCCAACACGGGTTTGATGGACCCCCCGCTCGACATCCAGCTCACCGACCCCCGCGCCTATTGGCATTACGCCAACGCCCTCTACGCCCAGCACATGGGGGAGGTCCAGCGCTCGCTGGTGGAGTTCCAGCAGGCCGCCCGCTACGATCCCAAGTCCCCCGCCATCCACGACCGAATGGCCTACCACTATTACGTCGAGGGGATGGATTACAAGAGCGTGGAGGAACTGCAGAAGTCCATCGAGTTGGCGCCCAACAACATCGAGACCCGCCTACTCCTGGCCAACCTCCTGGCCAGCCAGGGAGAGTTCGGAAAGGCGCAAAAGGAATACACCAAGATCCTGGAACTTGACCCGAAGAACATCGAGGCCCGTTACTACCTGGCCGGGGTCTTGGCCAGCCAAAACCGCATCGAGGACGCCCTGAGGAAGTACGAGGAAATCCTCATCGACAACCCCAAGTCCGCCTCGGTTTATTACAACATGGGCCTCATCTATACCCGCTCCAACCAGCCCCCCAAGGCCGAGGAAGCCTTCCAGAAGGCCATCGAGCTGGACCCCACCCTGGAATCCGCCTACAACTCCCTGGGCCTCGTTTATGAGTTGGACCAGAAACCCGAAAAGGCCATCGAGACCTACCAGGCCCTGGTCAAGGTCAACCCCGAGAGCGACCGCGCCTTCCTGGCCATGGGCGAGCTTTACTACAACCAAAAGGACGACGTGAAGGCGTTGGAGTCCTTCAAGGCCTACTCGCTCCTGAAGCCCGAGGACCGTGAGGTTTACGACTATATCGGCCTGTGCCATTACCGTTTGCGGCAGTTCCCGCAAGCCATCGAGGCCTTCCAGAAGATGCTGGACAAACAACCCGCCAACGCGCTTATCCGCTACCGCCTGGCGGCCTCCTACGAGGAGATCAAGGATTTCGCCAACGCCGAGGACCAGCTCCAGGCGATCCTCAAGAACGACGATAAGGCCGTGGACGCCTGGGTGCGGCTGGCGCTGTTGTACGACAAGGAAAAAAAGGACGACCTGACGGTGAAGACCATCCAGGACGGCTTGAAGTCCAACCCCGAACACCCTGATTTAATCCTCATGCAGGCCATGGTTTACCACGAGAAAAACGACCTCGCGGACGCCGAGGCCAGCTACCGCAAGGTCATCGAGGTGGAACAAAACTACAAGGGCAAGCGGTCACCGGACTACAACCTGGGGTCGCTGGCGCAGGCCTATTTCAACCTCGGGGCGCTCCTGGACAAGCAGGGCAAGTTCAACGACGCCATGGACGTGATGAAAAAGGTCATTGAGGCCCAGCCCGACAACGCGGAGGCCTTCAATTACATCGGCTATTCCTACGCGGACAAGGGGGTCAAGCTGGATGAGGCCAAGAAATACCTGGAAAGCGCCCTGAAACTGGACCCGGACAATTCCTATTTCCTCGACAGCATGGGGTGGCTCTACTTCAAGATGGGCAAGTACGCGGAAGCCAAGGACGAACTGGAAAAATCCCTCAAGTCGCTCAAGGAGGAGGTCAAGGACGACGCGGTCATTTATGACCACCTGGGCCAGGTGCTGGCGAAGATGGGGCAGAAGGCGGAGGCGGTGGAGCGGTGGGAGAAGGCCCAAAAACTGGACCCGGATAACAAGGATTATCCGGAGAAGATCAAGCAAAACGCCGCCGTTAATTAAAGAAATGTTTAGCCACAAATGCCCACGGATGAACAAAGATATGGGCCGGAAAACCGAAAGGCATAACTTCCTCCGCCAATCCCAAATTTCCAGTGGCCGGATTTAGGATTAATGGGGCCCCTCACCCTTTTCGCCCCCGCCAAGATCAACCCCGTCTTGGAGGTCCTCGGCAAGCGGCCGGACGGCTACCACGAACTTTCCCTCATTTTCCAAACCATCGGGCTTTACGATTTCCTGACTTTTGAGGCTTCCGGCGAGGGAATCCGGCTGGAGATTCCCGGCGCCCCCCCCGAACTGGCCAACGATGAGGGCAACCTCGTCCTCAAGGCCGCGCGGCTTTTCCAAAAGAAATATCCCGCCCCGGAAAGGGGCGCACGAATCACGCTGGAGAAAAAAATCCCCATCGCGGCGGGGTTGGGGGGGGGCTCCAGCGACGCGGCCGCGACGCTCTTGGGCCTGGACGCCTTGTTCCGAACCCGGTTGGGCATGAAGGCCCTCCAGGAGATGGCGGCGGAGCTGGGGTCGGACGTCCCTTTCTTCCTCCATGGGGGCACGGCCTTGGGCGAGGGAAGGGGGGAGAACATCACCCCTTTGGCCGCCGCGCCGGAGCTCCACCTGGTCCTGGTCAAGCCCCCGAAGGGGCTCTCGACGCCGGCGGTTTACCAGTCGGGCAAGGCCCGATTCACGAATGGGGAAATGACGAAACGGTTTTTAGGATTAGTGGGTGAGCGAAACCCCGCCTATCTCACGGGGTCCCTCTATAACGGTTTGGAGCCAGCCACGTTCTTCCTGATGCCCGAGGTGGAAACAATCAAAAGGCAGTTGCTCGAGGCGGGGGCCCTGGCGGCCCTGGTCTCGGGCAGTGGGCCCACGGTGTTCGGGATCGCCCCGTCCGAGGGACAGGCGCGGGAGATCGCGGCCAAAATGGGAAAAAACGGAAACCCCGTTTGGGTGACGAAGACCGTCCCCGCGAAAACCTAAAAACCGAAACAGGTTTAACCACCAAGACACGAAGGGCACCAAGAGAAGCAAGGGATGAAAACTAGAATTTGATTTTTAACTTATCAAATGTTGTTTGCCTTACTTGGTGTCTTGGTGACTTGGTGGTTCAATAGCCTATCTGATTTTTAAACGGAGAATTCATTGGCGAACAAGAAAAAGAAAAACTGGCTCAAACTGCTTTGGCTTGTCCCCACCCTGATCCTGGCCGAGGGGGTGTTTTTCATCTATTGGGTGGTGCCCTCCCGGGTGGCCCAAACCATCCATGAAAAATCCCAAGTCCAGAAACCCCTCACGAAAACCCCGGCGGATGATGGTTTCAAGTACCGGGAGGTGACTTTCCTCGCCGAGAACGGTGTTACCCTCAAGGGCTGGTTTATGCCCGTTCCGTCCAAGAAAAAACCGCTGGGCACCCTCCTTTTGTCCCATGGGGTTTTCAAGAACCGGGAACAGGTTTTAAGCCGGGCGGAATTCCTTGTCCAGGCGGGGTACCAGGTCCTGCTTTTCGACCAGCGGGGCAGCGGCATGAGCTCGGCCAGCGCGGTCTCGGGCGGGGTTTACGAGGCCAATGATTTCCTGGCCGGGGAAAAGTACCTGAAAGACCAGGGTTTGGCGAAAAAGCCCATGGTGTTCCTCGGTTTTTCCATGGGGGCCATGAGCGCCCTGCGGGCGGCCTCGAAGGACAACGGCTTGGACGGGGTCATCGCCGACAGTCCCCTTGCCAACATCAAAGCCTATGTTTCCAAAAGAACGATGGGGGGCAAGTTCGCCTCGCTGCCGGGATTCCTGGACAGGTGCCTGGCCGATTACGACCAATTGAGCGGCCTGAACCTCTCGGTGGCGGACCTGGATATGGTGCCGGTGGTGAGGAACCTCCACGATCTTCCGGTGCTTTTCATCAGCGGTGAAAAGGACGACCTGGCGCAACCGGCGGAAGTCCGGAAATTGTTTGAGAAAGCCGCCTCGCACCACCGGCGGATCGTTTACATCCCCGACGCGGGGCATGAGCAGACTTTCGACCAGTATCCCATCATCTACACCAAGGCGGTCTTGGGTCTCCTGGCGGACGTGCGGAAGGGTTTCCCGGCGGCGAAGCCGTAAGGCGGTTCATCCCACCCGGCGCGGCCGATGAGCCCGTTCGACTCGGCTTCGCCCGCCCAGGGCGGGGTGCGGAAGGTGTATCGAATTATTCGACACACCCTATGAAATAATGGCAGGTGTAGCAGACGATCTTGCATTTCTTCGTGACCATGGGATGGCCGCACTGGGGGCAGGTGTAGAAAAGTTTTTCAGTGTCTATGTCCTCTTGCCCTGAGGAAGCGGAGCGCCTCGAGGGGTTCATCCTTTCGCCAATCTCGAAAAGTGACGGCAGGGGAGTGATGGGCAGGTCCTGTTTTTCATCCATGGCCGTTAGGTTAACACGGCCTGGAAAGGGGCTCAATGGCTCCATTTGAGGCTTGATTCAACGGATTTCCCGATTTAAATTACCTCTCCTTCCAAATCCCGATTTTTGGTTTGGCCGGTTGGGGTTCAACTTCGAACTCAAGACTTCAAACTTCTAACTCGGGGATTTCGCGTCAGATTGGGGCGTCGACAAGCGGTAAGTCACCAGATTTTGGATCTGGCATTCGTAGGTTCGAATCCTACCGCCCCAGCCAATTAAGCCCTCTCTTCCTTTGGGAGAGAGGGCTTAATTATTTGTGGTTGTGGGGATTCGAACCGTGGGGTTCATAGGGGCAAGGCCCTTATGGGTTCGAGAAAGGGGTAACGTAGGGGGCTTTTCCCCTACGAACGGAGTTGGTTCGACATTCACCGCTCCAGCCTTTTTTTACCCTTTTCATTAGGGTTTCTAGTCGTGTCAGTAAGTCATCTACCAAATCGTCTACCTTTTGCGCCATGAAGCGCCTTTAAAAACCAGCGAAACGACCTTTCAAGACCTACCGGTTCAAATATTTTCAAACAATTATCTTTTAGGTTGCTCCTGAAAAAGGGGATTGTAAAAAGGGGTGGAACTCATGTATATTCTAATTCGTTCCGAATTCGGGAAAGGTTTTTCAATGTTTTTCAAAAATTT
>DATKOC010000105.1:0-9967 GCA_035524855.1 bacterium
CGGCATCTACTACGTCGTCGTTACGGTGGACGGTCACCGTTCCATCGCGAAACTACTCGTTCTTCGTTAAAGTTTGTAAAGCCAGCGGGTTTAAGCTAAATGTCTCGATTCGAAGTCCTGCAGCCGCCTTATTTACCTCGTAAAATCCACTGATTATTTCGGTATCGTTCGAATTTATTTTTAGCAAGAAGTTTAAGCATCAGTTTCACGAAAAATTAACACCACGAATTCCTTGGAATCCTTCCTAAATGTGATGCTGTTTCACCCCTATAATTCTTGACACTCGAAAAGACCCGCGTCTAAAATACGCTTTGTTTTTCAAGGCTTTGTTGCACTTCCACGCTTACTCATAAGTGGATTTTTTTGATGCGGTCCTAAATTCCCTGGATTACCGGAGCTCCTGAATGTTTTCTAGTCGTTGCGGGCGAAAACGTTTTTCCGCCCTTTCCCTTTCCTTGATATCTTTCCTTTTTGTGGGACAAGTTTTTGCCGATCAAGAACTTTCCTCCACCGCTTCCGCAGCTTCGACCATCATTACCGTTGGCGTCAGTCTTTTCTCCCTCTTGGCTCTCTATGTTGCTTTTCTCACCGGAAGTTTTTTAATCAAGACCCTCAAGGCAGCGGCTAAAGAACGTAAGGAAGCCGCTCATCACGGGGAAGGACATGGGGAACCGGGCAAATCCGCCCTTCTCCCCTTGATCGGCTGGTTCTTCGCCCTCTTTACCCTCATCGCCTTGAGTGTCCTGGTCGTGGGATCGCTGGGGATCTCTGTGGGAGCTGAAATTACCTACATTCGGAACCCCAACGCCTTGATTATCATCCTGGGGGTTGTAGCCTTCGGTGGTGTAGGCGTCTATCTTTTCTTCTTATTATTGTCGGCTATTTGGAACGCCCTGCGGGGCGGGCGCGCCGAAGAAACGCATGCGGCTCAGGGTGAAGCCCTGGCTGGTATTCCCCTTAACCCTGAATTGACCCGCCGCTCCTTCTTGTCCCTTTTGGGTTGGGCCTGGGTCGCCTTTACCGCCGCCACCATGGGGGCCTTGAGCACCTGTCTGCGCTTCGCTTTTCCCAACGTGACGTTTGAGCCGCCATTGAAATTCGCGGCGGGGTTCCCGGACACCTACGCCATCGGAGTGGATGAGAGGTTCAAGGATAACCACCGTGCTTGGATTGTCCGCAACGAAAAGGGTTTTTACGCCTTGTCTACCATTTGCACCCATTTGGGCTGCACTCCCAACTGGCTGCAGGCGGAGCAGAAATTCAAATGCCCTTGCCATGGAAGCGGATATTACATTACGGGGGTCAACTTTGAGGGTCCGGCCCCGAGGCCCTTGGAGAGGTTCCAAATAACCCTGGCGGATGACGGGCAAATTGTGGTTGATGAAAGCGTGAAATTCCAACAAGAATTAGGCCAGTGGGGAATGCCGGGCTCGTTCCTGGAATATAAGGCTTAACCCGAGAACCAAAGGAGCAGAGGATGCTGGATGGATTGAAAAAGAAAATCGCCGAAATGAGAAACAATCGGCCTTCGCCGGAGGCGGTGAAGAACATGGTGGCCGAGGGGCAGATCTGGAAATCCATTTTCCGCCACGGCTATCCGGATACGCCGCGTAACCGCATCATGGCGGTCCTCTCCAATGTGTTCCTGCACCTTCACCCGGTCAAGGCCCGCCATTCGGGCATCAAGATGAGCTATACCTGGTGCATGGGCGGCCTCTCCTTCTTCCTGTTCCTGAACCTGACCGTCACCGGCGTCCTCCTGATGTTTTACTACCGGCCCACCGCCGAATACGCCTATTACGACATCGTGGCGCTCCGGGAGCATGTGCCCCTGGGAATCATGCGGGAACTACACCGCTGGGCGGCCCACGCCATGGTCATTTCCGTCTGGCTGCACATGTTCCGCGTCTTCATGACCGGTTCCTATAAGCCCCCCCGCGAGTTCAACTGGGTCATCGGCGTGGTTCTCCTCGTTTTGACCCTCCTCCTCTCCTTCACCGGCTACCTGCTGCCTTGGGACCAGCTGGCCATGTGGGCCATCACGGTCGGCACCAACATGGCCCGCGCCACTCCCTTCATGGGTTATGAGGGTCCGGGCGCCAAGATGATCCAGATCGGCGGAGTTCACCTTGTGCATGGAGGGTCCGACATCCACTTCGCGCTCTTAGGCGGACACTTTGTCGGGGAACCAACCCTGCTGAGATTTTACGTGCTTCATTGCGTGTTTATTCCCCTTGTGGCAGCCACCCTGATGGCCATCCATTTCTGGCGGGTGCGCAAGGACGGGGGCATTAGCGGCCCCCTTTGAGTCTGATTTCGACAAGCCGTTCGCCGTGCCGAATCTTAGTTTTTTGACAATACTAGAGTTTTAAGGAAGCCATGAGTCACCTCGTCAATTTCATCAACGCCTTGTTCAACCCGGTTACTTATTTCTTTTTTTCCTTAACCGGATTCGCGGCCATGATTTACTTCCGTGAAAAATGGACCGAGCCCAAGTTCGCGCTGAAAACCCTGGCGGGCGTGGTGGTCGCGATGGGATTGTCGATGTTCAACGACCATTTCCGGGAAATTTCAACCAAGCCCGACAACGTCCCGATTTTCATCATGGTCTTTTCGGTCGGCTTCTTTACCTGGCTTTCGTTCCGGCTGGCTGTGGTCAACGACCGCCGATTGGCCCAGGGACAGCCGCCGGTGGAGAAAGAAACCTCCGATAAGAAAGCCTATGTCTGGCCCGACCTGGTTTACATCGAGTTCATCGCCACCATCGTGGGGGGGGTGGCCCTGCTCATCTGGTCCCTTTGCCTCCACGCGCCATTGGAGGAAGCCGCGACCCCCGCTTGGACCCCAAATCCCTCCAAGGCTCCCTGGTACTTCCTGGGTTTGCAGGAGATGCTGGTTTACTACGACCCCTGGCTGGCGGGGGTGGTATTTCCAACCCTCATCATCGTGGGCCTCATGGCGATCCCCTACATCGACAAAAATCCAAAGGGTTCAGGTTATTACACCTTCAACGAACGAAAGTTCGCCATCGTTCCATTCCTGTTCGGATTCCTCATTCTCTGGGTCACCCTCATCTTCCTGGGCACATTCCTGCGCGGCCCCGGCTGGAATTTCTTCGGCCCCTTCGAGGAGTGGGATCCCCATAAGGTATTGGTCTTGAACAACGTCAACTTGTCGGAATATTTCTGGGTCAAGTGGCTGGGGTTCCTGGGGATCGGTTTGCCCAAGAACATCCTGATCCGGGAATTGCCGGGTTTCGCGGTGCTGGCCGTTTACTTCATCGCATTGCCGCCGCTAATCACCAAAAAAATCCCCTTGATGATGGGTTTGTTGGACAAACTGGGTATCGTCCGATACGGGGTCCTGATGAACCTGATCCTTTTGATGGCCGCCCTTCCCATCAAGATGCTTTTACGTTGGGCCTTCAACCTGAAGTACATCGTCGGCATACCCGAATTCTTCTTCAATATTTAGCGTAAGGAAAAGACCTTGGCGGACTTCAAAGACGAACGAGTTTACGACGGCCCCACTCTCACCCGATGGTTCCTCTGGTCCAGCCTGGCCTTGCTGGTTTGCGTCGGCATCATGGCCTACAAGGATTACCATCGGTCCTGGAAAGAATACCAGCGTAAGTTCATGACCTTGGACCGCATCCACGCTAAGCTGCAGGCGCGCGAATTCAGGGCGAATTTCGACGTGGCTCAGTACAAACAGTTAAAGGCGGACTTGAAGGAAGCCAACCTGGAATTGAAATCGCACCAGAATCAGATTAGCCAACTGGAATCCAAGCGGGATAAGCTGGACGCCCAAATTTTCAAGGTCAAGTCCAATTACCAAATGGTCAAGGCCAATGTTGACGCGGACAAGTACAGTTACTCGGAAGGCGTCAAAAACGGGAACGACGACAAGGCCTTCAAGAAAAAATTGGACGGGGAAATTGATGAGGCCGCCTCCCTCAACCAGAGGCTTTTTGAGATGAACCAGGACCAGGATAAAGCGGTGAAGGATTTGACGGACATTTACGCCAAGCGGGACGAGGTACAGGGCAAAATCAAAAAAATGACGGCCGATTACGAAACACTCAAAAAGAAAATCGGAAGCCTTTCCTTCGACTTTCTCTTTTACTTCCGCAACGCCATGCTCCTGGATTTCATGTCCCCCACCCTAGAAATACAACAGGTTGTCCTCAAAAACCTCCCGGAGGACATCTACTTCACCAAGACCATGCGGGTGGACCGCTGTATGAGCTGCCACTTGGGTATCGACAAGAAGGGCTACGACGAGGAGCACTATCCCGGAATCCCCAAGGTTTTCCGGTCGCACCCCCATTTGGACCTATTCCTGAGTGCCACCAGCCCGCACCCCATGGAAAAAATCGGCTGTACCATCTGCCACGGCGGCATGGGGCAGGCCCTGAGTTTCAACACCGCCGCCCATGTTCCCAACGACGAGGAAGAAGCCAAACAATGGAAGCGTAAATATGGTTGGGAGGAGCCGGAGGCGGTCCAAAGCATCATGTTGCCCCTGAAATATACCGAGGGTTCCTGCCTGAAGTGCCATGGCATCCAGCAACACGTTAATTTTGCCCCCAAGCTGAACCGGGGTAGGGAACTGATGGCCACCCGCGGTTGCGTGGGATGCCACAAAGTGAAAAACATGGACCAACTTACCAAGGCTGGCCCCGCCCTCTTGAGGGTCAGGGGCAAACTCAAGAAAGACTTCGTCCTAAAGTGGGTGTGGTCGCCCAAATCCTTTAACCCCGCGGCCCGGATGCCGAGCTTCTTCCAGCAATCGAACAATGATAGCTCCAACCCGGAAGCTTTTGCCAAGACCAAGGCGGAGTTGCACGCCCTGGTGGACTATATCTACGACGACCGCTCCGGCGATTACAGCCCGAACCTGGCCCCGGGCCGCGGCAGTGTGGCGGCCGGCAAAAAACTCTTCCATGACGTGGGTTGCCTGGCCTGCCACGGCATTGATGACGTGACCAGCATTCATTCCGACTTTGCCCCGGACCTTTCCGGCACGGGGAGTAAGCTCTCGGCGGCCTTCGTCTATTCCTGGATCAAGAATCCCCAACATTTCAACCCCGACACCCGCATGCCTTCCCTTCGCCTCTCCGACCAGGAGGCCTCCGACATCACGGCCTACCTGATGTCCAAACGCAATAAGGATTTCGAGGAAGCCCAGGCTCCTGACTTCGACCCGGCGGTTCGGGACCAGTTAATTCTGGACCACCTCACCCCCAAGCTCGGCGTGGAAGGGGCCAAGGCCACCCTGGCCACCATGGACGAAAAGGGCCGCCAGATGTTCCTGGGCGAAAGGACCCTCAACCGCTACGGTTGTTTTGGCTGCCACATGATCCGGGGCTTCGAGGACGCCCAACGCATCGGGACCGAATTGTCCACCTGGGGTAGCAAACGCGTCACCCAACTGGATTTCGGCTTTACTGACCCCAAGGACATTTCCCATACCCATGAGGGGTTCGTCAACGCTAAGCTCCAAAATCCCCGGCAGTTCGACAAGGATAAGGTTGTTTCCTTCTTCGACCGGCTCAAGATGCCCAACTTCTACCTGAACGACGCGGATCGGGAAGCGATTGTGACCGCCGTATTGGGCCTGACCAACACCTACGTGCCGGATGAAATGACAGCAGGCATCCACGGTAACGGCCCCTTGCTGGAGAAGGGGAAGAGGGTCATTGAGGATTTCAACTGCCGTGGCTGCCACCTGATCGAGGCCAAGGACAAGTCCATCGACGCGATGCTATCTCAGGGCCAGGGAGGCCGCATCCTCCAAATGTTCAAGAACGAAAGCGTCGATTATTCCATGGGGCCGCCCAACCTGAATACCGAAGGCGCCAAGCTCCAGGTCGACTGGTTCCACGACTTCCTGATGGGTCCGCACCCCATCCGGCCTTGGCTGCACATCCGCATGCCAAGCTTCCACTGGACGGACGAGAAGATCAGCGCGGTCATCTCCTACTTCAACTACAAGGATGACCAGGTCTTCCCCTTTAAGTCGGCCGAGACCACCCATTTGACGGGCGAGGACCTGGCCCAGGCCAAGGCCCTCTTCAACGACTCCAAGTGCAGCAAGTGCCACATCATCGGAAACAAAGTCCCACCCGACCTTTCCTCGGCGGCTCCGGACCTTTTGAATGTGCACAAGCGCCTGAAACCCGATTGGGTCGTGGAATGGCTCAAAGACCCGAACGCGATCATGCCCGACACCCGCATGACGAACTTCTGGCCGGACGGCGTGCCCAGCTTCCCGAAGTATTTCCACGGCGACTCCCTGGAACAACGGGAAGCCCTCCGCGACTACTTGTTCATGATGGGTCGGGACACAACCCCTTCCGAAGAGGGATCGGTGGGGGGGACGAAAGCCAAAAAGAACTAAAGGTTTAGGGAAGGGCGTTGTTTTCCACCCCTTCCGGGGTTAGAGTTGTTCCCCCCGCGTTGCGGGTGGTCAATCACGATATTCACTTCAAGTACCTTACTTTTTAAGGAGACGAGCAATGGATCTTCGCAAGTATTTGGCTTTCCTGGCCGCCACGGCGTTCATCGCCACGGCGGGCTGTGGCAGCAAGGATGAGGACGATTTGGCCATGGGTGGTGGATCGGGGGGTGGTTCCACCTCTTCGGCGGCCCCGGCCCCGGCCGGAACGGCCTCGATCGCGGGCAAGGTGACCCTGAGCGGCAAGGCCCCCATCCCTGCTAAGATCACCTTCGACGCCGACCCGGTCTGCAAATCCCAGCACGCCAGCGCCGCCAACGACGAGTTGGTGACTGTGGACGCCAAGGGCGACTTGGCCAACGTGTTCGTGTACGTCAAGGAAGGCGCGCCCTCCACGGCCGCCCCCACTACCCCGGTGGTCCTGACCCAGCATGGTTGCATGTACACTCCCCACGTGTTCGGCATCCAGGTGAACCAACCCCTGCAGATCGTCAACGAGGACGCCACCCTGCATAACGTCCATTGCATGGCCACTATCAACGACAGCTTCAACGTGGGGCAGCCCAGTCAGGGCATGAAGACCGAGAAGAAGTTCTCCAAGCCCGAGGTGCTGGTCCATTTCAAGTGCGACGTGCACAGCTGGATGCACTGCGTTGCGGGGGTGGTCACCAACCCCTATTTCAGCGTCTCCGGCGCGGACGGATCCTTCAAGATTGCCTCGCTTCCGGCGGGCCACTACACGGTGGTGGCGGTGCACGAAAAATACGGGGAATCTCAGCCCCAGCAGGTGGACGTGAAGGATGGGGAAGCCAAGAGCCTGAATTTCAGCTTCACCGCCCAATAATCCACCAGGTTCCACTGTGACCGATGGCCCCGGGAATTTCCCGGGGCCATTTTTTTTCCACGCTTCTCGGGGAGACGCCGCATGAGTCCATCCGAAGTCAAACCCCTTTTCCACCCCCGGCTCCACCTTTACGCCCTCGTCACGTCGGGCTGTACCTTCCTGTTGCTCCTGGCCGGGGCGCTGGTCACCAGCACGGGCTCCAGCCTGGCGGTCCCCGATTGGCCTCTTTCCTTCGGCAAGTTTTTCCCGGAAATGCGGGGCGGGGTCCTCTTCGAACATGGGCACCGCATGGTGGCCGGCACCGTTTCCTTCCTCATGCTGGGGCTGGCCATCACCACCCAGTTGGTTGAGGAAAGGCGCTGGGTCAAGGGCTTGGCCTGGACCGCCATGGGCGCCATCCTGCTCCAGGCGGTGTTGGGGGGTGTCACAGTGCTCCTGAAACTTCCCACCCAGGTTTCCGTGGCCCACGCGGGGCTAGCTCAAATCTTCTTCTGTCTCATCGTTTCGTTGGCCCTGGTGACCTCCCGGGGCTGGGTCGAGGAGATCCCCCACCGCCTCGACGACCGTCCCTCTCCCATTAAACCCTGGGCCGCCTGGTCGACAGGGCTCATTTACCTCCAAATTCTCCTGGGCGCCGTGACCCGGCATAGCGGGTCGGGGCTCGCTATTCCGGACTATCCCTTAAGTTTCGGCCAACTCCTGCCGCCCGATTGGTCCCCCTCCATCACCCTGCAGTTTAGCCATACCCGGGTGGGGGCTTTCATTGTGATCCTCTTCGTCACCCACACCGCCTACCGGGCCTGTTTCCATTTCACGGAGGAAAAAGGCCTCTTTTGGCCGGCCGCAGCGGCAGGACTTTTTGTTTGGATGCAGTTCCTTCTGGGACTGCTCGTGATCTTCACGCAAAAATCCATTATTCCGACTTCAGTCCATGTCATCATCGGAGCGGCCACGCTGGCCTCCATGCTGACCCTGACGCTCAAGTGTTACCAGTTGTTCAAAAAGGATTAGGTTCAAAAAGGAAAATTTGAACCACGGAAGACCCAGAGAACACAGAGAAAACATTTGATTCAAGGATTTTAAATTGCCTTATTCTGAGTTCCCTGAGTCTCCGCGGTGAAAGAGGTTTTGTGAAGAATTTACGGGACTACATCACGCTCACCAAGCCGCGGCTGAATTCACTCGCCATCCTCACGGCCCTGGTGGGGTTTTACTTGGGAAGCCCTTCGCCCATGGACTGGTCATTGTTGGCCTTCGCCCTCCTGGGTACCACGGGGGTCGCGGCGGGATGTGGGGCCCTCAACCAGTGGATCGAGTCGGAAGCCGACCGGCAGATGACCCGAACCCGAAAGCGGCCCATTCCTTCCGGGCGCTTGACACCGGTGCGGGCCTTTTGGTTCGGCCTCGCCCTTTCCGTCGTGGGGGTCGCCCTTTTGGCCGTGAAAGTCAACGAGTTAACGGCTTTCCTTGGGCTCTTGGCCCTGGTGAGCTACCTGGTTTTTTACACGCCACTGAAGAAAATCACGTCCCTCTGCACGGTGGTGGGGGCGGTACCCGGCGCCATCCCGCCCATGATGGGTTGGGCCGCCGCGCAGAACCAGGTGGGGCCGCAGGGCTGGACTCTTTTCGCCATCCTTTTCCTCTGGCAGATGCCGCACTTCCTCGCCATCGGTTGGATATACCGGGAGGATTACGCCCGGGCGGGTTTCCCCATGCTCGCGGTGCTGGATCCCAAGGGGGTCACGACGGGCCTCATGTCGGTGCTTTACGCGCTGGCCCTCTGGCCGGTGTCGCTCCTGCCGACCTACTTCGGCATGACCGGGAGGGTGTATTTCGGGGCCGCCCTTGTGCTAAGTTTGGTCTTCATTTATTACAGCTTCCTGCTGGCCCGCTACAAATCCATGAGCCATGCCAAGGGGCTCTTTTGGTACTCCATCACGTACTTGCCCATCCTCTTCATCGTGATGGTTTTGGACAAGGTGTGATTTGGATAACTTGATTGAAGTCGACAACCTCACTTATCGCTACGGCTCCAAGGCCGCCCTGCAGGGGCTTACCTTCATGGTGGGCCGCGGGGAAATTTTCGGATTCCTCGGCCCCAACGGCGGGGGCAAGACCACCACCTTCAAGATCCTCTCCACCCTTTACAACTGCCAACCGGGCCAAGTGAAGGTCTTCGGGATGGATTTAGCGAAAGACAAGATCGCCATCCGCCGCAAGATGGGCATCGTGTTCCAACTGCCCGCGCTCGACAAGAAACTCAAGGTTCGGGAAAATCTCGAGCACCAGGGTCACTTGTATGGGCTCTCGGGCGGGGAATTGGGACGCCGCATTGACAGGGACCTCGCTCGGCTGAACCTCTCGGACCGGGCCAAGGACAAGGTGGAAACCCTCTCCGGCGGGCTCCAGCGGCGGGTGGAACTGGCCAAGGCCCTCTTGAACGACCCCGAACTCATGATCCTCGATGAGCCTTCCACCGGGTTGGACCCGGCGGCCCGCAAGGATTTCTGGGGCCACTTGGAAACCCTCCGGAAAGAGAAGGGAATGACGGTGCTCGTCACCACCCATTACCTGGAGGAGGCGGACCGGTGTGACCGGCTCCTCATTCTTGACCAGGGTCAAAAGGTGGCCCTGGGGAACCCCGACCAATTGAAGGCCGAAATC
>DATKOC010000106.1:0-9132 GCA_035524855.1 bacterium
CCGGCGCGGGGAAAGAATCGGTTTCTTCCTCACCCGAAGGTGAAGGCGTAGACCGAGGTGCCGGGGCTGTCGAACTGGATGCGCAAAAGGTGGGAGGCGGGTTTGCCCTTCAGGTCCACCAAGTTGTAGAGCCGGTGGCTGTCCAAAAGGACCTTGCCGTCCATCACGTCCGACCCGCCCAGGGGGCCGATGGACTGGCCGTCCAGGAAAAGCGAAAGCGAGTCCCCCTTCATCGCGGGCCCAATCACCAAAAAGACCTTCTCGGCGTTGAAGCGGATTTCCAAGGCCGAACCCTTCCCCGCCTGGGCCGCCTCGCCGCTCAGGGTCCAGGCGCCTTGGTAGGCGATCTGGTGGAGGGCCAGGGACTGGGGGAGGCTGTAGGTCCTCATCCCCGCCGCCGGTTTTTCGTTGGAGGCGAACCGCTCCAGCCGGGCGAGCCCCAGGTAGGATTCGGGCGTCTGGTCGTAATCCTCCCCCGAGGCCTCCTGGATCGCCGCCTGCCCGTTGGGCGGGTAACCGGCCTCGGTGAGCAATTGGCGGATGGCCGCGTCCATTTCCCCGTAATTTCCCTCCCCGAAATGGGCCAGGCGGATGTGCCCCTTGGCGTCGATGAGGTACTCGGCGGGCCAGTACTCGTTGTGGTAGGCGTTCCAGGTTTTGAAGTCGTTGTCCTGCGCCACGGGATAGGTGAGGCCGAACTGCCCCAGGGCCTTCCCCACGCGGGCGGTGTCCTTCTCGAAGGCGAACTCGGGCGCGTGCACCCCCACCACCACGAAATGCTCCGGGCCGTATTTTTGGTACCAGGCCTTCACGTTGGGGAGCGTCCTGAGGCAGTTGACGCAGCTGTAGGTCCAGAAGTCCACCAGGACCACCTTGCCGCGCAGGCCCTTCATCGTGAGGGGCGGGCTGTTGAGCCAGTTCGTGATGCCGGTGAATTCCGGCGCTTCCCCCCTATCGCCGAGCTTGCCGGCCATCGCCAAGGTGGTTTCTTCGCGGGGCGCGCGGCCCCGGAGGGCGTCCAGCTGGTCGCTGACGGTCTTGTTGGTTTCCAGGCCGCTCAGGAGGTTGCCGTAGGAGGGGAAGGCCTCCAGGATCTTGAGCTGGATCGTCTTGTCGTAGTTGGTGTAGATGAGGGCCGCCACCCCGATCATGATGACCCCGAAGGCCTGCTGGACGAGGCCCGTGTACCGGTTCACCTTGCGCATGCGGGCGAAGACCACCGAGCCGCCGAGGGAAACCAGGAAGAGCGGGATGCCCAGCCCCAGGGCGTAGGAAAGGGTGACGAGCAGGACCTGGAAGTTGACCGATTGGGTCGCGGCCAGGGTGGCGATGGTGGCCAGGATGGGCCCCGCGCAGGGCGCCCAGACCAGGCCGATGGAAAAGCCCGCCACGTAACCGGCGCCGAAGCCCCGGCCCTCCTCTTTCCCCCGCAGGCGGCTTTGGAGGGGCTGGAGGACGCGGTTGATCCAGGCCTCGAACCGGGCGCCCAGGGACGGGAACAGGAGCGACAGGCCCAGCAGCCCGATGACGGCGACCGCCAGGAGCCGGAAGACGTTGGCGTCGATGTGGAGGATGCGCTCCAGGTAGGAGACGAAGAGCGTGAAGAGGGAGAAGCTGGTCATGACCCCCAGCGTCAGGCCGAGGGGCTTGCGCTTGCCGCCCGTGGAGGAGACCGAAAGCACCAGCGGCAGCAGCGGCCAGATGCAGGGGGCCAGGATGGTGGCGAAACCGGCCAGGAAGCTGAAGAAGAGCAGGAAGAGCATGGGAAGTCCTTTGAATCGAAATGGTCGGGGTTTGTTAGAAGCGGTTAACGGTTCTTTTTTACTTTTTCTCCGGCACGAAGCGGATCGAGGCCGAGTTGATGCAGTACCTCAGGCCCGTGGGCGCGGGGCCGTCGTCGAAAACGTGCCCCAGGTGCCCCCCGCAGCGGGGGCAATGCACCTCGGTGCGGTCCATGCCGAGGGAGGAGTCGGTGCGGGAGGCCACGTTTTCCGCGA
This sequence comes from bacterium, assembly GCA_035524855.1. GTDB lineage: Bacteria > Oederibacteriota > Muellerivitia > Muellerivitales > Muellerivitaceae > DATKOC01. The sequence goes on from DATKOC010000106.1 coordinate 1,998, forward strand.
AAAGGGGCCGGGTGAAGCTGGGCCACCCGGTTCCCGAGTCGAACTTGTCGGCGGAGGAGAACAGCTCCAGGCCGCACCCGGCGCAGACGTAAAGGCCCTTTTCGTGGTTGTCCCAATAGGCGCCGGAGAAGGCCTGCTCCGTGTCCTCGTGCCTCAGGATCTCGAATGCCCCGGGGGTGAGGATCTTTTTCCACTCCGCGTCGGTCTTGACGACCTTGTCGCCCTTGTATTTGCCCATGTAACAGCTTCCTTGCGTGGTTTTGGATTCCTTCGCCGCCGGCAGGCCGGCAAGGCCGGAACACAGGGCCAGCGCCGCCAGGAACCTCACTGTCTTATTTCCCATGATCCACCCCTTCCCGCCTGATTTCGACTTCCTTCACTATACGCCCGGCGGGCGGGCCAAGGTTACACGGTGGGGGAACGAAACCCTAAACAAAGGGGCCAGGCCCCTTTTCACCAGTGCTACTTTAAAAGCCAATAAAGGGAACCGCCGATGAGGGCAAGCCCCATCACCAGGCCCATCCGGGTCTGCCGCCCGAAGGAATAGATCAGGTCCCTCTGGGTCAGGTCGGCCACCAGGAAAACGTCCTTTGCCCGGTGGCCCTGGGCCAGGCAAAGCTCGCGGATGGCGCCCTCGGGGGGCTCGGCGGGCCGGTGCGAGGCCTCGCGGCAGGTACCGAACACGAAAAGCTCCTCATGGATGGGAAGGCATCTCTCGGTGAAGATGAGTTGCTTGTGGGGGGTGAAAAGGTCTTGGCCGGAGACCCCGCGCGTTTTCAGGAAGGTGTTGACGCGCTCCGGGACATCCTGGAACTTGTCGGTCGCGAAATGGTATTTGTGGGTAATGATCACCTCCGCACCCCCCGGCAGAACCAGGACGATACCCGTCTCGTCCCGCAAGTAAAAGGGGGAGTCGTGCGTATCCCCCTTCAGGACGGTTTCGATATAATTGTCGTCCCTCTTGTCCTTTCGCTGGATGGAGTATTCATAATAAACGCACCTTTGGCCGGTGAAGGGGGCCTGGAAAGGGCACCAGTCCACCGCCGTCCCCCTCACCTCCACCAGCCCCGGCGCCATGGCCCGGATGGTCGAGAGGGGAATATCCTGCAGGAGCCGCTTGGTGCGCAATTGAAAGATGGCCCAGAAAAAAAGGAAGATACCCGACAGCAATAAACCAACGGAGTAAACCAGCGTTTCGCCGCCGTGGGAATTCCCGGAAAAGGAAGCGTAAGCCGGACCCGCCGCGGCCAGGGCCGGGAACAGGGGGAGAAGGCGGGTCACGGGGTCACCCAGTCCACACGGGCGCCTTCCCGGCCCGCGCGGTCGGCCGTGAAAAGGAAGCGGGGCTCGAGGCCCAGGAGCCTGGCCAAGAGGAGGTCGGGAAATTGGCTGAGGCGGCTGTTGTAGGCCGCCACCGAGTCGTTGTAGAAGGTCCGCCGGTCGGCGATGGCGCTTTCCAGCCGGGAGAGGGTTTTCTGGAGTTCGAGGAAATTCCGTTGGGCCCTCAAGGCGGGGTAGTTCTCCGCCACCGCGAAGACCCGGCCCAGGACCCCCTCGAGAACGTCGTTGGCCCTGGCCTTGTCCGGCGGGCTCACGGCCCCTAAAGCCTGAGCGCGGGCGGCGGTGAGGTCCGCGAGGGTCTTTCGCTCGAAATCCCGGTATCCCTTGACCACCTCCACGAGGGCGGGCACCAAGTCGTGCCGCTGTTTCAACAGCACGTCGATGTTGGCCCAGGCCTTGTCGACGTTGAACTTGAGCCGGATGAGTCCGTTGAAGACGATCACGGTATAGAGGACGGAGCCCAGGGCGAGGAACCCCGCCAAGGTCGCCCCCACGGTCAGGTAAGCCATATTCCACCCTTGGGAATCATCAGTGGCTTTATTCTAACCCATCGACTCGGATTGACGAACCCTTCCCACGGAACAAAGGGTCCAGGCCTATAGATAGTTAACGTAACGCCGGACCAGCGCATCACTTGCGCCGAACAAATGAACAACCCCCGCCCTAGAAGTTGACTATTGTTTTCACTGCTTATTCATTAACTTCGATCACCGAATAACTTTCAGCCACATAGGAATGGCCCTCAACCAATTGAAAATCCAGGGTGAAGACGCCGAAACGACCCAACCGGGGGAACAAAAGGGAATGGTAATCCAACGGCCCTTAGGGGGTGGACCAAACGTCGTTGAAATAAAAGCCGCCGTCGTTGCCGCCCATCACCCAGAGGCTGCCGTCCAGGACGCCGGCGGTGGCCCCCATGCGCCCCGGGAAGGCGGCGGAAACGGAGTGCTCGCTCCAATTGGCGCCGTCAGGCGAGGACCAGACGTCGCTCAAGTAGACCGGACTGGTGTTGGGGTTGAACCCCCCCAGGATCCACAACTCGCCCCCCTGGTCCAAACCTGTGGACGGGTCGTAAACGGCCATCATCTGGTTGGAGCGCTGGGGGAATTGGCTGGAAGGCGGGCTGGAACGGTCGGGCAGGACCTGGGTCCAGCTGGCCCCATCGGTGGAGTTCCACACGTCGTTCATCTGGGAATAGCCGTTGAACCCCCCCGCCATCCAGAGGGCCCCCTTAAAGGCCACGGCGGATTGGGCATCCCGGCCGGTGAATTGGGCCCCGGTGGGGCTCACGCTGGCGGTCAGGACCCTCGTCCAGGTGACGCCGTCGGACGATTTCCAGGCGTCGTTCCAATAGGTGCTCCCGTCGTAACCGGCGAAGAGCCAGAGGTAGCCGTTGGCGGCGACCAGGCTGTGCCAGGCCCGTTCCGGGAATTGCGAGGAACCCGGCGAGGCGTTGTCCGCCAGGACCCTCGTCCAGGAGGCGCCGTCGGACGATTTCCAGACGTCGTTCAGGTAATGGCTGCCGTCATAGCCGCCCACCAACCACATCCAGCCGCCCATCACCGCCACGGCCTGCCCCCTGCGCTCGGTGAATTGGCTCGTGGCGGGGGAGGCCGTGTCGGTGAGGACCTGGGTCCAATGGGTCCCGTCGGCGGATTTCCAGGCGTCGTTCAGGTAGGCCCCATCGTCGCCGCCGATGACCCACAAAGCCCCGGAGAAGGAAACGGAGGAATGGTCGGTCCGGGCCGTGAATTGGCTGGAGGGGGGCGAATAGGTGCTCACCAGGGCCTGGCGCCAAACGGCGCCCGCCGCCGAGGAAGGCGTGGCCGTGCCGAATACGGTCACGGGCTGGGTCACCGTGACCGGCGCGGTGGCGGTATTGGAGTTGGAGCCGCATCCCACCAGCCCCGCGGCCAGGAGGAGCGGCGTTAAAACCTGGGTGATGGTCTTCCGCATGCCGGACGAGAACCTCCCGATTTCATTCGCCAAAGCGCTTTTAGTTTCCATATTTTCCCCGAAAAAACAATCCGCCCTCGGGAAGTTTTTCGCCGAATTTACGGGACAAGCCGCGGGAGAGCCCCCTAATAAAGGGGGAGGCGGAAAAACCGGGGACAACATCAAAAAAAACCGTCATGAACGGCCATCCGGAGGTTTCACAAAGGGATGACCGGCATTCAGGGGATACGGATGGGGGGAGATAACGGCGGCGCTCGCCCTGCCGGCTTTGGGCTGGGTGAACCCCTATCACAGGAACCAAGGGGGCTGGGTTATTTCTTTAATTTATTATCCGAAGGAAGGATGCCCAGAACCTGCGCCCCGGCCACGGCCGCGCAGCCATAGGAAGCGCCCTGAAGGACGGCGCCGATCGCCTTTTCGGCGCCGGTGGGCGTTGGGGCTTGGTCCTTGAAGAGGGGGGAGAGTTCGGCGTTGAGCCGGGCGTAAAAGACCGGGTCGGGGATAAGGATCTTCCCTTCGGCGCTGGTTTTCTTCGGCCCGAGGGAGGCGGCCTTGCCCTTGGGGGCGTGGGCGCTGGATGCGTGAACGCGGGCCGGGGTGGGGGTGGACAGGGGGGAGGACGTGACGAAGGTTTGAAGTTTGACCGGAGTGGGGGTTTCCGCGTTGCCGGCTTTCAATGAAACGATGAAACCGGATACCAGAATGGCGAAAAACCTGAGCGTCCTTTTCATGACGATCCCTCGAACAACCTGACGATAACACCGGCCATTAAGGATTTAGATGATCTAGATCAGGCCCCGAATCGTCCGCCCTTACTCGACCCACCCATCATTTGGACGGGGAGGCTGATGGAAAAGAGTCCCGGAAACGGCGGGGCTTCGGCGGATGCGGTACCAGGGGATGTGGAAAGCGCCGCCGCATTTAATTTTGACGCCTCATCAGTGACCCCGGACATATAACCCGAACGGGACCTGGGTTAACCTGGTTCATCAGCGGAAATGACATGCCGGTGGACCCACCGGCCTTTCAGCCACGGAAATTTTCTAAAGGAGAATTGGAATGAAAAAATTAATCGCCGCGGGGATGCTGGGGTCGGGCCTGTTCGCCGCCGCCTGCGTCCTTGCCCAAAACGCGCACCTCACGCCGGTCACCACCAATACCTTTGTGGAAAACAATATCGACACGCCGGTCCCGACCCCAACCCCCGTGGGGACGCCGACCTTAAGTATCTTGATCAGTTCCACCCTATCGGACCCCCGGCACCCGTGCACCCCGGTTTCGGTCGCCCAGCCCCTCCGGAAGGTGAAGAAGGGACACAAAGCCAAGCCCGCGCCGACCCCGCAACCGGCCGGCGGAGGCAGCGAGAAGTAGATGCCCGATCCGCAACCGGCGCCGCGACCATCGCCCAAGTAACCGCCGCGGGCGGGCGGGTTTCGCCCCACACCCTTTCCTACCGGGGAGACGGCTCTTCGGGATTGTAGGCGTTCCCATAACCGTCGAATAGGTCGAAGGATCCGTCGTTGAGGGTCAGGATGACCTCCAAGGGCCGGCCCAGGCGCGTGTCCGAAAACTGCACGCCTTGCACCCCCGAGGCCAGGTAAACCGGGCTGAAGGCGGGGGGAACGGCCGTGTCATAGAGGAAAGCGTCCTGGCTTTCCCCCACCACCTCGATCTTGCGGGTGCGGTCGGGGCTGTAATACTCCCGAAGGTTGGGGTTATAGGGCGAGGTCACGACCACCTGGTCGTTCGCCGAATTGGCCGGAATGTAGGCTTCGTTGTCGTAGCAATAAAGGTCCCCCATGTGGTAGGGGTCCTGCCACCACCAAAAACCGTCGTTCCAAAAGCACCAACGGTCGTAACCCGTGTCATACCACCACCAGCGCCCCTCGTAGTAGCGGGTCCAGAAAAAAAAGTCCCCCACGTACCAGCCCCACCAGTGGTAGCCCCATCCGTCGAGATAATGGCAATAGTCGAACCCATGGTCCCGGTGCCAATAGTAATGGTTGGCCCGGTTCTCCCGGAAATCGGCCTGGTGGACGCGCTCCCTCCAATCCGCCCCGCCCAGCCTCGCCATCGTCTGCCGCACGACGGGGCCGTTGAAGAACCGGGGGGAAAGCGCGGTGGCGCGCAGGGCGCCGCCATCGGGCCCCCGCTTCGGGTAGGAAATGACCGAATGCCGGCGGTCGGTGTGGATGATCTCGGAGCGGTTGGTGATGATCTTGGGCTCGGAAGCCACGCCGATATTCCGCAGCCTCATGCGCACGTAACCCGGGGTGTAGGCGTGGTGATGGACGGCGACGGCCGCGTTGAGGCCGGGGCTGGTATAGGCCTGGGCGTTGGGCCGGGAATAGGTCCGGAAGTTGGGATTGAAATGGGTATTGGGGTTGGGCTTGGACAAACCGCCCCCGGTTCCCCGTCGGCTGGGTTGGGAGGGAGTCCAGGGTTCGGGTTGGGCCCAGCTCCGGGAGGGGGCGTTCCATTGGAAGCGGCCGTAGGAGGGGTTGTGGTAGGTGGGCGCGGGGGAGTTGGACCGGGGGGATTGTGAGGGGAAATTGCGGTTATGCCCGCCGCTGGAACCCCGGGCGAGATTGATGACCACCGGCTGGGTGGCTTCGTCGCCGGAGGCGGGGGCGGCCTTATCCTTGCCGCTATCCCCTTTCTCGGCGGCCGGGACGGCCAGGGCGGAAACGAGGAATAGGACGGGCATCAGGAAGATCATGCGTTTTAGGCTGGTCTCATTTTTTAAAGTTGGTTGATGCATGACGGCACCTTTCTTGGGGACTTGGTAACTCGCGGTATTCCCTTGGGTTCCTTACAGGCCATTACATCCCAAGAAACAGAAAGGCCTTATGACTCGGGTCATGGTCCACGAAGGCTAATGTAACGTCACCGACTGGTACACGCTATTTTCGATGACGGCGTCGGAATAGCCGCCGGGGGCCAGGGCATAAGACCTCAGCATGAGTTGAAGGAGATAAGTGCTGGGAGCGGGGGCGTTGTAACCCATGACCGTCGCCGGAACCCCGGTGGGCATGGACACCGAAGTAACGCTGCTCGGGGAGTAGAAGTCGATTTCATGGTTGGTCCCGGTGACGGGCGCTGTTTCCTGCAGGGCCACCCAACCGCCGCTATAGGCCCCACCCCAGCTCACGTAAGTAACCGCGCCGTTGTAGGGACTGGCGGTTTCCGTCAGCGAGTTGAACCATCCGGGCGCGACCAGGGTGACCGAGGCTGTCTGCCCGCCAGCCGTCGTGCTGAAGACATAACTGACCCCTGCCGTAAAGGTGACGCCTTGGAGGTAGTAATTCGAGCAGGCGAATCCGTCGAGGGTGACGGGGGAGGCGGTAAAGGGTATGCCAAGGGTGACCCCGCCCCCCGTCACCGTGACCCCGACCGTGGTTGAGGGCGCGCCGTTCACTTGAAGGGCGAAGTCGATGTAATTGGACGAGGGTTGGGCGGGAAAATCAAACCAATAAGCATCGATCCAATTAAACGCGATGGTGGGGGTCGCGGTTAGGCTGTTGGTGGGGGTGACGGTCGCCGAGGAGGTGGCCGTCTGGGTATAAGTAAAGAAAGGGCTGTTAGTCGGCGTGGAAGTGGCGGCGACCGTGTTGGTGGGCGCGGGCCCGCCGGGGGAAACCAGGCTGTTGTTATTGCCGCAGGCGAGCGGGAAAAGGGCCCAGGAAAGCAGGGTCAAAAGGACGATTCCCTTCAAAAACGGTGATCGGCGCATGCAACACCTCCTACTCAGCAAAACCTCTTCAAAGACTTTCGGTTTTTCCATCCTTCGGTTGAAGGTGGGGTTCGGCCTCCCCTTTGTTTAATTGTGGCAGGTGTA
>DATKOC010000107.1:0-19668 GCA_035524855.1 bacterium
CCGCCAAACTCTGCCCTTGTCCCAGGATGGTGGGCCGGTGGAGTCCCTTGGGGGTCACCGTGTCGCCCATGGCGGCCTGGACATATTGGAGCAGCATGGGGGCCTGTTTGTTCTCGCCCAGGAGGAAGAGGACGCGCACGAGGGTGAGGGCGAAAAGCTGGATGGAATCCCGTTCCCGGGAAAGAGGGTCGGCCTCGGGGCTCTGGTAGTCCACGAAGGCGTTGAAGCGGTTGGCAAAGACCACTCGCGCCGCGCCGATTTCTTTTTTAGGCTTGTCTCCCATTGGGCCTCAAGCCCGGAAACCGGAAACCACCCACCAGCCCCAATGAAAAGTGACTTTGTCCTTCGTCGAGCTTTTTTCTCGCGCCAGTCGGAGGACTTCCTGCTTGATCTCCTCCCGGGTGGCGGAATCAGCCTTGCTCAGGGCCGCCACAACGGGGGCCGCCACATCCGTTTGCCAATCCCAGTACAGGTCGGGCGATTCTAAGCTGAAAGTGCCTTGAACCTTTTCCTGCCGGACCTCTTTCAGCCCCGCTGATTGCAACAACGAGGAAAGAAGTCCTTCTTGGGCGAATCGGTAAAGGCCGGGTGCGTCTGGGGGCGGCGCCGGGATGTTCAAACGCTGGTTCACGATTTGGCCGATAGTGGTCGCCCAAGTGTTTTCAGCGGGACTGCCCCAGGCAACCAACACCATGCGCCCACCCGGTTTCAACACCCGCGCCATTTCTTTCAAGTTCGAGGATGGGTCGGGGAAGAACATCACGCCAAACCGGCAGAGAATGGCATCAAAGATCCCATCGTCGAAGGGAAGAATTCCCGCGTCGCAGACTTTAGCTTCAAAATTAGTGAGGCCCTTGGACCTGGCGTTCTCCCGGGCGATCTGGGCCATTTCTTCCGAAAGGTCAACTCCGGTGACCTTTCCCGATCCAACCTTCGCGGCCGCGGAAAGTCCCGGCTCCCCCGTCCCGGTCGCAACATCCAGTACCCGGTGTCCCGGAACCAGCCTCGCCCTTTCCAGAATGGCGTCACCCGCGGGTTTCAGAAAAGACATGGTCAACTCGTCCCATTTTTTCCATCCAGGGGCGAATTTATTCCAAGTTTGTTTTTGTTGTTCACGGATCTGGTCGCTCATACCGCCCCCTCAAGTATAGATTCACGGATAGCAATGGACCGGCATGGCATTGAAGGATCAATATTTAGGTATGGATGAATCCACCTGGTCGCTCCAGCCGAAAATACCGCCCGCGAGGTTGGTGACCTTGTCGAAGCCCTGGGACTTCAGGAATTGTTGGGCTCGCTTGCTGCGATTGCCGGTCTTGCACATGATGACCATTTCCTTGCCCTTGTATTTCTCCAATTCCTTGTACTTGATGGGCAATTGGGACATGGGAAAAAGGATGGCCCCCTCGATACGGGCGATGTCGAATTCGTTCTTTTCCCGAACGTCGATAAGGGTGAAGTCCTGCTTCTCATCCAGCATTACCTTCAATTCCAGGGCGTCGATATCGTCTTTGGCCTTCTCCACTTGCTTGGTTTGGGTGTCCTCCACCTTCATGCCGCAGAACTGCTCGTAATCGATCAATTCCTTGATGGTGGGGTTGGTCCCGCAGATGGGGCAATTGGGGTCCTTGTGCAGTTTGAGGTTCCTGAACTGCATGTCCAGGGAGTTGTAGATGACGAACTTGCCGATGGCGGGCTTCCCGATGCCCGTGATGAGCTTGATGGCCTCGGTGGCCTGGATGGCGCCCACTGTTCCCACCATGGCGCCCATGACGCCGCCTTCGGCGCAGGAGGGCACTTCCCCGGGCGGGGGAGGCTCGGGGTAAAGGCAGCGGTAGCAGGGCCCCTCGGGGGTTTTGAAAACCGTCACCTGGCCGTCGAAACGGAAGATGGAACCGTAGATATTGGGTTTCTTTTGCAGGACGGCCGCGTCGTTGGTCAGGTAGCGGGTCGGGAAATTGTCCGTCCCGTCGATGATCATGTCGTAATCCTTGAGGATATCCATGATGTTGTCGCTCTTGAGGGCGACCTGGTAGGTCTTAACCGTCACGTCGGGGTTGAGGGCCTTGAGGCGCTTGGCGGCGACCTCCACCTTGGGTTTTCCTACGTCCTCCGTGGTGAAAAGCACTTGGCGCTGGAGGTTGGAGGCGTCCACCGTGTCAAAATCAACAATCCCGATGGTCCCCACGCCGGCCGCGGCTAAATAGAGGGAAATAGGACAGCCCAGTCCACCCGCTCCCACGACCAAAACCTTGGCGTCCAGGAGCTTCTTTTGGCCGGTGACTCCCACTTCGGGCAGGAGAATGTGGCGGGTATAGCGCTTGATTTGGTCTTGGCTGAGGTTGCTCATGTCGTTCTCCGTGGTTTCTTGCAATGTAGGTCGCCCATGATAAGAGGGCAAGAACCGCTAAATCAACCGGAAGCTTTTAGGCCCGTTTGAGGGGATTTTCCCCGGATTAAAAAGAAGATAACGGTGGCGACGAGGTCATTGGATGCCGGCGACTCGGAACGAAGGGTAACGAGCTGACCCTTTCCCGTCGTCCAATCCGATTTTTTTCCAAGCGCCACATCCCGTGGGGTTCCCGCCTTTCCCTTGACGCCAAGGATGGAATACTGTTAATTTAAATGAAAATGAAAACCATTTTAAAAGTAGTCAAGGCCAAGAAACCCTCCCCTTCCGCCGCCTCATCCCAAAAAACCCGCGAACTAGTCTGCGAACTTTGCCGGAATTTTTACCAGCTGGGTTGGGCCTCCGGCACCGGCGGCGGCATTTCCATCAAGGAAGGCAACCGCATTTACATGGCTCCCAGCGGCGTCCAAAAGGAGCGCCTGAAGCCCGAGGACATCTTCGTGCTGGATGAGGACGGTGAACCCGTCGAGGAGCCCGGCCAGGGCCTCAAGCTTTCCCAATGCGCCCCCCTCTTCCTGCACGCCTATAAGATCCGCAAGGCCGGGGCGGTCCTGCACAGCCATTCCATCAACGCCATGGCCGCCACCCTCCTCTTCGACAAGAAATTCCGGATCAAGAACCTGGAGATGCAGAAGGGCGTGGAAGGTTACGGCGCCTTCGACACCGTGGAAGTTCCCATTATCGAGAATACGGCTTATGAGTGCGACTTGGCCGATTCCCTGGAAAAAGCCATTGTCGATAACCCCAAGTCCCACGCGGTGCTGGTCCGGCGCCACGGGGTTTACGTCTGGGGCAAGGATTGGAAGCAGGCCAAGACCCACGCCGAGTGCTACGACTACCTTTTCGAGGCCGCCGGGCGTATGAAACAGCTGGGCATTTCGATCGATTAAAGGAGAGTGGACATGAAAGCAATTTGGATGGATTCCGGTAAGAACATCTCGGCTGAGGAACTGAACGCCCAAGGAGTCACCTACCTCACTCTCCCGACCGATGAGGCTTCCTATAAGGGGCCCCTGGAGGGCATCATGCAAAAGAACGGTTATGTCACCATGGACCAGGTCAAGATGTGGCCCGAGATGCCCAACTTCCAGGCCCTCTGCGACAAGTTCGTGGGTGAGCACCTGCACACGGACGACGAGGTCCGCTTCGTGGTGGGCGGCTCGGGGGTCTTCGAGATCCGCAGCCAGGACGACAAATGGATGAAGATCATCGTGGAGCCCACGGATTTCATCTCGGTTCCCGCCAACCGCTTCCACCGCTTCTACCTGACGGACGAGAAGAAGATCCATTGCGTCCGCCTCTTCAAGGACCAATCCGGCTGGGCCCCCCATTACCGCAAGGATGTGGAGACCGCGGCCGCCGCGAGGGGCTGATTCCCTTTTCCCTCACGGGGATGGAGTTACGAGTTAAAAGTTTGGAGTGAGGCATGACTGTGGGCGGGCTTCGGCCCGCCCTTTTTTATGAAATCCAATCCGGAGAGAATTTTTGCCAGAGTACGCCATCAAGCCCGAGAAGGTGGAAGCGCCCACCGCGACCCATTTGAGCGAGGAGATGCACCGGCGGGGATTCGCGGTGGAAATGAACATCAAGGGCAGTCCCGATCAATGGGAGGCCATCCGGTTCAGCGAACCGGGACCCCCGGAGGTCGAGTGCTTCCTTTCCTATTCCGATAAAAGGGATGCCCTCAATGTCTCCGTTTCCGTGGACTCCCCTCCCCAAGCCGCCGAGCTTCAAATGGTCCTAGTGGACTTGCTCCTGTCCGAGCTGGGGGGTCAAGTGGATAACTTGAAGACCCGGGAGCGTTATACCGCGCAGGAGTTCTCGGAAAAACTCAAGCACCTGCATGGCGCCAAACCCGGCCCCAAGGACCTGGTTTGGATCGTCTTTTCCTGGGCGGTGGTCCTCTTGGCGGTTCTCATCCTGGTCCTCAAACCCCAAACCCGTGGATTGGCCGCGATGCTCCTGTTGGCCTCCCTCGCCAGCGCCGGGGGCCTAACTTACGCCCACTTCCACTCAAAATGAACCCCCCGGAGCTTTCCCGGAAGCTCAAGGAAAAGGCTTTCGCACTTGGATTTGAGTTGGCGGGCGTGGCTGCGGCTTCCCCTTCCCCCGATTACCCATTTTTCCTGGAGTGGATTTCCAAGGGCTACGCGGGCGAGATGGGATACCTTGAGAGGCGCAAACAAGAACGGGGCGATCCTTCCTCTCTCCTGCCCGGCGCCAAGTCCGTTTTCTGCGCGGGGCTCAGCTACAACCCCCAAGCCCGGCATTATCCCCTTTTGGAAAAACATCCCATTTCCTGTTACGCCTGGGGACGGGACTACCATGAGGTCCTGTGGGAAAAATTGGAATCCTTGTCCGGTTACCTTTGCGGGGTTTTGGTCCCGGGCGCGAAGGCCAAGGCCTACGTGGATACCGGCCCGGTCCTGGAGCGGAGTTACGCGGCCCAGGCGGGGTTGGGTTGGGTCGGTAAAAACACGCTTCTCTTAAACAAAACCTTCGGCTCTTTTTTGTTTCTGGGGGAAATCCTCACCGACGCGGAACTGGAACCCGACTCACCCACCGAGAATCTTTGCAAAACCTGCACGGCCTGCCTGGACGCCTGCCCCGTGGGGGCCCTGGAGGAACCCGGCCTCTTGAACGCCACCAAGTGCATCAGCTACCTGACCTTGGAACACCGCTCGGGTTTCGGGGGACCCGTGGATCTTCACGGCTACCTGGCGGGTTGCGACCTCTGCCAGACAGTTTGTCCCTATAACACCAACGCCCCGGAGGGACGCGAGCCGGCCTTCCAGCCTCGGCCGGAAATATTGGAATTAACCATTAAAAAGGCCTCGGATATGGGCGAGGGGGACTTCAGGAAATTCACCCGAAACAGCGCGTTGGAGCGGGTCAAACACCCGATGTGGAAACGAAACACCACGGCAATGGGGCAAAAATAACTGTCATTGCGAGGAATGCTCACCGAATAGGTGGGCGTTAATGACGAAGCAATCCCAGTTTAAAACAAATTTCCAAATAAAAAAAAACCGCCCATTAATTGGGGTTGCTTCGCTGCGTAATCCGCGGCTCGCAATGACATCAATTTCATTCTGGCAATGGTATTTTCGGCGCCTGCCCAATATCAACTCCTCGCATCCCCGTAGGCCCAGCTTTCTGGACCTGGCCGAAAAAGATATCCAACTTTTCCTTCAACCATTTCAAATCCACTCCCATGAACTGGGGTGGCAGTTGGGCCCATTTCTCGCAGGCCTTCCCGTAAAGCCCCACGGCGCCCGTCCAGTTGTCCTTGCGGAAATGCTCCAGGGCGATGGCGGCTTGGATCAACCCCTGGTAATGCAGGCGCTCCTGGCCTTCCGAGGGATGCCACAGGTCCTCCAGCATTTCGTGGCACTCGAAATATTCCTGGCTGTTGAAAAGCCGGATACCCTCCAGGTACTCGTGGGGATATTTCAGGCTGTCCAGGTAGACGTCCCAATCGTTCCGCTGAGAAAGTTCCTGGATCAGGGTCTGGTCCGCCTCGGGAAACTTGTAGGTGGGCAAATCCTTAGGGTCCACCCAGGCGTAGGCCTGGCACTCGATGGTCTTGGGCTCCCCGGATTTGTGGGAACAGAAAAAGATGTTCAGCCGCACCGACCGCTGGGGATAGTGGTAGGTGAGGATTCGGAAGAAGTGCTTGATCTCCACCTCGATATCGAGCTCTTCCTTGAGCTCCCGCACCACGCATTCCTCCAGGGACTCGGTGGGTTCCTTCTTGCCCCCCGGCAGCTCCCAGTGGCCCCCGAAAGAATCCGCCTCAAGGCGTTGGGTGATGAGGAACTTGCCGTTTTTGAAGATGAGAGCCGCGCCGACTTCCAAAACGTTATTTGACACGCTTCCCCCCTTATTCGATATGGTTCAGGCGGTGACCATCATCTGCTTGAGGTCTTCCACGCAGGCATGGCCATCCATGAGGGTCCCATCCTCGTTCTCGACCAGGATCCTGCCGTCATCGGCGATATCCATGAGCAGTTTCCAGGCCAGGACGGTCATCCGGGGATTGTAGGAAAGGGAGTACAGCGCCACGGATTCTTGGCCCGCGAACTTCTTCCGGAAAATATCGACGTCGCTGGGGGTCCTGAAATGGAACTCGAAATTTTCACTTTCCGCCACTTCCAAAAACTTCTCGGGCGGGGCTTTCAGGCAAAAATCCAGGAAGACCACCAGGTGATTGTTGCCCCGTCGCTGGATTCCTTGCCGGAATCCATCCACCTCGAAACTCTCCAGAATGGGGTTCTTGACCTTGGGGAGGAAATAATTCTGGAAGGTATACTCGGCCGGCACGAACAGGTTATAGATTTTCTGCATAGGAGCCCTGCCTATATTTCGGCGTTGAATCGTCTATCACCCAAGGGGCTTTTTCCCCACTTTTTGGTTCCGTTGAAAGCTCATCTTGGCTTTCCGGGGCGGTTTCTTGAGTTTTTCCCCCTGGATGAATTTCCGTTTCCGTTCCTTGGAAAGCGTCTTCACTTGGTATTCCCGGCGAAGGGCCTCGGAATAGCTGGCCTGGGTTTCCTGGAAGACCAGCCTCACCGGGGCGTGGGTGGCCGTGTACTTGGCCCCCTTGCCGGCGTTGTGGGCCTCGATGCGCTTCCCCACGTCCTTCGCGATACCGGTGTAATAGGAACCATCCGCGCATTCGGCGACATAGAGGTTCCAGGAATCTACGGGCTTTCGCTTCAAAAGAACCTCGATCTCACCCCAGAGGCACGGGGACACAATCAAAGATTAAACTTCAAAATTCTTCAGTGAAACAGTGACTCGGTGCCTCTGTGGTAAAAACATTAATTCACAAACTCGATCTCGCCGATGGGCGGAATCAGTTTCTTTCGCTCCCCCTCCCCCAGGAAAAGCCGGATGGCCTTTTGGCCCTCCTCGCCCATGTCCACCGTGCGGTCGTTCACCCACATGCCCACGAACTTGTCGGCCACGTCCCGGGCCAAGCCCCGGCCGAAGGCCAGGGCGTAATCGAGGGCCGCGTCGCGGTGGGAGAGCGAGAACTGGATGGATTGTTTGAGGTGCTTGGAGACTTTCTTTTTGACGTCCTCGGGCAGGTCCCGTCGGATGCCGTTCACGCCCATCGGCAGGGGCAAGTGGGTTTTCTCGAACCACCATTGGCCCAGCTCCACCACGCATTTCAGGCCGTCGTCCTGGTAGGTCAACTGGCCCTCGTGGATGAGAAGCCCGGCCTCGACTTGGCCCTTCGCCACCGCCGGCTGGATGGCGTCGAAGTTCATCACCACTTCCTCGAAATCGAGGTGCCGCAGCTTCAGGGCCAGGTAGGCGCTGGTCATCTTGCCGGGGACCGCGATCTTCCTGAAGCTCTCGATCGGCCGCGCCTCCTTCGCCACCACCATGGGGCCGTAGTTTTTACCGATACTGCCCCCATGGGTCAGGATGACGTACTTGTCCTTCACGTAGGCGTAGGCGTGGGCGGAGATAGCCGTCACTTCCATGCGCCCTTCCTTCGCCCACTCGTTGAGGGTCTGGATATCCTTGAGGATGTGCTCGTACTCGATGCCCTCGGTGTCGAGCTTGTTCTTGGCAAGGCCATAGAACATGAAGGCGTCGTCGGCGTCGGGGCTGTGGGCTAACCTAATTTTTATCGCCATAAATACCTTTTAAGTGGATTAAAAATTTGGAGTTTTAAGTTTTGAGTTTTAAATTATAAGTGATTGAAATTTTCGCTGCGCGAAAATAACCACAATTAAAAATTCAAAATTGGTCGTCTTAAGAAAGTGGGTCCAATATAGCGGAAATCACCTTGGCGGTGTCCGTCAGGTCGGGGAAAACGTAATCGGGGTTCTCGGCCTTCAAATCCTCCACGGTAAAATGGCTGGTGGCCACCGCGATGGTGCGCACGTTCAGGTGCCGGCCGCAGCGGACGTCGTTGGGCGTGTCCCCGATGATCACCACGTTCTTATCCGTGAAGTGCCGGCCGGATTGTTTCTTGGCCGCCTCCACGGCCCGCCCCGGCAATTCCTGCCGTTGCTTGGCGAAGTCCCCGAAGGCTCCGCTCTCAAAGCGGAAAAACCGGTCCAACCCATGGGCCTTGAGCTTGATGCGGGCACCCTCCTCGAAGTTGCCGGTTAGGAGCGACAAAAGCGCCTCGGTCCTTTGGGAAAGCGACTCCAAGAGGGGCTGGATGCCCGGTTTTAATTGGACCGCGCTGGGGTCGCTTAAAACTTTCCGGAGTCGGTTGAGGTATTTCTCCCGGATGGCCGGGAGAATCCGGAAAATCTCCTCTTCGGTAATATTGGTTCCCTCCAGCAGCTCGAAGATGATCTGGGTGTCGGTCTTCCCGCCAGGGCGGTAGCGGGTGGCGTTGGCCCGCATCTTGGAGACTTCCTCGATGGACTCACCCATGAAATTCACTTCCTCTTTCCAAGCCTCCTCGATGGAGTCGCAAAAAGGCGGCTCCCAGGCGGCTCGCTTGGTCGAAATGAGCGTTCCGTCGATGTCGAAAAGAACCAAATGAGTAGGAAACATTAATTACCTGTCATTGCGAGGAGTGGTCCCCGAATAGGGGACTGGTTACGACGAAGCAACCCAAGTTTATATATCGGCTTTGCCAAAAGCAAAGCCACAAGAATTTGTTGGATGAATTATTTAGAACTGAGGCCTTCGACAAAGCTCAGGGTGTGTAGTTGCCTTTTTCCCTGTCCTGAGTAAGCGAAGCGCATCGAATGGGCTCACAATGACAACTATTAAATTTTATTTAAGGATTGTTCCGTCGGTGAAGACCACCATGCGGGGGTACCAAAGCTGGCGCATCTCCTCCAGCTTGAGCTTCTGGAACTTCTGGAGCCCCTCGGGCGTGAAGCGGTCGGTCCCGGCCTTCCATTCCACCGAAACGCTCTGCCCCGCCGGCACCAGTTGGGTGGTTTCCAGGGTGATATCGCAGATATACTCGCCGAAAAGGGTGGTGAAACGCACGATGCCCCGCACCCCCCGGATGTCCTTTTTCGTGAGGTTTTGCATCCCACATTTCAGGACTACTTTTTTACCCTTGGGATCCACGATCCCAACCACGTCCCCCACCAGTTCCCCACCCTTCTCGAAGACCCAGAACTTGAGGGCCTGGTTCATGGCCGCCATGTTGGAGCTGGCCATGGGCGTCGGGGTTTTCTTGGCCTTCTTGGCCAAAACCGGCGATACCACCATCAGTAGCAGCGCCGAGCAAATTATCGAAAGAAGATTTGTAGGTTTCATTTGTCTTCCCTGTGAGCCGTGAATTGTCAGCCGCCAACGGACTTAAATGACCCGCTGGTACTCGTTCAAATCCTTCTTCCAGACCACCACGCCGCAGAAACGATCGCCCTCGGGACAGGTGGGCTTGGTGCCCGCCCGGCTGCGAAGCCCGCAAGGGGGCAGGAGCCATTTGCCGATGCGGGGGTGCGTCTCGCGGACCTGCCTCGCCTCGTCCAGGGAAGCCTTCCAGATCTCCTCCTGCGCGTTGTAGCAAAGCCGCATGGCGTGCTTATGGTGCAGGTTCAGCAGGTCCGCTGACTCGGTGAACCGCACCGCCACCGCGTTGGGTAGGAGATAAGAGGCGAACTCGCCTGAAACCCCCAGCTTCGTGAGTTTGACGATGGAATCCCAGGTCCGCTCCATGATGGAGCCGAATTCCCTGGCCAGGGCCGGGTCCTGCTCCAGCAGCACCGGCACCAGGTAATCGGGTTCGTCCAAGGTCAAGGCGTGCAGGATGGGCCGGGAGGCCGGGGTCATGCGGTGCCGCTGGTCCTGCGAGTCCCCGGTATGGGAGAGTTTCTTGCGGAAGGTGTAATGGGGGTGAAAAAGCGCGCGCGTGATCTTGCTGTGGGTGGACACGTTCAGGGTCTCGCCCAGGTACTTGTTGTGGGCCGGGTCCAGCGCCAGCTCGATGGCCGCGTCGTCGGAAAGGGCCGAGGAGGGTAAACCAAAAACTTCCCGCACCGCGCTGGCCAGCATTTTTTCTGCGTCCTTGGAATGGTCCACCAGCTTGGAAGTGAGGCCTTCCAGCGAGGCGTCGAACTCCTGGCGGAAGGCCCGGTGCGTGGCCGCCGTGGCGTGGAAATCTTGGTACATCTGGGCCTCGGGTGTCGATTCGAAGGCTAGGGGCTGTTCCAGGATCGCCCGGTATTCGGGCGCCTCGGTCAGGACCGCCTCCACCATTTTGCCCACCACCAGCCGTTGTTCCAGCGGCGCGTCGAAGGTCTGGCAGAGCCGCCAGTAGCGAAGCAGGGTCAATCCCGAGACCGTGTGGTAGAGGTAGCTCAAGGTGGCCACGGGCAAAACGTAGCGGGCCACTTCCTGCGCTTTCTTTTGCACCGCCATCACGACCTTCTTGCCCTTGGGGTCGGCGTGCTTGAAGCGGGCCAGGTATTCCCGCTCCACCAGGCCCTTCAATTTTTCGGTGAGGGAAAGGTAGGACTGGGTCTGGAACTCCACCGTCTGCCGGTAAATCTCGGCGGCCTGCCCCGTCAAGGGCGGCACGGCGATCTGGGAGGTGTCCACCGTCACGTAGCGCTGGGACACCTGCTCGGAGTTGTAGAAGGGATGGCTGTGCAGGAAGCTCCAGATGAACTGCCGCGACACGTTCTCCAGGGCGAACTGGAAATGGGCGTGTTGGAGGGTGGTGTGGTGCCCCGCCTTGTAGATGGATCGGGCCAGTTCGTCCCGCTTCTGGCGGCGTTCCTCTTTCTTTTCCTCGTCCAACCCCGCGCCGGCCACTTGCTCGGCCGTGATGATGCCCTTGCTGGAATAGCAGGTGCGGGCGGTCGCCACCGCGTTGTCGAAAGGCTGGGAGAAGGTGTTGACCAGCGTCACCTTGGGCTCAGCGGAAAGGAAGAAAGCGGGAATATTGTCCATCAGTTCAGGCACGAACGGGCTCCAGGGAATTTTAGGTTTGCGGGGAGGAATTCAAAGGTGTGGGATGGCCTCATTTTAGCTGAAATTATTTTTTTTATCCCGAATTTCAGGACCCTGCTGCCCCGAATCCGC
This sequence comes from bacterium, assembly GCA_035524855.1. GTDB lineage: Bacteria > Oederibacteriota > Muellerivitia > Muellerivitales > Muellerivitaceae > DATKOC01. The sequence goes on from DATKOC010000107.1 coordinate 11,432, forward strand.
GGCTTATAATGGAGTATAACTTTTTCGTAAGGAACCGGCCCGCTTTGAAAAAAAATAAGGGAAAAGAAAATGAGCCGGGGGTCCGCTTTTGGGTTTTCCCGCTTCTTTTTTTCATTCCCTATTTCGTTTATCTGCGAACCCTTTGCCCCGCCTTTTTGGATGACGATTCCCCCGAAACCATCACCGCCGGGGTAACCCTGGGCATCCAACACCCGCCGGGCTATCCCCTGGCCGCGCTGGTCGCCCACCTGGCCGGCTGGCTGCCCCTGGGGAGCGAGGCCTTCCGGGTCAACTTCCTCTCCGCCCTTTTAGGTGCCTTGGCCGCTGTTCTATTAGCTTCGCTTATCCTCCGCTTATTGGAGGGATTTTTTCCAGCCCCCCTCCTCTCCAAATCCCTTTCGGTCCCTGAAAAAACCATGGTTTTAACCGCCTTTGTCGCGGCCCTGCTTCTGGCCTTTTCGAGGTCCTTCTGGGAAAAATCCCTCGGCGCCAAGGGCGGCATTTACCTGCTGGAAACCCTCCTGCTCCTGGGCCTGTTGCGGTGCGCGCTGGAATGGGAGAGGGCTCCCCGGCGCCGGTGGCTTGTCCTCGCCCTTTTCTTCCTCGGCCTGGGCTTGGCCCACCATTGGCAGACCCAGGTGCTTTTCCTGCCGGTCCTGGCGGTTTTTTTCGTGCGCGAGGAAGGGGACGCCGTGGGTTTCGACTTCCCCGGCTGGAAAAATGCGCTCCTGGCCTCGGGCCTCCTGGGGGTCGGCCTTTCCCCCCTGCTTTACCTGCCCCTTCGCGCCCATTTCCACCCGGCCCTGAACCTCGGGGCGCCCGATAGCTTTCCCCACTTCATGGCCGAGTTGACCCGCAAGTATTACCGGGAGAGGGAAACCGGCCTCCTCCGGTCCTTTCTCCAAGCCCTGGTCGGGTGGACGAGCTGGGATTCCTTCCTTACCCAAGCCCGACAGCTCACCGAGAACCAAGCGAACCTTATCTGGAAACACCTGGGGGGGGATATGAAACCCCCCGCCTTGTTGCTGGCCCTCCTGGGCCTCTGGGGTTGGCGGCGGTTCCTGGAGAAGAAATTCCTCCTCTTCCTGCTCATTCCGCTTTTCCTGCTGGTCATGGCGCTCTACCTCATCCCCACGCCGGCCAACCTGGGCTGGTACCTGGATAACTTCCTGATTCCCGTCAACTGGATCGTGGCCCTCCTGGCGGGGGTGGGGTTTTATTTCCTCTTCACCCTCGAGGGCTTCACGGGAAAAAAACTCGGCCGGGTCCTGCTCCTCCTGGTCTGGTCGGCCCTTCCCCTCCTCCCCTTGACGGCCAATTTCCAATGGCTGGATGAGCGGCACCAGGTGGCGCGCTACGACTACGGCGTCAATTTATTGAAGTCGCTCCCCCGGGGCTCGCTTTTCCTGGCCGAGGGGGACGAGGATGACTTCCCCCTGTACTATCTCCAACAGGTCCAGGGGCGGCGCCCCGACGTGAGGATGGTTCCCGCCTTCACGCTCTTCGAGGACTGGGGGGAGGAGCAGGTGGAACGGCTTTACCCCGAGTGGGGCCTCAGTTCCTCCACCCGTTTTTTCCATGATCCCATCACCCGTATCCACGATTCCCTTCCCGAACTGGTGCAAAAATCCTCCGGCTGGGTACCCCGCGGCTTTTCCCGCCTGGACGGGGCCTTCCACCGCTATTACCTCGCGTCCCATCCCGGCCTAACCTTGCGGCCCTCCGGGACGGTCCTCATGATGGCCGATGACTTGGCGTTGAAGGCACCCGCCCTTTCCCCCCGGGGCCTCCGGTTGAGGCACCTGGAGGACTGCCTTTCCAATTACCATCCTTCCCTGATGGGAATCTGGGGGGTTTACGCCTCTTTAGGCCTGTTCCAGGACGCTCCCTTGCAAGGGAAGCCCGGGGAACCTTAAGATAAACAGCCCATAACGCCAATTTTGAATTCTGAATTCTAAATGATGAATGACGGAAAAGTTTTTGACCTTCGGTCAAAAACTCACAATCATTCATAATTCAACATTCAAAATTCATAATTCGCTGAAGGAGTCAAATGTCTTCCAAACCCATAAATTTGAAGGAACTGCGCGCCTCCGGCTACGGCGATTTCACCGTGAAGGAGGAGCTTGAGCGCAACCTCCTGAAAAAAATCCGTACCGGCGAGCCCCTCTTCCCCCAGATCCACGGCTTCGAGGAGACCGTCCTGCCGCAACTGACCAATGCCCTCCTGTCCCACCACGACATCGTGCTCCTGGGCGAGAAGGGCCAGGCCAAGAGCCGCCTCATGCGCTCCCTCGTTCAGTTCCTGGACGAATCCATGCCCATCGTGAAGGGCTGTGAGATCCACGACCACCCTTACCACCCCATCTGCGCGGCCTGCCGCAAGAAGCTGGCCGAGCACGGGGATAATTTGGAAATCGAGTGGGTGGGCCGCGAGGCCCGCTATGGGGAGCGCCTTTCCCCCGGCACCAAGATCGCGGACTTGATCGGCGACCTGGACCCCGCCAAGGTGGCGGCGGGCAACCCCCTGGCGAGCGAGGAGGCCATCCATTTCGGCCTCATCCCCCGCATGAACCGGGGCATCTTCGCGGTCAACGAACTGCCCGACCTGGAATACCTGGTGCAGGTGGCCCTCTTTAATATCCTGGAGGAGCGCGACATCCAGGTCCGCGGCTATCCCATCCGCTTCAACCTGGACACATTGCTGCTCTTCACCGCCAACCCGGAGGAATACACCCGGGCGGGCAAGATCATCACGCAATTGAAGGACCGCATCGGCGCCGAGATCCGCACCCACTACCCTCTCACCCGGGAACTGGGCATCAAGATCATTCACCAGGAAGCCCGCCTCCCCAAGGACGAGGACATTAAGCTGACGGTGCCCGATTTCATGACCGAGATCATCGAGCAGATCACCCTGGAGGCTCGCAAGAGCCCTTACGTGAACCAGAAATCGGGTGTCTCAGCCCGGCTTTCCATCGCCAATTACGAGACCATGGTGGCCAACTCCAGGCGCCGGGCCTACGTGCTGGGTGAGGCCGAGGCCGTCCCCCGCATGTCGGACCTGAATTATCTCTACACCTCCTCCTCGGGCAAAATTGACCTGGACCCCTTCCGCGAGGAGACGGTTACCGAGCACCAGGTTTTCGGGAAGATCATGGACAAGGCCATCCTGGCCGTCTTTAAGGAACATATGGAAAAGGAGCACCTGGACATGTTGATTCCCGACATGGCCGGGGAAAAGCATATCCGGGTCTCCGATCTGACCCCCGCCAAGGACTATAAGAATGTCATTTCCCAGCTTCCCCAGATTTGGGAGCCCGTGCACCACCTGGCGGAGGGCAAGTCCGAGACCTACCAGGCCTCCTGCGTGGAGTTTGTCCTCGAGGGCCTGCACTTGTCCGGCAAGCTTTCCCGCAGCAAGGTGGGCGAGATGATGGACTACCAGACTTCCGGCACGCCAAAGAAAAAAAATGTTTAACCGCCAAGACGCTAAGAAAATCGAAATGACACAAATAGAGGCAATAAACCTAATGTTTAACAAAATCATGTTCTTTGTTTGGGCTGGTTTTACTTGGCGGCTTGGCGGCTTGGCGGTGGAGTCGCCTTTGAGGCTTTCATGATCACCCACGACTATTCCGAATGGCACGAGCCCGAGAAGCCCCCCTTCACCATGGAGGACCTCGTCAACGCGGTGAAGGAACTGATGATGAAGTACCACGTCACCTTCGACGAGGCCCTGCGGCACCTGCAGGAAAAGGGCATCCCCTACAACCAATTCATGAAGACCAGCGGCCTGCAGGACCTTATCCAACGCTACCTGGACGAACTGGAGAAACAGAAGAAGGAAATCCTCGAGAACTACCGGATGGACAAGCTTTTGAACGGGATGGAGCAGGAAATCCGCCGCAAGTCCGCCGAGTTGGAGCAGTTGGTGGCCAAGCTCAAGGACAAGAACCTCTCCCAGAAGCTGGGTGACGCCCTCCAGAGCCGCAATCCCTCCCCCATGTACAACCTGGACTGGCAGTTGTCCCGCCTTCAGGACAAACCGGCCCAACAGGCCCGGAAGCTCCTGCAGGAATTGAATTACCTCATCCAGCAGATGAACGCCCTGGAGGACCTCTACAACCGCCACGACTTTACGGGTCAAAAGGATCCCACCATCAAGGAGGCCGAGCGCCTCAAGGAGCGCCTGGAAAACCTGGAAGCCCTGGAACAACAGCTCCAGGACGCCCTGGAATACGGCGACCTCTTCAACATGGAAGTCGAGACCTTGAGGGACATCCTGGGTGAGGAGGCGGCCCAGGCCCTGCGGGCCAAGCGCGACGAGCTCAAGCGCCAGTTCAACGAAGCTATCCAGGCCACGGGCGAGGTGGATTACGACGAGGAATCGGACATCTACAAGATCACGCCGGGAGCCGCCCGCAAGATCGGCGAGAAGGCCCTGAAGGAGGTCTTCTCCCGGCTCTTTTCCGACGGGATGGGCCGCCACCACGCCACCTACACGGGCGAGGGCAACGTGGAAATGACGCCCACCCGCCCTTACGAGTTCGGGGATTCCCTGAGCCACCTGGACTTGCCGGGAAGCCTCTTGAATTCCGCCATCCGCCAATCCGGCGCCCCCGGCGGGACGGCGGGCCGCATCCGGATCGACAGCCGGGACTTCATGGTGCACCAGACCAAGGGCGCGGCCTCCTCGGCCATCGTCATGCTCATCGACCAGTCCGGCTCCATGGGCCGTTACGGCCGCTTCTACAACACCAAGAAACTGGCCCTGGCGCTCGATTCCCTCATCCACACCGAGTACCCCGAGGACAAGCTGTACTTCGTCACCTTCGCCACCTTCGCGAAACAGATCCCCGTGGGGGCCATCCCGGAGCTCGCGCCCAAGCCCATTTCCATGATGGGCGGCGCGGTCAACATGCGGGTGGACTTCTCCAAGGGCCTCACGGCCCGGGACCGGGACTCCATTCCCCCGCATTTCACCAACTTGCAAAAGGGCCTGGAGCTGGCCCGGGTGCTCCTCACCCACGTGGAAACCAAGAACAAGAACGTCCTGCTCATCACCGACGGCGCCCCCACGGCCTTTTACGAGGGCTCCTACCTCTATCTCACCTATCCGCCCAACGACCGCACCTACCAGCGCACCCTAAGGGAGGTGCGGCAGGTCACCGATGAGGGCATCACCATCAACACCTTCATGATGGGCAACGAGGTGGATACGGGCTATTTCGGCGAGGGGGACTTTTTGGAGGACATGCACAAGATCAACAAGGGGCGGCTCATCTTCCCCGCCCCCGAGAAGCTGACGCAGTATGTTTTGAGGGACTTCCTCGACCACAAGAGGAAGATTATCCAGATTTAAGGGAGAAACTCGTGAACCACAACATGACGACGACGGGGCTGGCGCTGGACGGCTACAAGATGGTGAAAAGTTTCGGGGTAGTGCGGGGCATCATGGTGCGCTCCCGTTCCATCGTGGGCAACATCGGCGCCGGGCTCCAGTCCCTCTTCGGCGGGAATATTTCCATTTACACCAATCTCTGTGAGCAGGCCCGCGAGGACGCCTTCGAGCTCATGATGAAGCATGCCGAGCAGTTGGGCGCCAACGCCGTGGTGGGGGTGCGGTACGACGCCACTGAGCTTTCCCCCGGCATCACCGAGGTGCTTTGCTACGGCACCGCGGTCCAGGTCAAGGAATAGCCCTCCCCCGCCGGCCCTTGGTACAATGGGCCATTGGTGGATGAGAAGGGGTTCCATGGCCTTATCGCTCAAGCAAAAACTTCTCCTGGGCTTTGGCGCCCTCATCCTGGGCCTCCTCGCCCTCGGCGTCCTTTCCTATTCCAGCATTAACTCCATGCTGGAGGCGGACATCCAGGTGGACCACACGACCGACGTCATCTACCATCTTCAAAAACTGGATCTGGAGCTGAAAAGGGCCCAGGCCTCCTACCGGGCCTACCTGCTCCTGCCCCGGCCCGAGCTCCTGAAAACCGCCGAATTCTCCCTGGCCCTGGCCGAAAAAACCGCCCAGGAAGCCCGGGACATGACCCAGGACAACCCCCGGCAAGTGGAGAACTTCAGCCGCTTCATTCCCCTCTTGGAGAGCCGGCTAAGGATGAGCCAAACCAACCTGCAGTTGTGCCGCTCGGGCCGTACCGCTGAGGCCCTGGCCCGTTTCAAGGACCCCCAAAATTTCCGCTCGAACGACGAGCTCAACAACGACATCGGCCAAATGGTCACCGAGGAGCAAAACATCCTGGCCAAGCGCCGGGACCGGGAAGCTTCCTACGCCCGCGTCTCCCTCCTGATCCTGGTGTCGGGGGCCCTCGTGGCCATCCTTTTCGCCTTCGGTTCCATCTTCACCATCCGCCGGGAAATCCAGAAAAGGGCCCAGGTCCAGGAAGTTTTGATGTTGAACGAGCACCGCCTTTTCCAGTTCCTGGAGGCAGTCCCCCTGGGCATCTTCGTGATGGACAAGGCCGGCAAGCCTTTTTACGCCAATCAAAAGGCCAGGGAGCTGTTGGGAAAGGGGATCCTGCCCCTCTCGGACTCCCAGGACCTTTCCACCCTTTACGGCGCCTTCGTGGCCGGGACCGACCAAGCCTACCCCAGTGACCGGATTCCCATGGTCCGGGCCCTCAAGGGCGAGCGAAGCTCGATTGAGGACATCGAAATCCACCGTCCCGACGGGAGCATTGTGCCCCTCCAGGTCTGGGGGACGCCGGTTTACGGCTTGAAGGGGGAAATCCAGTACGCCCTGGCCATCTTCAGCGACATCACCGAGCGCCGCCACGTGGAGGAGATGAAACAAAGCCTGATCTCGGTGGTGTCCCACCAGTTGAAGACCCCCGTGGGGGAGATCAACGGCTACATCGAGAACCTCCTGGAGGGCCTGGCGGGCGGCCTGACGCCCAAACAGGCCGAGTACCTTCAGGACATGAAGGAAATCGGCATGAACAACTACCGGCTCATTTCCGACCTGCTGAACCTCTCCAAGATCGAGCGGGGCCTGATCACCTCCAGCTTGGAACGCCTCGCCCTTATTGAGGTGGTGGAGATGGCCATGCGGGACTACGACGGCATCCTGGCGCACAAGAAGCTTTCCTTCGCCCTGCGGGGCTTTGAGGAACCCCTCTACGTCATGGCGGACCGGGACAAGCTGGTGGAAACCCTCCGCAACCTCATCAGCAACGCCATCAAGTTCACCGACAAGGGAGGCCTCACCCTGGAGGCCGAGGCCAAGGACCGGATGGTCCTATTGAGGGTCAAGGACACGGGCCAGGGCATCAGCCAGGCCGCCATGGCGCAATTGTTCTCCCAAAAACGGGTCCTGGGGGAGGAGGCGGGCCGCGCGGGGGCGGGGCTGGGGCTCTACGTGGCCAAGCATTTCATGAGGGCGATGGGGGGCGACATCACCGCCACGACCGAACCGGGCAAGGGCACCACCTTTACCCTGACGATCCCCCGGGCTTGAGGGATCCCATGGGCTTGGGTGATGGCGTGGTCCGAAAAGTCGGCCGAAGGCTGGTCCCCTACCTGTTCCTTTGCTACATCTTCAATTACCTCGACCGTTTCAACATCAGCTTCGCGGCCCTGGAGATGAAGGCCGACCTGGGCTTCGGGGACGCGGTTTACGGCTTGGGCGCCGGAATCTTCTTCATCGGCTACACCTTCTTCGAGGTGCCCAGCAACCTTCTTTTGAAGAGGTTTGGGGCCCGGGTCTGGATCTCCCGCATCATGGTGACCTGGGGGCTGGTGGCCTGCGCGATGATGCTGGTCAAGTCGGTCCTGGGTTTTTACCTGCTGCGTTTCACCTTGGGGGTGGCGGAGGCCGGCTTCCTGCCCGGCGTGATCTATTACCTCACCCACTGGGTTCCCGCGCCACAACGGGCGAGGGCCTTCGGGCTTTTCCTCACTTCCACTGCCCTGGCGGGCGTGGTGGGAGGCCCCCTTTATGCCGGCATCGCCCGGCTGGGGGGCTTGGCGGGCCTGAAGGGCTGGCAATGGCTTTTCGTGCTTGAGGGAGTCCCCTCGGTGCTTTTGGGAATATTCACCTTCTTTTACCTCACCGACCGGCCCCGGCAGGCCCAGTGGCTTACGGCCGGGGAGCGGACCTGGCTGGAAGGCGCGCTGGAAAAGGAACAAAGGGAAAAACGGAAGCGGCAGGGCCTGACCTTGCTGGAATCCCTCCGTCACCCCAGGGTTTGGCGTCTCTGCTTCCTTTACTTCGCCAT
>DATKOC010000108.1:0-4478 GCA_035524855.1 bacterium
CTTTCGATCAAAACAATCTCATCATTTTTTCTCGATTTTCTTTTTTGTTTGTATTTAATTTCATTTCCAATTTCAAAACTCAACCCGACCATGCTAGTTCTCACATCCCATATTCTCTTCCCGATAGGTCTTTCCAAGACACGTTTAAATTCATCAAAATAAATATTGGTACCCATATTTCTTTTATCCTTGAAAATAAAACTACTTAGGCATCAACCCCGAGTCTCTTAATCGGCAGCACAAATCTTTTAATCATTCGTCGATAAACCTTCGGTGCCATAACTCCACTAACAGCAGTCCATACAAAAGCAAGTGGTGGTCTTTCTTACCCGAAAGATGTTCCCGAAGAATCTCCTCGGTCTTGGCGGTATTAAAATATCCCCTCTTCTGAAACTTCTCGGAATGGAGGGTGTCCACCAGCAGGGGCCTTAACTCTTTGCGGAACCAGGAAGCCAAAGGCACCCCAAACCCCATCTTGCGGCGGTTGATGATTTCCCCCGGCAGATACTTCTCCGCCGCTTTCTTAAGCACGTACTTCCCCGTGCTTCCCCTCAGCTTCATGGAAGACGGCAGGTTGAAGGCGAATTCCACCAGCCGGTGATCCAGATAGGGCACCCGGGCTTCCAGCGAGGCCGCCATGCTCATACGGTCCACCTTGCACAAAAGGTCATCCGGCAACCAGGTCTTCAAGTCCATATAGAGCATCAGGTTCAGGTTGTCGAAACCGTAAGGCTCGGCTCCCTCGAAAATCCTCTCCAACGATTCCTCGACTTTGGAATGTTCCATTTCATAGAGCAGTTTCTCCCCTGCCAAGCCCTGCAGGGTTTCCTCCAGACATAGCCGCGACCAGGCCATATGCCGCTTCACTAGGTCGGCCTTGGTCAAGGCGCTCCAGGCCTGTTGGTAGGGGTCTTTCATGCGGCTGGTGACAAAGGGCACCAGGGCTTTCAACCAGCCCGGGGCGAGTTGGACCTTGTGGGAATGCTGGTCGAAGGAATAGCGCCGGTAGCCCCCGAAAAGCTCGTCCGCCCCCTCACCCGTCAGCACCACCTTGACCTCCTGCCGGGCGAAGAGGGAAACCACGAAGGTGGGCAGAACCGCCGGGTCAATGACCGGCTCGTCCTGGAATTTCACTAGGCGGGGGATGAGGTCGTTGAGCATCTGGGCGTTGACCATGATCTCCCGGTGCTGGCTCTTGAGGAACTTCGAGACCTTCTGGGCGAACTTGAGCTCGTTGAAATCGTGCTCGTTCTCGAACCCCACCGAGTAGGTCTTCACTGGTTGCTGGGTCTGCTGGGCCATGGCGGCTACGACGAAGGAGGAATCAATGCCACCCGAAAGGAAGGCCCCCAGGGGTACATCCGACATCAACTGTTCCTTCACGCTGGCGAAAAACCGGAACCGCATCTCCTCCACCCAGCTTTTTTCCTGGTCCGAGGTGACCTTTTCGGCGCCCGGAGCCTTCTCCAACTTGGGCAGTTCCCAATAGGGGCGGATGAGGATTTTGCCACCCTGGCAGACCAAGTAATGCCCCGGCGGCAGTTTGCGGATGCCCTTAAAGAGAGTGTCGGGGGTCGGCACGTACTGGAGGGTCATGAGGGTGAGGATCTGTTTGCTGTCCACGTGCCGGGGCACCGTGTCCACGGCTAGGAGCGCCTTGATCTCGGAGCCGAACAGCAGGTGGCCGTCGGCGGAGGTGTAGTAAAGCGGCTTTACCCCCACGTGGTCGCGGGCTAAGAGCAGTTTTTGGAAGGTCTCGTCCCAAATGGCGAAGGCGAACATACCCCGGAGCTTGCAAATGAACTTGTCGCCATATTCCTCGTAGGCGTGGACAAGAACCTCGGTGTCGCTGTTCGTGGTGAAGCGGTGTCCGGCCTGCTCCAGGGGGCCCCGGAGTTCCTTGTGGTTGTAGATTTCCCCGTTGAAGACCACCCAAATGTTGCCCCGCTCGTTGCAGATGGGTTGGGACCCGCCCTTGACGTCCACAATGGAAAGCCGGGTCATGCCCAGCCCCACCGGACCCTTTTGGTAATAGCCGTGGTCGTCCGGCCCCCGGTGCTTGAGGGTGACGGTCATGGCCTCCAGGTCCTTCATGCGAAGGTTTAGGCCCGGTTTAAATTGGTTGAAGCCTGCTATTCCACACATTTGAACTCCAGTTCGCAGTCCACAGTCGACGGTCCACAGTTCATAGCAAAATCAATACGTCATCCTGAGCGAAGCGAAGGATCTATGTGTTGCTTGAAAACATAGATTCTTCGCCCAAAACCCGGGTTCAGAATGACAGCTTACCTTTTCCAGCCTTCACAGCCTTTTTTAACACTTCCTCTAGCTTTCGGCCCGATTCGTTCCACCGGTAGCGGCTCAAGATGAACCGTTTGCCGCGAACCGCCATGGCCCTCGCCTTGCGGGGATTCAACAGGGTATCCGCCACGTGCGTGGCGAAAAGGTCCGCCCCGTCGGCTTGGAGCACATATTCCCTGCCCTGCGCCGGCAACCAGGAAACCGCCGAGGTCGTGGCCACCACCGGCACACCCAGGCTCATGGACAGGGCCACCTTGTTTTGCATGCCGCTGGCGATCCGTAAAGGCGCCACCGTCAGCGTCGAGTGTTTCACGTAAGGCTCAATTTCGGGCACCCACCCGGTCACCAGGACGTCGGCCCCGTTATGGAGCTTCCGCAAGCGTTCCCGGGGCTGGCCGCCCACCGCCGCGAAAACCGCCTCGGGTACCTTTTGCTTAACCAGTGGCCAAATATTTTCCAGGAACCAGACGGCGCCTTCCTCGTTGGGCGCGTATCCCATATTACCCACAAAACTCACGACCGGAGTCTTTTCAGGAAAAACGACGGGCCGGGGCGCTTTGCCGGCTAGGTGAAGGCTCACGCCGTTGGGAATAACGGTGATTTTTTCGGCTGGAAGCCCCTGCTCCCGAATCACCTGCGCATCGGCTTCTGAAATAACCACGGACTGAAAGGCCTTCTCGCCCCACTCCACTTCCTCCCGTTTCAGGAACCAGTAGTCCCAACGGGCCGCCATCCGGCGGGAACTCCGGGCGCCGGATTGCCCCCGCAACTGCTCGGTAAAGGCGGTCAAGGAATCCGTCAGTTCCAACACCACCGGTTTCCCCGGATTGCCCTCGAAAGCCGTGGGAGCCATGCGCAGACGGTGGGCCAGGACCACGTCAATGGATTTCCCCTCCTCCGTCTGCCAGTAGACCTTCAGGGCGTCCCGCAGTTCGGGGGAAAAGTGGCTGGAGACGTTCAGGGACTGGCCGAAGAGCAGGCCGCCCACCAAGTTGAAGAACAGGTCCGGGTTGTTCAGGTGCTCCAGGTGCACCCGGCGGCAAAGGGCCTGCAGTTCCGAAAGGAACTGGAAGTCGGACTTCACCCGGGTCAGGCAAAAGAGGTCAATCTTGTGGCCGCGCTTCCCGAGGTACTGGAGAAAATGGAACAAGCGCAGCTTGTCCCCGTCATGGGGCGGATAAGGAACGAGCGGGGTCAGGACGAGGATGTTCAAGATAAAATCCTTAAATTAAAATTGAACCACAGAGAACTCAGAGTTCTCAGAGTAAGTCATAAATATTTTGCCCTGCGTCTTGATTAAAAAAATCTTCCCCTGAGCTCCCTGAAGTCTCTGTGGTTAAAGATTCTTTCTTATTTTCACCGGTCGCGGGGGACGGTTTCTCATATAAACCACCGTCAATCCGATGGTGAGGACCGTCCAAAAGATGCCAACGGCGTAGCTCTGCCAGGTGATGACGGGGGTTTGAAAGGACGGCGCCCCGGCCGTCAGGTTCATATTCAGGTAACTCCCCGCGATCTTCAGCACCCAGTTCTCCCCATTTAATTTGTTATAGCGCATCCAAGGAACGGCCGCCAAAATCCAATTGAAAAAGACCCCCGAAAACAGGCCCAACAAGGTTGAGTAATAGGCGAAGCCTTTCCTCTCCATCACTTCCACCGCCGGATGGATGAGGACTAAAAGTAAGGGCACGATTCCCACCATGTAACGGGAGTTCGGGGTTAAACCCAGGTTCTCGTAGAAACTCATGGACAGGAAATAAAAAAGAAAAATCACCGGGACGATCTTCTGGAGCGGCTTGCCTGAAACCCATAAAAGGGCCCCCCCGGTGACCATCAAGGCAAAGACGGGATAATGGAAACAGAACCCGCATTCCTGGTCGAAGATAAGCCCGAAAAAACCGGTCCAAAAATGGTTGAGGTGGAAAAGCGACTCGAAGGGCTCATTGTGGGCCCCCAAGGGTGTCCAGACGCCGTAAAGGGCGTAAAAATAAACCGCCAGGGCCGCCACGGGCAACGCGAAGCCCAACCCCAACTTGCCTGCTTCCCCCGCCCAAGTTCCTTCCTTCTTTTTCATTTCCCACAGGGCGATCAGCAGGAAAGGAATGACGATCAGGACGTTCCGGTTATGCATCCAAAGCAGGGCCCCCTGGGCCAGACCCAATCCCAGCCAATTCTTC
>DATKOC010000109.1:0-2553 GCA_035524855.1 bacterium
TCCTCCTCCGACCAAAGCCGCATCGTGATGATGGGAGTGACAAAAAGGAAGATGATGGAGGTGTTCTGAAAAACGGGAGACATGCTGGCGGTGCGGCTGCCCACCACGATCAACCAGAAGAAAAAACCCGTGACTAAGAAAAAGAGGGCCAACACGACATAACCAATGGGGGAAACGAAGTAGTAGGACAGGTCTTTTCGTGCGATGGCAATTATCTTTTGGGCGTTCATTGAGCCGTTTCCTTAGTGGTCAATTTCAAGAAAACGTCTTCCAAGCTCATCCCCATGGGCGTCAGCTGGTAGAGGGCCCATTTGTTTTTCACCACACACTGGAAAAGGGCTTCACGGACCTCAACGGAGCCGTCAGTAGTGACTTCCAAACGGCAAACTCCCCGCGTTTCCTTGTCCCCCATTTTTACGGAAACGACGCCCTCCAGTTTGGAAACGGCCTTTTCTACTTCGGCGGATGGCCCCTTGATTTCCACGTCGAGTGTCTTGCCCCCGGCCAGGCGTTGGGACAGGTTGTCCACCGAATCGGCGGCGACAACTTTACCTTGGTCAATGATGACCACGTCATCGCAAGTCGAGGAAACCTCCGGGAGGATGTGAGTGGAAAGAATAATGGTCTTGCGGCCTTTTAGCGACTTGATCAGCTTACGGATCTCAAGGATTTGTTTAGGGTCCAAGCCGCGGGTCGGTTCGTCCAAAACCAAGACATCCGGGTCATGAATCAAAGCCTGGGCCAGCCCCACTCTTTGCCGGTAACCCAGTGAAAGGTGCCCAATCAGGCGGTGGCTCATGTTTTCCAGGTCCAGCATTTCCAGGACTTCCCCCACACGGTTCGCCTTTTGTTCCCGGGAAATTTCCTTGATATCGGCCACGAACTTGAGGTAGGAAATGACCTTCATATCGTTATAAATAGGCGGGACTTCAGGGAGGTAGCCAATCCTCTTGCGAACCTCATGGGGTTCATCCACCACGTCATAGCCGTCCACGGCCACTTTTCCGCTGGTCATGGCCAACGAAGTGGTAAGAACTCTCATGGTCGTTGTCTTGCCTGCCCCGTTGGGCCCAAGCAATCCCAGAATGTTTCCCTTTGGGACCGAGAAGGTGACATGGTCCACCGCGGCCAACGAGCCATAACTTTTGACGAGGTCCTTGACTTCAATCACAAGGGCTTCCTTAACAGAGATGGTTCCCCCCGCTTTCGAGAAAAGAGGGGATAACGGCTGTCCTGGTTGCGTTTTTTTGACGTACGGGACGTTGAATATGGGTCACAAAATAGCTCAAAACAGGACGGCCCAAAAAATAAATAATTCAGGGTGTTTTTTCAAGAAAAAATTGAAGTGGAAACGACCACCAAAAACCTAACCACCCACCCTGGGAGGTGAGACTTTACCACAAATCGCCTGGTTCCGCGGGCCTAATCCTTGAAATTAGCCGAGGCCCGTTTAAGCCTTTCGGCCACGCCCTCCAATTGGCGGGCGGCGGCCACCATTGATTCCATGGACGCGGTCAACTCCTCGGTGGAGGCGGAAATCTCCTGTGTGGCGGAGGCATTCTCCTCCGAAACTGCCACGATATTCGTAATGGCTTCCACCACATGGCCGGCCTGGTCGGCTTGGCTTTCAAAGGACTTGGAAATTTCCTGAACCTGGTTGGCTACTTCGTCCGAGGCGGTTTGTATTTCCTTAAGGGCGCCGCCCCCCTCCGCCACGACGGTAAGTCCTTCAGAGACTTTTTCAGTCCCCGTCCCCATGCTGGTGACAACAGCGGAGATTTCCTTCTGGATTTCCCGGATCATCACGCTGATCTGGTTAGCGGCTTCCGCCGAGCCATCAGCGAGCTTCTTCACTTCCTCGGCCACGACCGCGAACCCCCGGCCGTACTCACCGGCCCTCGCGGCCTCGATGGCGGCGTTCAGGGCCAACAGGTTCGTTTGGTCGGCGATATGGGTGATGACGTCGACCACCTTTCCAATGGCTTTGGAACGGTTCCCCAATTCCGTCACTTCCCGGGTCGAGTTCTGGACGACTTGGTGGATAGAGTTCATTTGGACTATGGTCTTTTGCACCGCCTGACTGCCCGCCGCCGAGGCATTGCGTGAGCGGGAAACAACCTTTTCGGAATTACTCAACAATTCAGCTGAAACCTGGATATTGCCAGCCATCTTATCAATGATATTGAATGCTTCCTGTACCTTAAGGGCTTGTTCCTCGGCACCCTTTGAAATGTTCTGGATCGTGGAGGAAACTTCCTCCGTTGCGCCGTGCATCTGCTGGATTGTTTGGGTCAATTGTTGGGCCAACAGGAGGGTTTCTTCGGAGCTGCTTTTGAGTTGGGCCACGGAAGATCGAAGGGATTCCAGCATCTTATTGAAATGTTCGGCGACCTTTTGGAAATCCCCTACGAACTTCCCCTGGACCGAGACCGTCAGGTTCCCTTGCGAGGCGCTTTCCATGGCGTTCAGGAACTCATCCAAGGGCTTCAAGACGATCCTTTGGACGATATCCAAAATAATAGCCGATAGAACGATGCCCGAAAGAATACTTAC
>DATKOC010000110.1:0-20701 GCA_035524855.1 bacterium
AGAGCCGGGTGCTTGAGGCACGGCCCGGGCTCGAAAGTAAGGAGCCGTTGCCATGAAGCAAGTACCCCTCGCCGCTAAAATCCGCACCACCCGCGGGAGCAGTCACGCCCGCCGCCAGCGCAACAACGGGTTCATCCCGGCCGAAGTCTATGGCCACAAGGAGCCCAACCAATCCATCGAGGTTTCCTCCAAGGACCTGGGCAAGATCCTCTCTTCCGCCAAGGGCGAGAATATCTTCTTCACCCTGAACATCGAGGGGGGCAAGGGCGAGCCCGTTTTGGCCGTCATCAAGGAAATCCAGTACAACAAGCTGACCGACACCCTCCTGCACGCTGACTTCCACAAGGTCAACATGAAGGAGAGGATCCGCATCAAGGTTCCTATCCGCGTCGATAACGCTGAGGCCTGCGAGGGCGTGAAGGCGGGCGGAACCCTGCAATTGTTCCTGCGTTCCCTGGAAGTGCAGTGCCTCCCGTCCCAGATCCCCGACGCCATCCACGTGGACGCCCTTCATTTCGGCATCGGCCACTCGGTGCACGTCTCCGACCTGAAGTTGCCTGAGGGCGTCAAGGCCGTCCAAAGCGCCGGAACGGTGGTCATCTCGGTCGCCGCCCAAATGGCGGAGGAAGTCAAGGCCGTCGCCGCTCCTGTCGAGGGAGCCGCCGCCCCCGCCGCCGGAGCCGGCGAGCCCGAGGTTATCACCGCGAAGAAGAAGGAAGAGGGCGAAGCCGCCGCCAAGCCGGAAGCCGGCAAGGCCGCCGCTCCCGCAGAGAAGAAACCGGCCGAGAAAAAATAATAACCCTTTTTACCGCCAAGACACAAAGGGCACCAAGGACACCAAAGGCTTTTGGGTTAAAACCCAAAGGCCTTTTTCCTTTTGGCTCTCTTAGTGAACTTGTGCCGATTGACTTTATAGGAGTTAACAAAATCGGTACAATACCGACCCCTTTTACTCCTTTATGGAAGGTCGGCATGGTGCTCTTGGTGGTTCAATCTTATGTCCTCTGAATCGTGGGTCGTCGTGGGATTGGGCAATCCGGGGGAGAACTACCGCGCTACCCGCCATAATGTGGGTTTCCGTGTCGTGGAGGCCCTGGTCCTGAAGCGCGATGTCCAGGTGCGCGAGAAGGACGAGCTGATATTCGGGAGTTACAAGTTGGACGGCCGCGAGATATTCCTGCTGTTCCCCCAGACCTTCATGAACGAGTCGGGCCGGGCCGTGGCACCCTTCCTCAAATACCGCCAAATACCGGTTCAACATTTACTCGTTGTGTCCGATGACCTGGACCTGCCCGCGGGAAAAATCCGCCTGCGGACCTCGGGAGGATCGGGCGGGCATCACGGGCTTGATTCCATCATCACCCGCCTGCAGAGCTCCGATTTTCCCCGATTACGACTGGGCATCGGCAAACCGCCCTCGGCGGAAGAAGGGGCGCGCCATGTGCTGGCTACCTTTACCGCCGAGGAAAAATCCAAGATCGACCAAGCCATTGAGCGGGCGCGGGACGGGATTGAGACTTTCCTTTTGAAGGGGCCTGAAAAAGCCATGAACGAGTTGAACAAGGATATGGAATAAATTGGAGGGGTAAAACGGGCGAAAACACCGATTATGGCAAGGCCTTCCACCGGTAGACGTAATAGCCATCCTTTTGGGCAACGCCCTCGAATAAATTTCCCTTGGGATCCACGTAAAGCGCCAGGCCGTGTGCCAGGTTCATTTCCCCGTCCGGGGTGACCAGCTCCACGAGGCCGTAATTCCTTTTGCCGGATTCCTCCACGAAAACCGCGTTGGAGAATTCCCCGTCTTTTTGGGAGAGGATTTGGAAAAAAATCCTCCCCTTCCTTTCGGCGACCGCTCCCACGCCCTCGACGTAAGGGTGTCCCAGAAGGAAAGCCAAGGCCCCCTTATCCTCGTGGGCATGGCCCTTGACGTCGTGATAGGTCCGGCTCTTGGTATGGAAGACCGGCAAGCCCTCCAGGTGGGATAGCCAGCGGTGGGTGTTGTCCGCCACGGAGGCGAAGAGTCCGAAGCGACGGTCTTCCAGGAGGCCTTCGCTCACCTTTTCCAAGGCCTGGAAGCCGCCGTCCTCATGGACCGCGTAAACCACCCCTCCCGAGAGCCAATAGGAGGAATGGGGCTGCCGCGGGTCCAAAACCTCCTTATCGGTTTTCACTTTTCCATCGGGGGAAAGCACCAAAAGGCGCGCCCCCGGCCTGGCCCGTTCCTCAAAGTTGTCCTTGTTACGCTGCTCCAAGGGGCTTTCCAGCCGGGCTAGGAGGGCTAGGCCGCCCTCCTGGGTTAATTCCACGGACGTGAACCCGTAAAAATTGTCGGACTTATCGATGGGAGAGAAGGTTTTAAGGTAACGGCCTTGGAAAGAAAAGACATCAAAATCATTGCCTGATTCCAGGTACAAGCGGTCCTTCGGCAAATCCACCAAAAACCACTCGGGGCCCTGGGGAGAAACGCCCTTCCGGGTTTTCGACGCCCAGGGAAGGACAACACATTTTTCCGGTTTGGAATAGGCCAGGGTTCGGGCATGGAGGGGGGACATCCCACCGATAAGGGATAGGACGCCCAAGCCGAAAACCGTGAAAAGTCGTTTTTTCAATTCCATCGCCATTTCCTTTAGGGCCGTCACCGGCCCCGTTACTTGGCTTTGGATTTCTTCTGGGTCACCACGTTGCCGGCGGCGTCGATATCAAAAGTGTGGGCGTCGGGGCGCTCAAAGCCAGACAAGATGCTGTAGGCGCAAGGGACCACCACCAGGGTCAGGAGCGTGGAAATAATGATTCCGCCGATGATGGCGATCGACATGGGCTGGCGAAGCTCCGCGCCGGGCCCGAAAGCCAGGGCCGCCGGAAGGGCGCCGGCCACCGTGGCCACCGAGGTCATCAGGATGGGCCGCAAGCGCACGGGACAGGCGTACATCAGGGCGTCGGCGATCTTCAAGCCCCGGCGGCGGGCCTGGTTGGTGAAATCCACCAGCATGATGGAGTTCTTCTTGACCAGCCCCAGGAGCAGGATCAAGCCGATCATGCTGTACATGTTGAGGGACTGGTCGAAGAGCCAAAGGGTCCCGAAGGCACCGGTGATGGAAAAGGGAAGGGCCAGGAGGATCGTGACGGGGTGCACGAAACTGTTGAATTGGCTGGCCAGCACCATGTAAGCCACGACGATCCCGAGGAACATGGTGATGAGCAGCTGGAAATTGGTTTGGGAGCCGGATTGTGAGGTCCCGGTCAGGGCGGTGTGGTAGCCCTCCGGAAGGACATCGTCGGCGATCTTCAAGGCCTCGTCCAAGGCCTGCTGGCCCGTGGTGGTAGTGGAATGGTTGGCCTGGAAGTAAATGGCCCTCTCCCGGTTGTCCCGGGTGATTTGCTGGAGGGAAGGCACTTGCGTCATGGTGGTCACGTCCGCCACGGGCACCAGCTCACCCCGGTTGTTGCGGGTATAGATCTTCTTCAAGTCATCCGGACCCGTCCGCTGTTCCGGAGGCACCCGGATGAAGATGTTGTTCTCGTGCCCGGACTCGTGATAGTAGGAAGTCTGGAAGGTATAGCCGCCGATGAGGGTGCCCAACACGCTCCCCAGGTTGGAAATGTCCACCCCCCGCAAAGCGGATTTGGCCCGGTCCGGCACGATCTGAATCTCGGGCTGGCCCGAAAGGTAGTTGTTGTTCACGTCGGCCAGCATGGGATCGGCCTTCATGCGCTTCTTGATCTCCTCGGAATAGGAGGCCAACTTGTCCCAATCGGGACCGGTCACGATGAATTCCACGTCATAACCCCTGCCCGTGGAAAGGCCGCGCTTGGAAAGGTCCGTGAGGAACACCTGCAGTTCGGGTGACACGCCCCTCAAGGCCTTGCGGCAAACCTGCATGAACTCGGCTTGGGTTAGCCGTGGAGCCGTCAAGTGTTGGAAAAGACGACTCAATGGGGCCAGAGGGCCGCTGGGAGGGATTTGTTCCGACCGGTCGGCCACGGGCCTCTCGGCCGGCGGCTTCATGGTCAGGAACATGATGGCCGTATTGGCGGCGTTGCCGCCGAAACCCCCGACGGCCACGTAAAGGTTCTTGATCTCCCCCCGCTTGCGCAGGACTTCCTCGCACTGTTTGACGACGCCGTCGGTCTTGAAGATGGAATAGGTCAGGGGCAGCTGCAGGTTGATCAGGAACACGCTTTGGTCGGTGGCGGGCACCATCTCCTTCTTCACGATCTTGGCCATCTGCATGGAACCGAAGAAAATCGCCAAGGCCCCGAAAACCACCCACCAGCGGTGGTCATAAAGCAGGTGGGCGAAGAGGAAGTGCCGCTCCCGCCAAAGGTAAGCCAAGGCCCCCAAAAGGAAAAGAACCAAGGCGATCTTCGAGACCAGCGGGTTCCAATGGTGGGCATTGGCCTGGCTTCGGATGACCCCTGTCACGATTCCGCCCAGGAAGAGCCCCGAGAGGGGAAGAGTGGAATAGCGGGGATTGCCGGTTTCCTCCGCTACCTCCTCCAAAAGCTGGTGGGGACTGGTGAGGAACCATTTGGATACGAAAGCCTTAAACCAAGGCAAGTGCCCGGTTTGGGCCTGTGTTTCCAGCAAATCGGTGCGGTACCAGAGACACCATTTCAGAATTCCGGAATAAAGGGTGGATAACCGCTCAAATTTCTGGCCCACGTAATGGGCGAAGCCCTGGGTCTCATCGGTCACGTGCACGAACTGGGAACAGCGCATGGGGGTCAAGGTGACGGCTTCCAAAAGCGAAATCAAGACCGCGCCCGAGAGGGTGACACCGAACTGGAAGAAAAATTTTCCGATGATGCCCTGCATGAAGGCTACGGGCAGGAAGATGGCCACGATGGCCATCGACGTGGCGATGGCCGCGAAAGTGACCTCCCGGGCGCCCTTGAGGGCCGCTTCCACCATGCCTTCCCCCTTCTCCTGGTGCCGCACGATGTTTTCCAACACCATGATGGCGTCGTCCACCACCACCCCGATAGAAAGGGAGAGGGCCAGCAGGGTGAAGGTGTTCAGCGTGAAACCGAAGAAGTAAATGATGATGAAGGTCCCGAAGAGGGAAGTGGGGATGGCCAGGAAGACGTTCAAGGTGGAAGACCAGCTCCCGAGGAACAAGTAGCAGACCAGGGCGGTCAGGATGGCGGCCAGGCCGATGGTCAGCTCCAACTCGTGCACGTTGTCCTTGATGGAGGTAGTGGTATCGAAATTCTGCGAGATATGGAAGCCCTTAGGGAGCTCCTTGATCACTTCCTCCATGCGGGCCTTGGCCGCGTTGGCCACGTCCACGGCGTTATAGCCGTCCTGCATGACGATACCCATTCCGCAGGAGGGCACGCCGTTGAAACGGGAAATGCGGGTGACGGTGGCTAGGCCATCCTCGACCTTCGCCACATCCTTCAACTGGGTCAAAAGGTAGTTGGGCGCCCCGCCCCGCTGGAGGATGGGCAGGTTCTCGAAATCCTTGACCGTGTAGGCCTCGCCCATGGACCGGATGTCATATTGGGTCTGCGACGTCTCCATGAAGCCCGCGGGAACCTCGGCGTGCTGTTTCTGGATGGTGGTGATGATGTCGTCCGAGGTCAGTTGGCGGGCCCGCAATTTATTGTTGTCCACCCAGATATTCACCTGGCGGTTCACGAATCCACCGAGGAACACATTGGCCACGCCCGGCAGGCTGGTGAAGCGGTCCTTCAGGTGGTCGCGGGTGTAAAGCATCAAGTCCCTCAGGGTCAAAGGCGGATCGGCGGTGACCGCCAGCCAGAGGATGGGCGAGCTGTTGGGGTTCTGCTTGCGGATGATGGGGGGGTAGATGTTGGTGGGGAGCTGTTTCTGCACCTGGAAAACCGCCGTTTGCACGTCCTGCACCGCCACGTCCACGTTGCGGCTGATATCGAGGAACACCGAGATGTTGGCGCTGCCCTCGGTGCAAGTGGTTTGCACGTCCTGTACGCCCTCCACGCCCAGAACCGCGTCCTCGATGGGGTCGGCCACGTCGGATTCCATGATCTGGGGTGAGGCGTTGGGGAGGGAAATCGAGACGCTCACGACCGGGAAATTGATGTCGGGCATCTGGGAAACCCCCATGCGGAAGAAGCAGAGGATCCCGAAGAAGATGAGCCCGAACATGAGCATCCAGGCGAAGACGGGATTCTTGATGGAGATATCGGATAGGGTCACAGCCAACTCCAATTTTGAATTTCAGTGAATTCCGTGAAGCGGAATTTTCCGCCATTCATAATTAAAAACTCGGAATTCATAATTACTTAGTCGTCCTTGGCAGTTCACCCGTGGCGGTGCCCAGCCAAACCCAGTCGATGAGGACCTGGTAATGGGCTTGGTTGTAGTTGGTCTCGGCGTTCTGGAGCTGCGTGAGGGCCTGCAGGACATCCAGGTTGGTGTTCAGGGCCAGCCGACGGTCGCGCTCCACCGCCTTGTAGTCCCTCTGGGCGGCGTCGAGGGCCTTTCCATAGGCATCCAACTCCCGCAGGGCGGTGGCTAGGGCGCTGTAGGACCCTTGGATGTCGATCAAGGCCTGGCGGCGGATGAGGCTGTACTGCAACTCGGCCTGCCTTTTCCGGGAGGCCGCCGCGCGTTCCTGGGCCAGGATGGCACCACCCTCGAAGAGGGGAAGTGAAGCCACCAGTTGGACGTTCCAATCGGGTGTGGGGCTGCCGCCATCCTGTTGGAGGAAATATTGACCTTCGAAGGAAAGGGAGGGCAAGTGCTCCCCATGGGCTTGGAGTAGTTCCGCGTCGGCCACGGCCACCGCGGACTTGGCGGCGATGACATCGGAACGGCTATCCACCTTGGCCTTGGCCTCCTCCATCGTGTAGGCGGGGGCGACCGCCTGCTCCTCGGATTTCAAGGCTTGGCCGGAGTTAAGGCCGCTCAGGATGGATAGCGAATCCTGGGCCCGGCTCAGCTGGCCGTGAATGCTCTCCAAATCCCCCTTGAGTTGGGCCAGTTGGGCCTCGGTCGTGAGGACGTCGCTTTCCCGGGAACGCCCGATGGCCTTCCATTGCTGTTCCTGGGCCAGGATTTGCTCCGTCAAATTTAGGATTTCCTGTTTTGACTGTTGCGCGTCAAGGTTTTGCAGGACCGTGTAATAGGCGCGGGCCACATTGAGCAGGAGGTTACGGGCTTCCTGTTTGAATAAATGGTGGTTCTCGTCCGTCAGCGCCTGGGCTCCTTGGATGGCGGCGACCTGGTTCAAGCCGGTCAAGAGGTTTTCGGTTCCCGAAAGGTAAACGGTATTGCCCAAGGGAGTAATGATGGAGTTGGTGGTCCCAAAGATGTAACTGTTGGACTGCCAGTTCTTCCGGTCGTTAATGGCGATCTGGGGAAGGATCGAGGCGATGGCCTGCTGGCTCTGGGCGGAGGCCTGTTCGATATCCTCGGCCTTGGTGGCCAAGTCCTCGGTCTTTTCCACCGCCATGGCGTAGACATCCCAAAGGTTCAGTTCGGTTTTTTGGGAGGCCTTCTCAACGTCGGAGGTGGCCAGGCCGGTCACTTGTTCCAGGGGTTTTTCGATCTTGCCGTCGCCGACCACCACCGGCGCGCCGGCGCAGCCAATGAGGAGGGGAAAGGACAACAGGAGGAGGCGAAGAGAGGTGGTTGATTTCAAGAAGTTCCGTTCCTTGATCTTTTCCAGGTTTGGGGACTGGACATTAATATAATCGGCCAACTGTTTCAATAGAGGGGGAAAGTTTAAGTCACCGTCCCTCGGTTACCGGACCATCTTCCTTGAAGGTGGCGACCCCGCCTATCCCCACCTTCCAACCCTGGTGTTTTTGCCACTTGGTTTCCATGGAATCCAGTTTCTTTTTTTGGGAATCGTCCAGGAGGGGGCGCAAGTCGTTATCAAAGGAAGTCCAAAGTGCGTGCGATTTGTCCTGCATTTCCCTGCGGAGGGCCTCCATCTTGGGGGCCTCCTCTTTCAGCAGGGTGGCCACGCTGGCCCTTTGCGCGTTGGTCAAGTCCAACTGGTCGCTCAAGCGGCGGAGGATATGGTCGGTATCGGTGCTCCGCACGCCCTTTTGCGTGATGACGCAATGAATGCTATAGCCTGTGATGGCGCCCCCCAAAAGAAGGCCCGAAAGGAAAATCACCAAAAATTTCCACCAGGAGGACATGGCTGGCCTTAATAACTGTAGACGACGGCTTGCACGAAAGGATCAACGGGCGGAGCGGACTGGGTCCGGGCCGGGAGAACGATGCGAACCGGGGTGGTGCCGATGGAGGGGTGGAAGGAGTTGAAGGCCAGCGGGGGAAGGGGCTTGATGGCGCGAACAACCTTGCGGGCCGGGGCCGGCGCGGGTTGTGCGGGCGCCTGCGCGGAGGCCAGGAGGCTCATGGTCAAGGGCGGCTGGGAGATGTCCGGGGTGGCGGGCAGGACGAAAAAGAAGACCCAGGCGGCGGTCACGGCCGAGCCCATCAGGGGAAGGAACCATTTCAAGTCCGTTTTCCAGGGAACCCAGCGGGCTCCGGGGACCTCGATGCGGGCCATGACATTGGCCACCACGCGGTCCTCCTCGGCCTCCGAAAAAGCCGGCTTGGTGAAGAGGGCGCCGGAAATGTTCTCCCATTCGCCCACGGCCTGGCGGCAATCCTTGCAGGCGGCCAAGTGGACTTCGATCAAGACCCTTTCCTTCTCGGTCAGGGGGCCGTCGTAGAGGGCGAAGAGTTTTTGCTTGATCTCATTGTGCGTCATTGCGGTTCGTATCCTTTTTCCGTCTTCCTTATATAGACGTTATCGGGCTCCAAAAAGCGCCCCAGGTTTTCCTGCAACTGGCGGCGGGCCCGGGCCAGGCGGCCCTTGACGGCGTCCAAGGTGCAATCCAGCACGTCGGCGATTTCCTGGTACTCCAATCCCTCGGCTTCCCGGAGGGTCAGGATGGTGCGGTAGTCGTCCGGCAAGGTGGAGAGGATCTTGTGGGCCAGTTGCCGGTTCTCCAAGGCCGAGCTGGCTTTCTCGGAGGTGGAAAAAAGCCCGTGGATCTGGTCGCCGTTCTGCTCCACCAGGGCGTCCAGGGAAACCGTCTTGCGGCGGTTGCGCTTGCGAAGGATATCCAAGCAGTGGTTGGCGGTGATGCGGTAGAGCCAGGTGGAGAACTGCGAGTTACCCTTGAACTTGGCAAGGTTCTGGTAGGCCTTCACGAAGATGTCCTGCGCGGCTTCCTCCGCCTCGGTGTGGTTGTTGAGCATGGAAAGGCAGTAGCCCATCACCTTCTTATGGTATTGCCGGATCAGGTCGCCGTAGGCTTCCTTGTGGCCGGACTGGATGAGTTCGAGAATCTGTTGGTCGCTGATGGCCTTGTTCCTCACGTTTATTCCAGACGCTTTTTAGACGGGCCGGGCGGATGAAACGGGCCGTCCCAAGGGCCTTATTATTGGGTGATTCCGGGCCCGTTCCAAGCCCCAAAAAGGGTCTATTCCCTATAATATGGCCCTCTTTATTCCATGTGAAGGGCCGCCATGTTTCTCCCCTTAACCACCCAGGAGAAAAAGGTGCTGGGGTTTATCGCCCTTTTTTCCTTATTAGGATTGTTGGTTTTAGCCTTCCGGCATTTTACCGGCCCGAACCCGCCGGGGAATCTTCCGGCCTCGGTTGATTCTAAATAAGTATTAAGGATTTCAAGTGACCCAAGTTCTTTCCCTAAACGGAAAATGGAAATTCACGAAACTCTCCGAGTCCACCCTCCGAAAAAGATCCATCCCCCTGCGGCGAGTTAAATTGCGAGCTATTCAAGTTCCCTCCAACTGGTATTTACAAGGCGAGGATTTCGCGGGGGAGGCGCTTTACGAGCGGGAATTCACCGCGCCGAAGCTTCATCCCGGCCAAGCCGCTTTTCTTCGGTTCAAAGGCGCGGACTACTTCCTGAAAGCCAAGTTGAACGGCCACCTGTTGGGCCAACATGAGGGTTATTTCCAAACCTTCGAATTCCCGGCGAGCAACGCCTTGCGCGGGAAAAACCGCCTCCAAGTCTGGGTGGAGTCCCCCAAGGAAAACCTGAGGGACTGGCCCCATTACAAACGACTCATCAAGGGCATTTTCAACCACCATGACGCCCGGCCCGGCAGTTGGGACGAGGAACACGGTCAGGACCACAACACCGGCGGCCTTTGGAACGATGTAGAGCTGTTGGTTGTGGACCGGATTTTCCTGAAGAGCCTGCGGGCCAAGCCGATGCTTTTGAAAAACGGGCAAGCGGTAGTGGGCCTGAACCTGGTCCTGCACAACGTGGCGGAAGCGGGCGAGTATGACATCGAGGTGGAGTTCCGGGGTGAGGCTTTTACGGACCGCGCCCAAACGAAAAAGAACGTTCATTTAGAACGAGGACAATCTGAAATCCATTTGCGTCAGTTATTCAAGAAGCCCCGGCTTTGGTGGACCTGGGACCAGGGCGAACCCAACCTCTACCGGGCCTCCGTCGTTATCCGCCGGTCCGAGACCCGGAAGGTGGTGGAAAAGGGAAGTGTCCGTTTCGGTATCCGAAAAATCGAAGTGACTCCAAAATGGGAATTCATCCTCAACGGCCGGAAATTCTTCCCCCGCGGCACCAATATCATCCCCACCCAATGGCTCTCGGAATACACCCGTGAAAAGGCCCGCTGCGATGTGCGGTTGATGAAGGAAGCTCACTTAAACGCCGTTCGTGTGCACGCCCACGTCAACCGGGAGGAATTCTACGAGGCCTGCGACGAGGCCGGATTTTTCGTGTGGCAGGATTTCGCCCTCCAGTGGAGCTACCGGGCCACGCCCGCCTTCATCCGTAACGCCTGCCGCCAGATCAAGGACATGGTCAAGCTGCTCTACAACCACCCTTCCATCCTGGTCTGGTGCTGTCACAACGAGCCTTCCTTCAACAGGGACGATTTGGACCCGATCCTGGCCCGGGCGGTCAAGGAAGAGGACGACAGCCGGTTTGTGGACATCCAAAGCGACTTCCGTTACCACCCCTATCCGGGCTGGTACCTGGAGGATTCGGCCCTTCGGGACACGCCCGGGGTGATCGGACCTGAAACGACCTTTTATTCGGAGTTCGGCGCTCAGGCCCTTTCCAACGTCGAAAGCCTAAAAAAGACCTTCCGGTCCAAGGAACTATGGCCGCCCGATTGGAAAACCTGGGCCCTCCACGATTTCCAA
The DNA here is from genome assembly GCA_035524855.1 of bacterium. GTDB lineage: Bacteria > Oederibacteriota > Muellerivitia > Muellerivitales > Muellerivitaceae > DATKOC01. The sequence continues at coordinate 11,154 of DATKOC010000110.1, forward strand.
TATTTCCAAACCTTCAACGTGGCCAAGGTGGAGATGGGGAAATCCCTGCCGGAGTTCGTGAAAAACAGCCAGGCGCACCAGGCTAAGGTCCTCAAGGAATATATTGAAAGCTTCCGGGCGAAAAAGTACCAGCCCATGAACGGCTACTTCCAGTTCATGTTCGTGGACTGCTGGCCCTCCATCACCTGGAGCGTGGTGGATTACTTCCGGAAACTGAAGCTGGGGTACACCGCCCTGCAAAAGGCCTCCCAGCCCCTCCTGCCCCTTTGGCGCGCTTGGATCACCCAGTACAACCCGGGGGATACCTTCCATTGGGGGAACAGCCTTTTGGAGGGGGCCCTTTTGGTGAATGACTATCCCCGGACCCTCAAGGGCGCAAAAGTGGAGGTTCGGGTCCTCGACCCGAAGGGTAAAATCCTTTACTCGGAAAAGGGTTCCTGCAACGTTCCTCCCGATTGCGTCGTCAAACCCTTCGAGGCTAAGATGCGGTACAACCACATGAAAGGGTTCAAAGTGCCCCTAAAAGCAGCCTATGGAACTTACGAAATTCGGATGTTGGTGAGGGACCGGAAAAACAAATTGATGGCGCAGAATGAATGGGAATTCAAAGTCGTGCCGAAAAAGGCATAAACCTCGTTAGCCGCCGATGAACACAGATGGACTCAAATTGCATTGAAAACCAAAGCCGGGAACAAGATCCGCTTACCGAGAAAATTATCGGGCGCGCTTGTGCCGTTTCAAACACACTTGGGGTTGGTTTTTTAGAAAAGGTTAAGGATGTGCTAGTGGGTGAATTCGTCGCTGAATTATTGGTCGAAGATCGTGTTTTGGTTGAGCTGAAATCTGTCCAAACTTTGGAATCAGTGCTCATCGGCGGCTAAATTGACTTTTGAGGTTTTTGAATGAAAAGAAAACGGTGGTTCGTGCTTTTAATCGGTTTCCTCGCCGCGGCGGGGGTTTTGGCCTCCGGTGTCGAGATCATCAAGGACGTCCCTTCCACCTTCGTCTATCCCACGGACGGGTTCCTGCCCTTTAACATCCACCGTGGCACCCAGACCATGCTTTCCCTCATGCTGCCCGGCGCCAAGTTCAACGATCCCCGTGGCGCGGCTTGCGCGCTGTTGAAGGCCGACCACGACCCCCATTCCCCCCAGAACGACGTGGTGGTGACCTGCATCGGGGTGAACTCCGGTGCCGGGGAGATCATCTACAATGTGGGGTTGAAGGACCTGCGGCGCTTCGGGTCCCCGGGTTCCGGGGAAAAGCAGTTCCTGGGACCCACCGGCTGCGCCATTGACCCTGACGGGGACGTGGCGGTGGCCGACACGGGCAACAACCGCGTCGCGATCCTGAAGCACGACGGCATGCGCCTCTCCTGGGTCAGGGCCGTGGGCAAGCGGGGTTCCCGGGCGGGGGAATTCCTCGCGCCCATGGGCGTCGCCTATGATTCCCAGGGGCGGCTTTACATCGCCGACACGGGAAACAACCGGATCCAGGTCATGGATCCGCAGGGCCGCTTCAAGGTCCTGAACACCCCGGCGCTGGAGGCCCCTTCCGCCATCGCGGTTATTGACGCCAAGGAAGCGTGGACCTTCTTTACCCAGGGACCTTACGCCAACCGCTTGGCGGTCATCGACCGGAAAGGGACCCGCCTGCAGACCCTCACGCCCGAGGGCCCATCCTTGGCGCAGATCGAGGCCGCCCAGATGCCCGATGGGCCCATCCGGCTTTGGGGTTGCGGGTTCGACTACTACGGCAACGTCGTTGCCACCGACGTCGAGAAGTCCTGCCTGCGGAAGTTCGACAAGGACCTCCATTACGTCACTACCTTCGGCGGGCTGGGCACCGACGATTTCCAGTTCCTGGAGCCCCGGGGCATCGCCATCAACCACCAGTTCGGCCAGATCATCGTGGCCGAAAAGAACAGCGTGCAATATTTCTGGAACGGGGCCGACGCGGTGAGCCTGACCGCCCAGCAAGAGGCCCAGGAGGTGAAGGTGCCCTTTTTCCTGACGGAACGGGCCCTGGTGACGGCGGACATCCAGACCAGCCGTGGGGATATCCTCAAGAGCCTGGCCCGCAGCCAAGACCTCGAGCAGGGGCAGCAGGAGTTGGATTGGGTCCCGGACCCTTCCGTCACCTCGGGGGATTACCAGTTGAAAATGAAGGTCATGGCGACCTATTCCTCGCGGGAGCGCATCGCCAAGGAATTCACCCTTCCGGTGCATTACACGAAGTAAACTTAGAGTCTCAAACAAAGTCTTTATAACTCTGAAAAGGATGAATGAAGAAGAATAAAAAAACCGGAAAATCTTTTTTGGTTTATCCCATTCATCATTCTTCATCCTGGTTTCAATGTGGTTTAGTTTTATCAGGTGGCGGTGGTTCTTGCCTCCGGGAGGCCTAAGGCCGTGACATTGCGCAAGTTATCCCTTCTCTTCCTCTTGTCGGCCCTCCTCGCGGCTTGTACGCCCTCCAAGGACCGGCCCATCGTGGAACTCGACTTCAATACCGCCAAAGCCATGAGCGACGCGGTCCTGGATGACCTGATTAAGGCGGACAGCAAGGACCTGATGGAGCGATTGGATGTCGGGTTCCACTCCCTCGTGAAGGACGAAAAGGACCTGAAACTGGTGCTGGAAAAAATGTACAAGCAATACGGCAAGCCATTGAGCGGCGAGTTGAAGGTGTCCCAGGCGGGGGTTCGGATGGATGACCAATGGCGGAGGCCCAAACGGACCTTTTGGTACGCGGTGAAGACCACCAAGTACCCCAAGAATTATTTCCTGAAGGTCGAGGTGGTCCGGGCCTTCAGCAGCGATAACCTGGACGTGGCGGGCTTCGGGTTCCTGACCTTCAACGACCCCTCAAAAGCCCCGAGCTACATGCATTAATGATGACCCCGTTATCGAGTGACGCCGAACGCCCTTCCGGATATAGCGTTTGGCGCCGCCCTCAAATGTGAGCATCGCTCATCCCCGGCCATGGGAATAGGAAGCTTTACCCGCGCGGCTGTTTTCCTGGCGTTTCCCCTTCTTTTAGTGGGTTTCCGCTGGTGGCAATCGGAATCTTCCTTCCGGCGCCTTCAATCCCTTTTTCCTGAACCTCAAAAGGCCCGCTTCCAAGCCTGGGTCTCCGAGGACCCGGAAGTTTTGTTCGAGCGGCTGCCCGGGAGCCACGACACCGGCCGATTGAACGGCCAGTACCAGCCCTCCGTAAGGGAAGTCCGGGCCCTTTGCGAGGTTTATTCCCTCGATGGGAAGCCCGTCGGGCCCGTGAAGGCGAGGTGTTCCTTGCGGCTTTCGGCGGGGGATCCCCAGCCGGTCCTCAGTTATGGGGATGTCCTCGAGATGGAAGGGAAGATCCAGGCGCCCTTGCCCGCCCAGAATCCCGGCCAATTCGATTACGCCCGGTATATGAAAACCAAGGGCGTGGCCTATGTGTTGTACGCCTCGACGGGACATTGGCGGAAAATTTCCCCCACCATGAACGTTGAGGGTAAGGGTGATCCGTGGCACGCCTGGTCCTTTTGGCTCAAACGCCGGGCCGAGGACACGATTTACCGCTATTTGCCGAACCCCGAAAACGCGCTCCTGGACGGCATCTTGCTGGGGGTGAGGTCGCCCCTGCCGGAGGACTTAGTGGAGTCCTTTTTCCTGACCGGCACCATCCATATCCTGGCCGTCTCGGGCATGATCACGGCCTTCCTGGCCGGGCTTTGCTTCATGGTTTTCCGCACCCTGCAATTCAACCGTCGCTGGGCCGCGGGGTCCACCATGGTGGGCCTGGTTTTTTTTGTCATGATGACCGGCGCGCATCCACCCGTTTGCCGGGCCGCGCTTTTCTCCGGATTCGCGCTTTTGGCGGTGCTCCTGGAGCGGCGCATCCATGGGGGCACCCTGCTCCTGGTGACCGCCTTTCTCCTGGCCCTTTGGAACCCCTTCGTGCTCGAGGATCTGTCGTTCCAGATTTCCTTCCTTGCCACCGCCGGCCTCATGGTGACCTCCTCCTGGTTCCTGGAAAAGCTTTCCTTCCTCTGGAAGCCCGTGGGCCTGCTGGTGACCGCCACCACCGCGGCGCAATTGGCCGTCTGGTGCCTGATCATTTACGACTTCAACCAAGTCTCCCTCTATTCCATCCCCGCCAACCTGGCCATCGTGCCGCTGGCCCTTTTTTCCACCGCCGGTGGATTGGTGCTGCTGGGCGGTTCCGCCCTACACCCCGCCCTGGGGACCCTCTTCGGGGCCGCCTGCGAGGCGCCCTTGAGGCTTCTCATCCATCTTTCCGACTGGATGGCCCGCTGGCCAATGGCCGAGTGGATCGTGGCCTCACCTTCCCCCGCCTGGATGGGGGCTTTTCATGTTTTATTGCTGTTTTCGTTCCTTTGTTTCTGGCCGGGACGCCAACCCGAAAATCCATCGGAGGATTGGAAGGGGCGAAGGGAACTTTTCCTCAAGGGCCGGAGGATCGCCCTCGCGGGTTGGGTTCTCTTTCTCGTGGGTACCGGTTTATTCAAGCTGGTATCGATTCTTCGCCCTCAGTCCTTGCGGGTGACCTTCCTCGCGGTAGGACATGGTAACGCGGTGGTCTTGCGTTCACCCGGCGGTAGGATCCTGGTGGTGGACGGGGGGAAGGGCGTCCATGGACCCGACCGTTACCTGCCCTTGGTGGCCTATCTCCGGCATGAGGGAGTCCAAAGAATCGAGGGGATCGTGAGTACCCACCCGGATGAGGACCATGTGGGCGGGTTGGTGAACCTGCTGTCGGCCTACCCGGTAGCCAAGGCCTATGAGGGTTTCCGGGCGCAAGCCACCAGCGAGACTTATGAGCGCTTCAAAGACCTGCTGCGAGAAAGAAAAGTTCCCGATCAACTCTTGAAGGCGGGGGATTTCCTTGGCCAGTGGGATGGCGTTAAGGTGGAAGTTCTCCATCCAGGTCTCCGGTACCGGCCCCGAATCCACCCCGATAATAACGATTCCCTCGTTTCCCTGGTGACTTATGGAAATTTCTCGCTGGTCCTGCCGGGTGACCTGGAAAAGGACGGTTTAAGGGAGCTCCTACGGAAACATCCGTTCTCTCGGTTGGACTGGCTGATGGCCCCCCATCATGGGCGCCGGAGCGGGGAACCCGGCCTTTGCGCGGAAGGTTTCAAGCCCCGGTATGTGGTCCTGAGCGACTGGCGTGATTACCCGGATGACCACGCCCTTTTCCAAGCGGCGGTACCGGGAGCGGTGGTGCTTTCGACCGCCCTGGATGGGGCGGTTGAATTAGAGGTAACCCCAGAGGGAAAGAGCCGTTACCGGACTTTCCGGGAGGGGATTTGGCGGCCATTTGTGGCAGGTCTCTAAAAATGGCACTTTTCAAAAACCATTAATTTTTAGGGGTAAAGTTGACAGGCATTCAAAAAAAGCCTTATAATTCAAGCCATGAAGGTTGGAGCACAAGATATAGTACGGGAAGTCGCTCGAGCCACTAAACTTGCCCTGCCTGACACGCAAGTTATCGTTCGAAAGATATTATTGACCCTGGAAAAGGGTCTATTGAACGGCGACCGGATTGAAATCAGGGATTTTGGGGTTTTCCAGACCAAAATCGTTTCCGGTAAAAAAGGCCGGGACCTTTCGCGGAACCTTGCCATACCCCTCCCCTCCTACAAGAAGGTTTCCTTCAAGGCCGGCAAAAACCTGAAGAGGCTGTTTTGGAACCTGCCGGAGGAAAAACCCCCGGTGGAGTTGCCCAACGGCCAATTGGAAATGCCCATCCTCAAGGATGTGGTCAACCGCTAAGGAATCAAGCCGTCCCAGGTCCAGCCGCCAAGGGGGATGAATGTCCACAACGGTCCATTATTTCGGGAAGATTAAGAGCCTGGAAAGCGTCCGTGAAATCCAGGACGAGTTCCGCGAGATCGCCCAGGTGAGCGGCTGGTCGCACGAGATCGTGGACCATGTCTTCGCCCAGGACGCGGACCTGCCCGGCGCGCGCCTTTCCCTGCGCGGCGTCCGCGTGACCCTCAACAAGACCGTTTCCCCCCTGCAATTGACCTTCGACAAGGACGGTTACCTCTCGCACATCTATTATGAGAAGGCCCCCAACGAGTTGAACCCGCGCGGCGTGGCGGCCCGCCAGCTCCTGCACCAGATCCACACCAGCACCAACATCCGCAACTCCGACGCCCAAAGCCACGTGACGCTGGTCAAGCTCCTCGATTACGTCAAAAAGCGCTACGTGCCCAACCTGGAAGTCATCGACAACACTGGCTATTGGTACTCCCGGGACGCGGCGGTACTGGGCCCCAAGCGCCTCGAATTGGCGAAAAAATAACCGATCGAACCACCAAGGCACGAAGGGCACCAAGGAAGCCGAAAGACGAAACAACCGACGATCTTGAAAAGAGCCTCCTGTTTCCCAAAAGACAGGGGGCTTTTTATTTTTCCGAGCAAGGTTTAAATAGGCTATGTTGAAAAGCAAAAGTGAAACCTCGATGTCTGGGTGGGCATTTCTCGGTGCCCTTGCTGTCTTGGCGGCTCAATTGCTTTTGGCCTCGCCGGCATTAGCTGATTCCTTCCAACTCAAGCTCGGCAAGTGGTTCGCCCAGGGCCGGGTGCTTGAGGCGGAGGAGGCCCTCACCGGGCGGTTGGAGAAAAATCCCGGGGATACCGACCTCTGGCTGGAATTGGCGGACTTGCGCAAGAGCCAATATGACTATGGCGGCGCGGTGGAGGCCTACCAGCGTTGCCTGGCGCTGAATAATGATTGGAAGGTCCGGGCCCAAATGGCCCTCGCCCTGGAGCAAATGGGCCGGTTCGAGGACGCCGAGAAGGAATTCCTGCCACTCGTCCAGGCCCACCCCGATGACCCGGACGTCCTTTGGGGCATGGCCCGGCTCAGGCTCTGCCAGTTCAAATGGAAAAGCATCCGAAAGCAGTTCACGCCCCAGGAGGCCCTGGGGCTCGCCAAGAAATACCTCCAAAAACTGGTGGCGGCGAAGCCGGAGTTCGCCCTGGCCACCTGGGAATTGGCCGAAGTCAGCCGCGCGTTGGGGGACGACGATTTGGCCTTGAAGTCCTACGAGCGGGCGGCCCGCTTGGATGGCAGTTTCAAGTTGGCGCACCGTGCCATCGCGGAATTGCTGGCGGCGAAAGGGAAATACCGGGAGGCGCTGGTCAAGTACGACCAGGCCATGGCCATCGAGCCGGACGACAAACGCCTGAAAGCCGAGGCCCGGCGGGTGGCCAAGGCCGCGCCCGAGGAGGCCCAAAAGCGCCGCGACGAGCGCCTGGAGCAGTGGGAAAAATGGAAGGCTCCGGAAGAAAAGACCATCGCCCCCTCGCCTGTCACCGTCCGGGTGGGCCTCTTCACGGTCATCAACCGCCTGCTTTTGCGGGGTGGATCGCCCCTACTGGTCATGACGCCCGCCCAAACCCCGGTGACGACCCTGGCGGCGGGGGTGGACTACCACGTGGTTTACGAGTCCGCCAAAAACTCCGCTAGCCACCAGGAGATCTGGGTCCTACGTGACTCCCATGGCCGGAAGGTGGCCAGTTTTACCGAGCGTCTCTGGATCGTCCCCCAAGACCCCCAGAAGGCCATCGTCCTCCACGCGGTTCCTTCCAACACGGGATACTTTTTCGCGCGGGAGGAGGACCGGGCCTACCGGGGACTGGTGGAAATCTCGCCCCGGCCGGGGCGGGGGTTCCAAGTCGTGAACCGGGTCACCCTGGAGGATTACCTGGCCGGCGTCCTCCCCTCCGAGATGCCCTATGACTGGCCCCTGGAGGCCCTCAAGGCCCAGGCCATCGTGGCGCGCACCTACGCCCTGTCCAAGATGGGCCGGCACAATGAGGAAGGTTTCGACCTGTGCGACAGCGTGCACTGCGAGGTATACCGGGGGCTTCGGGCCGAGCACGAGCGGTCCAACGAGGCGGTGCGCCAGACGGCGGGGCTCATCCTCAAGCACGGCCGCAAGGTGATGCCGGTCGCCTATTCGGCCCAGTGCGGGGGCCATACGCAGGACTACGCCGAGGCCTGGGGATACAAATCGCCGGTGGTGGGGGTGGAGGACTACGACCCGCGCTACAACCAGGACATCTTGTTTCCCCTCTCTCCCTTAAGCGCGGAAAAGTGGATCAAGGAGAACCGGGTAGCCAACTGCCGGGCCGGGGGTTTGAAAGGCTACCAGAATTTCCGGTGGGCCACGCTGGTCAAGGCCGACTTCCTCCAGAAAAAACTGGCCGGGCTTGGCCGGCTCCGGCGCCTGATCGTCACGCACCGCTCCACCGCCGGGTGGGCGGACCGCCTGCTGGTGGAGGGGGAGCAGGGGAGCAAGGAATTCAAGGGGGATTATATCCGTAGTTTTTTAGGTGGCATCCGGAGTAACCTGATTTGGATTGAACCCCAGTTCAACTTGAAGGGCTGGCCCGAGGAATTCATTATTTACGGCGGCGGCTGGGGGCACGGGGTGGGGATGTGCCAGGTGGGGACCTACAGCCTGGCGCGGGGTGGGAAGACCTGCGGGGAGATATTGGAGCACTATTTCCCCAAGGGCGACGTCAAAAGCCTGGACTCGCCGAAGGCCAAATAACCTCAGAGACTCAGGGGTCCCAGGGAAAGATAAAACTAAATTAGGTTTGGATTGATGATTTTCATAAGAAAAAATTTGAATGGGTTTTTCCCGAGTTCCCTGAGCCCCCTGTGGTTCAATCTTGTTTTACTTTTTGTTTGCCAGGGCCTCGTATCCTGCGCGGGGGTGGCCCGGGACCTGGGAATGGAAGTAGTCCCCGACGTCGAAATGCGGCAGGGCATCACCGGTACCCAGCAAAACCCCGCCATCCTGGACCCCTTCAAGAAATACCACTTGGTCATGTCCGCCAACGAGTGCCGGTTTTTCGCCATGAAGGTTCCCGAGAAATGGTACTGGAAGGTCTACCTGACGGCCGCCAACCACGTGAGGGACCGGCAGGGCCACCTGGAGGCGAAGATCGCCCCGGCGGACCCGCCCTGGAGCCCCCTGCCCGACGCGGATTTCCAGAAAAAGTTCAACCTCGACGTGGAGGGGATGCAGGCCGTGCTGGGCGTTGGGAACGGCCAGGGAACCCGCATGGCTTTCCTGAAGCTTTGCCAGGATGGGGCGCCCCTGGACATTTCGATCGAAAGCCAAATCTCCGCCACCAACGAATTGATGGTCCCCACTAAGACTCCCAAAAGCGAATAAAACCAGACCGATAAGGAGAAATGGGATGCCTTACTATTTCGCCTACGGTTCCAGCCTCCTGCGCGCCCAGATGGAGCGCCGCTTGATGGGTAACCGCCCGGTTACCCGTGCTTACTTGAAAGGCTATCGCATGGCCTTCATGGGCCATTCCGCCGAGCGCAAGGGTCCGGTGGTGAACCTCCTGCCCGACCCCAATCGAATGGTTCCCGGAACCCTCTATGAACTGAATGAGGTCATGATCCAGTACTTAGACCGGGCGGAGGCCTGCGAGAAGGGAACCTATAAGCCGCTGGAAGTCACGGTGGAAAAGGATGATGGGGAGAAGGTGGCGGCGGTC
>DATKOC010000111.1:0-6742 GCA_035524855.1 bacterium
ATGACCATCATTTTCATATTCGTGGCGCCAATCCTGGGATTGATCCTCGGTTATTTCTTTATGACCCTGGTTTTCAACCTGTTCCGCCGGTTTACGCCGTCATCCGTGGACTCGATTTTCCGGATCGGCCAGTTTTTTTCGGCGGCCGCTTACAGCATGGGGCACGGCGCCAATGATTCCCAGAAAACGATGGGAATCATCGTGGCGCTTTTGCTTGCGGGAAAACACCCGGATTGGGCTTACCGGGCGGGCGGCCAGGAGATCGCCTGGTGGATCATCATTTGCTGTTACGCCGCCATGGCTTTTGGAACCATGACCGGGGGCTGGAGAATCGTCAAGACGATGGGGCAGAAAATCACGAAGCTGAAGCCCGTTGGCGGCTTTTGCGCCGAAATAGGCGGGGCCATTTCGCTCTTTACCGCGGCCTCCATGGGAGTACCCGTCTCCACCACCCACACCATCACCGGCGCCATTATCGGCGTGGGCAGCACCCATTCCTTCTCCTCGGTGAAATGGGGCGTGGCGGAACGCATCGTGTGGGCCTGGATCCTCACCATCCCCGCCGCGGCTATCATTGCCGCGGGCTGTGAGTGGATTTTCGGTTTGGCGGGCTTGAATTAGGAACGAGACAACAATTCTCCAACCGGGAGGTTGGAAATTTTTTCCACCCGCCATCTCTCGGGTGTCCCTTTTCCGAAATTAAATTGAAAAAACACGCGAATTTCCCTAAAATCTTTTCACATCGTCGTAAGCATCAGTGGCGATGGTTTCCGTCGGCGGTGGGCCTCTTCTAGTCGGCGTCCCTGTAACAGGAAAGCGACGGTGGGAAGCCACGAAGGCCGGCGGGGAGTAACAGATGCGGAAAAGGTAGGGCTCGAAAGATGCCAACGGGGCGCGTGAAGTGGTTTAACGCCGGGAAGGGATACGGATTCATCGAGCAGGAGGGCGGGGAGGACGTGTTCGTCCATTTTTCCGCCATCCAAGGCGATGGGTTCAAGACCCTGACGGCGGGGCAAGAAGTGACCTTCGAGATCGTTCAGGGGGCGAAGGGCAAGCAGGCGGCGAATGTGACTAAGACGGGGGCCTAAACGACACCTAACCTAAGGCCTTCCCCGAAAGGGGGAGGCCTTTTTTATTTGTACCCCTGGGTCTATGATGGGGCCCATGCGCAAGAAATCAAATTCCAATATTCAGACCTTCGAGACGGTAGCCCCTGGCGGGACTACGGCGAAAAACGCGTTGGTGGACGTGCTGGCCTTTGGCGCGCATCCCGACGATGTGGAAATCGCCATGGGCGGGACCCTTTTATCCCTAAAGGGGCAGGGGGCCAAGGTGGTGGTTTGCCACTTGACCGACGGGGAACCCACGCCTTTTGGAAGCCATCAAACCCGGTTGAAGGAAGCGGAAAAAGCGGCCCGGGTACTCGGCCTTGATGATTACCTGATTCTCCCCCTCAAGAACCGTGAACTGAAGGATACTTTGCCCGCCCGCCGGAAGGCGGCGGAGGTCATCCGTCGCTACAAGCCCGCCATCGTTTTCGCTCCTTATTGGGTGGATGCCCACCCCGACCACTGGGGAGCCTCCCAATTGGTGGAGGCGGCCCGCTTCTGGGCCAAACTGGTCAAAACCGACATGAAGGGGACTCCCTGGTATTCTCCAAAGCTTTATTACCACCTTTGTTCACATCTGCGGGTGAACATCCAACCGTCTTTCATTGTGGATACCAGTGATGTCCACGAGCGAAAATTAGCGGCGGTGAGTTGTTATGAAAGCCAGTTCATCAAGAAACCTGGAAGCCGGGCCTTAGACTTCATCAATGTTTCCAACCGATATTTTGGGTCCATGATCGGGGTTCAAGCCGGGGAACCTTTCTTTTCCAAGGAAAACATCGGGATTTCTGACCCGCGTCTCTTCCTCTAAAATAGGCCTATGGCCTATTCTTACCCCAGCCTTCGGCGTCCCCAACCCCACCATTTTCTTCTCCTCCTGATTTTCGCCACCGCCGCTTTCCTTCGGCTTTACCGTTGGTGGGAACCCGTCCCGACCTATTGGGATGATTTCGCGATGGAAATTATCGCTCCCCGCAACATTTTGGATCTGCACCAGCACCATTGGATTTTCGATTTGGGCCGGCGGGAGCCTTTTTTCTCCTACTTCGCCGCGTTCCTGTGGATGTTCTTTCCCGCCGCCAAGGGATTAGTGATCCAGCGGATCACCTGTGTCGTCTTGAACTTGTTCACCCTCTGGATTCTTTATCTCTTGGGAAAGGAATTGGCGGGGCGCCGCGCGGGGCTTTTCTTGGCGGCTTTAGGAGCGGTGAACCTGGATTTACTCGTCAAAAATCTGATCGGTATACGCATTTCCTCTCTTCCCTTAGCGGTCGCGCTACTTCTCCTCTTTACTTTCCGGATGATGCGGCGGCCCGATGGGAAGCATTCGTTTTTGTGGGCCTTCTCCCTTGCTTTTGGGTGTTACACCTACACGGCTTTCCGCGCCTTCTTGCCTTTCGCGGTGGTTCTGGTGGGACTCGTCTTGATGAAAAGGGTATTGGTGTCGGCCCACGTCAGGTGGGGAGTTGTTTTAATCCTGGGCCTCTTCGGGTTTTACTTTTTCGAGGGCAATTCGCTTATCCACGGCGGTTTTTTCGAAGGCTGGCTCTTTGATTATTTGTTTCTGATTCCCATCTTATCTCTTGCGGTCCTTTGGCTTTTTTATCGGGAAATGGACGCTTCCCAGGAATACCGCGGGCTCGCTTTCTGGTCCATTGCCACCGTTCTGGGCAGCTTCCTGATGTACCCCATCCTTTCCCAAAGGGCTATTTCGGAGCATATGGCGAGCTTGTCCCTTTTCACCCTCCCTTTCCATGGGGTCGGTGGGTTTCTGGACCTAGCCTGGGACCGGCTGGGGAACGCGCTTCATTTACTTTTTTGGAAAGGAAATGACCGGCTCGATTTGAGCCCGCCGGGTAGTTCCATGCTGGAAACCGGGTTGTCGGTTCTCGTGCTTGCCGCTTTTTTGGGGGGCGCGATACGCAAGGACGTAAAAATCCTCGCGCTCGGCTTTTTCACGGCGGCCGGCACCCTGCCTTACTTTTTGACGAGTGAACCCCATAGCGGGAAACTGGCGGGAGCGGTCATCCCCCTCTTGGCTTTGGCCGCCATGGGATTGGATAATCTCGTGGGAAGAATCGTGGAAAAATCCGGGCTTCCCGCGCTCCTTCTTTGGATGTTACTTTTCGGGTTTTGGGGAGGAATGGGACACTCCGCTTTTCAAAAGGTTTACCGGAATTGGCCGGCCGAATCCAACGACGTGGAGGTGGCGCTTTTCCACCAAATCGCCTCCGAATCCGAGGACAATTTGATTTATTTCGGCGCCCTTGACCAGCATTGGCTTAGCTGGGAAACCCAAAGCGTGTTAGAGGAGGGAAGGGAGATTCATCCCCTTCAAAAGAGCAATCCCGTTTATTCGGACGCAAATCGGAAAGTTCATTCCCTGGTTGTCTACCTTTCGAGCGAGATGGGGGAGGATTTCCAAAGGATCATGAAAGCCTATCCTTGCCTGGTTTCCAAGGTGTCGGGGCCCCAAGGGCAGGATTTTCTCACCCGGGTCGAGATTCCCGTGAATGAAATTAGCCAAGAAAAGAAGTCATTGTTTCGATGGATGGGTTCCGCTGAAGGATTAGTTCACCGGCAATTTTTCAGCATAAATTACGGTTTTGGGCGCGGCTTGCCCCGTGGAGAGGATTGGGTGGTTTCTGATCGAGAGCCATTGCCGGAATGGGTGAAGAAAAAATTTGGCGCCAAGTTGGAGTGGGGTATCACCCTAACGGGAACACGAAAATTCATCGCTCCCGCGGGATATTTGAATCCCATCCATTGGTGGGTGGACGGCAAAGCTTATCACCACCCCCGGGAACTCCCCTCGGGGAAGCACCACATTGAATGTTTTGTGACCTTGGATCAAAACCTGGACCTGCCAACCTTTTCCGCTTCCTTTTAATTAGCCTTCCTTGAAGGTGGAGGGAAAAGTATACGAGTGTATACTTTTTTCTTGACAGGACTTCCGTGAGCCTTTAGGATGCACTGATGCATTGAAAAATGCTTATTTTCAAGGAGATTTCGAATGGCGACTGAAAAGCAAAAAGCGTTGGATATGGCGATCCTGCAGGTGGAAAAAGACCACGGTAAGGGAGCCATCATGAGGTTGGGGGAGGCGAAGGCCCAGGACGTGAAGGCCATTTCCACGGGGGCGATCTCGGTGGATATCGCCACCGGCATCGGGGGGGTACCCCGGGGCCGCATCGTGGAGATTTTCGGGCCGGAGTCCTCGGGTAAAACCACCCTGACCCTCCACATCGTCGCCGAATGCCAAAAAGCCGGCGGAACCGCCGTGTTTATCGACGCCGAGCACGCCATGGATCCCGCTTACGCCAAGAAACTGGGCGTCAACGTGGACGAATTGCTCATCTCCCAGCCGGATTCGGCGGAGGAGGCCCTTCAAATCGCCGATATTCTCGTGCGCTCCGGCGCCGTGGACGTGATTGTGGTCGACTCGGTGGCCGCTTTGGCCCCCCGCGCCGAGTTGGAAGGGGAAATGGGCGATGCCCATGTGGGCCTTCAGGCCCGATTGATGAGCCAAGCCCTCCGGAAACTGACGGCCCTGCTTTCCAAATCCAATACTTCGGCCCTCTTCATCAACCAGATCCGCGAGAAGATCGGGGTTATGTTCGGCAATCCGGAAACCACGCCGGGGGGCCGCGCCCTCAAGTTTTACTCCTCCATGCGCCTGGATGTTCGCCGGGTGGAAGCCATCAAGAGCGGGGACCAGAACATCGGCAATAAGGTGAAGGTTAAGGTGGTGAAGAACAAGACCGCCCAGCCTTTCAAGGAAGGTTTCGTGGATATCATCTTCGGCCAAGGCATTTCAAAGGAAGCCTCTCTGATTGATACCGGCCTGGAGATGGGGATCTTGGACAAGAGCGGAACTTGGCTGAGCTATGGCGAGACCCGCCTGGGACAAGGCCGGGATGCCGCCAAGGCTTTCCTCAAGGAGCAAGTCGATATCGCCGGTCAGATCGAGAAGAAGATCAAGGAAAAGGCGGGATTAATCGCGGCTCCAGCCGCCGCTTCCGTGGCCGCGCCGGCGAAGGCGGCTCCTGCCACGCCAAACCCAGCCAAACCGGTTTTGGCGGCGGTTGCCCCTTCGCCCAATCCGGCGACTTCGGTTCCCGTCAAACGGGAGGGTGGGTTTGTGCCCACGGATAAGGCCAAGTTGGCGCTTAAAAAATAACCGATCAAATAATCGTAAACTCAAAAAGGGCTGTCATTGACGGCCCTTTTTTATTTGACCCAAAAGTCGTCGAAAATACCGTTTTCAACTAAAACAGGTTTGTTTGAATTGCCCCTGCCTTTGCATACAATGGTGTCCATTCTCAAGGGGTTTCCCCTGACACAAGGAATAAGAACCAATGAAAAAGCTGATTAAATTCGCCTTAATCACCGGGGCCGCCTTTATCCTTTTGTTGGGCATCGCGGCGGTCGTGGTTGCTATCAAGTTCCCGCCGGAGAAGATCAAAGCTATCGCCATCGAGAAGCTTTCCGACACCCTCAAACGCAAGGTGACCCTGGGGGACGCCCATTTCAATGTTCTGACAGGAATCAGCCTCACCGACTTGAAGATTTCGAACCGCCCCGGTTGGGCCGCCGGGAACATGGTGGCCGCCAAAGAAATTTCCATTTCCTACCACCTTTTCCCCCTCCTTTGGGGACAGATCTCATTAGGTGAGATCAAGCTGATGGAACCTCAAATCCTGCTGGAGCGGCGGGGTTTGAGTCAATTCAATTTCTCGGACATGGTGGGGGATGCTTCCGCCACCGCTCCGGCCGCGGCGCCAGCTCCGGCGGCTCCCGCCAAGGCGAAAGCCAAACCCAAGGCGAAGGCCGCGCCGAAGAAGAAAGCCCGTAAACGCGCTTCCTCGGGATTGCCGGAAGAACGCCAAGCCTTCACTTCCTTTTTTGCCGATGCCGCTTGGGCCGACACGGCGGCCGCTAAACCCTCCAAGAGCGCGTTGTTGCTCTCAGTGGACAGCATCAACATCGTCCACGGCAAGTTGACTTACTTGGACGAAACCACGAACCCGGTCCAAAAATCCGACTTAAAAGACCTGAATTTAAGGGTCAAGAATATTTCCATGGTGGGGGGGAAGACGACTTTTTCATTGGAAACACCCCTCAACTATACCAACGTGAGCTATCAACTTTCTTTGGATGGGTCCCTCCGGTATTTCCTGGCGATTCAAGCCCTTAAGGAATTGGACGTAAAAGGGAAGGTCAACGGGGTGGGTTTCAGGATCTCGGGGAGCGCGGCAAACTTGACGACTGATTTCGCCCCGGACATGGACGGGGAAATGTCCCTGAACGCGCTGGAGGTGCTGGGACTCCTGCCCAAATCCCTGGCGAAGATGCCGGAGGGCCTTTCCCTCACCGGCCCGGCGAAGGTTGATTTCCACCTTTCGGGGACAGTTCGGAGCGGTTTGCAACTGAAGGGTAGTGCCGACGCCTCCGACTTGGCCGTCAAGTACAAAGACCTGTTCGCCAAGACCAATAAGGACAATTGTAAGGTCGATTTTAGGAGCGTTATCGGCCAGGATGGGTCCTTTGACCTCCCGGAATACAAACTGGTGTATGAAAATTGGGAGGTCTCGGGCGCTTTCCACCACCCCAACAACCGTCCCTGGTCCTGT
>DATKOC010000112.1:0-16479 GCA_035524855.1 bacterium
GGGGTTCCAGGGGTTGTGCTCGAAAATGGCCACCAGCCCCCCCTTTCGCGTCACCCGCGCCATCTCCTGGACGAAACGGTTCAGGTGCCCCGGCAAAACGTGGTGCATGACGCAAATGGCGAAGGTAACGTCCATGGAGCCCGCGGGATAAGGCAGGGTCTTTCCGTTGTAATGCCTGTAGGAGGCCTTGGGGTTTAACCGGGCCGCCTTCCTGACAACCCCGGGGCTCAAATCCACCCCGTAAAGCTTCTTGAAATGGCTGGTGAGAAACCGGTCGGTGACTCCCACCCCACATCCCACGTCAAGGATTTTCAATTTCTCGGGGTCCCCCACATACCGGCGGGTGAGCTCCAGCAAGTGCCCGACCTTTACCTCCGTGAAGAAATCAAGGTCCTGGCCGATGAAGGAAATGGATTTTTGGATTTCCTGGCGGTAATTGTCCTTGAATTGCTCAAATTGAACTCGGAGCGTGACGTCCTTTTTGGGGATATTGGAATCCATGGTCTGTTCCATTCTCAATTTAACGGCGTGAGGTCGCAAAAGGATTCGGGGGCTTTCGGATACGGCTTTCAAAAGATGAGTCCCTAGTGGAGGAACCCTACCTCAGGGAACCTCTCCAAACACCGAGTTCGGGACCACTTCCTGAGAACCGCCGGGCCTCACCCACTTGAAGGTGAAATTGGGGAAATAAGGATCGGCTTTGGAGTAATACAAATCGAGCTTGTGTTTGCCAGCGGTTAGGTTTCCGCTCTTCCGGTATCCATCTCCCAGCGTGATCCAGGCCTTACCGTCGATTTTCATGCCCACCTTGTCCCGGCTGTCGAGGAAAAATTGGTACTGTCCCGACTTGTCCAGGTTCAGTTCCCCCGTCCAATGGATGGAATAGGGGGCGAAGGCGTCGATATCGTTCCCATTCGGGAAGTCCAAAACGGAATCCCATTCCACGAGGAAAGGTTCCCCTGTCATATCCGGCTTCTTGTAGAACCGGGCGACCAGACCCCTTGGGTGGGGCAGGGAGTTGAAGGAATCGGCCTCAAGAAAGACGGGCTTTTTCCCGACCCGTTCCTGCTGGATCTCCAGCGTCGGTGCCTTGCCCTCGGGCACCGTCAGGGAGATGCGGATGGGATGGATGCCCTTTTCCAGGTAACAGGTTCCCGAGGTGACGGGGCGTCCCTTAAGGCTGATAACGGCGTGGCAGTTCCCCGTGAATTTCCAACTGTAATCTCCCTGATCCGGCACATAAAGGTTGCCGGTCAAGGTGGCGTGATAAGGCCCCGCGGGAAGACCCGCCGGGAACCAGCGCATTGGTTGTTCAGTCTTCCCGCCTACCGGCCGGTCGAACTTGGCTTGCAGTCCCCTTAAGGGTTCCAGCGTGTCGGCGGGAACGCGGAAGAAATATTCCAGGGTGTTTCCACCCGGGTCCACCAGGGTGTCGAACCAGGCCTTGGGGTAATAGGTCTTGAAAAGGTCCACGACGCCCGTCCGGCTCTGGGCGATGAAGAAAAAGGCGTCCCGGGGGGCTTCCGCGGGGGGGGCGATGTCCCGGGGAAGTTCCAAGTTATGAATGCGGTTGTCCTCGAAGTAACCCAGGAACCTCATGGAATAATGGTCGAAGTAGCGGGGTGAGACGTAGTAATCATTTCCATCGCCATTCTGGGCGATCATCCTCCCGCAAACCGTCTCTTCCGTACAGTATTCCCAAATACTCGGCAGGTTGTTGGCGTGGACCCGGAAATAAAGGTCACAATTCTGCGCCGCCAGATTCCAAAGAAAGGGCGCGGCGGCGATAAAGAAAGTCCACTCCCTCCTCGGGCCCCAGAAGGCCACCACGCGCCCCCACAGGGCCGCGATGGGGGTGGCGATGATAAAGGCCAGGAATGGCGTGACGCCCAGCATACGGTTGGCATGAGCCGGGTCCACCGAAAGCAGGCAAGGCAGGCTCATCACCAGGAAGCCCATCACGGCGTAGAAATACTTCCGCCGATGGATGCGGAATACCGCGTAGGCAAGCCCCAGGATGAAGAGGGCCCCCGAGACTTGGTCGAGCATGGGAAGGTTCTGGGGGTTGTGGCGTGAATTCTCGTCACCATGCCGGTTGAACATAAGGGCGGTCTGGGAAAGATCGCTCACGAACTGTTGCCAACTATGGACCGCCAGAAGCTTCTCGCGCGTCCCAAAATTCTTCTTGATGACGATGTCGTCGAAGATGGGATAACTCAAGGCGATTGAAAGGAGCATGAAAATCCCGATACTCACCCATTGTTTCCTGACGATTTTAAGGTTCGCGGCCGTTTCATAGATCGCGTAGAACAGGAGCAGGACGGGCATCACTTTGAAGGCTTGATAGGTATAAAACCCGGCGGCGAAAAAAAAGGCCGCCGCGATGTAGGGCCAGCGCTTTTGGGTCCTGAGGCCGTAAAGGAGAAATCCAATCGTTCCAAACATGTAAATAGGCAGTTCGATGGACGGAAAGCCGTTCCGGCTGAAGGTGATATGCCAGCGCATGAAGGTGAGGATGAATAGCGTGAGAAGCGCAACCCGGGGCCCGGCCAACTGGCGAAAAGTCCAGTAGACGAGAGGCAGCCCCAAGATGGACAGGAAGGCGAAAAACAGCTTAAGCGTAACCTCGCCCGAACCGAAAATCTTGAACCAAAGGGCCAACTGGTAGAGAGCTAGGGCGTAAGCGTGGAAGACATCCTCCACATAAAGGGGTCTCCATCCTTCGTGGAGAATTCGAAGAGCCGCCAACCCTTCGAAGCCCTGGTCGATGAAAAGCCCCGAGGGAACGCTTGCGATCCGGAAAACCCGGAGAAAAATGGCCGCTAAAAGAATGGCCGACCCAATGCCGATTTCCCACTTGAGGGGAATTTCGATGTTCTTGAGGCGCTCCCTTAAATAAGGCCAGAAGCAGGCCACAAAGAGGGCGATGGCGGGGAGGAAAAACCACCCTCCTTTAATGAGCGTGCCATGGTCTTGGTAGGTTCCCCAGTAATGCTGGCCGATTCCAGCGAGGAGCAAAGCGGCCAGGGTTCCAACTCCCCTGAGGATAGCCAGGGGACCCAGTTTTTTCGCAGGAGCTTTGCGCCCTATGTTTTTCTTACCCTTGCCGGCGGGGAATGGCAACTGGAGCCAGCCGAGGATGTCCCTTCCGTAATAAACCGAGAGTCCACCCATGACCGCAAGAAGGGAAAAAACCAGTCCCAACATTTGCCGGCCGGTGAAGATGCCCCATTGCCCGGCCCCAAGAAAAAGGAGGGAGAGGATCTTGACGCCGTTTTGGACCCAGGGGCTGTCCCAAAGGGAGGTTCCGCGTCTCGAAGCCTTGGCAGAGGACTTGCGGCGTTTTGGCGACATAGTGGTTTCGGGACTCCCTATACGGTGGTGCAAACCCTAGGATTTTACCTTAGGAGCAAGGGATTGCCAACTTCTCTTGGGCTTGCCCCCGAAACATCTCCGGGGAAAATCATCGTTTGGGAGGACTTCCGGGCACTTTATAGAAACTCATCCCTCTTAGTCCAATATCGGTGCAGGCCCGCCGCGGTAAAAATCGCCCAGGCCAACGCGGAATAAAAAAAAGTCCAGGTGATGATGGCGGGTGCATAAATCATTTTCACGGAGTGCCGACCCGGCTTGGCAATTTCCACCGCCCGGAATGCGCCGTCCGCCTCATTAATGGCCCGCGGTTCACCATCCACCCATGCTTTCCACCCCGGAAAATAGGAGTCGGAAAGGAACAAAAAGCAGGGCCTCTCATTCTCGCACGCGATTTCCAGCTGGTTGTAACCGTAATTCGTGATGGTGGCGGGGCCTTCCCATCCGGGCACTCCACCCGAACTTCCCAGAGGCGGCGCGGTAAGCACCACTTGCTGGCGCGGGTCAACCAAGCCGTCCCGGATCCGGCGGATGGTTTGATCGGCGTCCTCCTCCACCGTGTATCCTCCCACCAGGAAGGCCCTTGGAAAAGCCTTGGTGTTCTCCCAAACCGTCCCATCCACGCCGCCGGTCTGCCGCCAACGCCCGTCCGGCGAGGCAGTTGCGTCACGGGCGGCATATTTCAAGCCGATGAGGTCGCTCAAAGGCGTATCGGGATGAGCCCATTGCTGGTCAATGTAAAAAGCGGATTCCCGGGTTCGGGTGGGAAAACGGGTCATCACCTTTGAAACCTTGAACAACACGCCCGGGTCACTAAACCTATCCGATTGGAAGCGGGGATAACCCGCGTCCGATTGGATATCCGCCAGACGTTGGGACGAAAACACCGCTTGTGGGTCGAAAAATTCCCGGATGTCCGTGGGTTGCACATGGACCCGATCAAACCTCCCCAAATCCAAGATGGTTCCAACCAGGAATATCAACGGCACTGCCACCGCCGCGAAATTCCTCAAGGAGGAGCGCTCAGGCTTCCCTTTCCAGTATTGGACCCATGCGTCCAACGCTAATCCGGCTAAACAGGCCAGCGCGAAAGAGGTAACACAAGTGATCCGGCTCACACTGCGGTTGTGGCCGAAACCCGGCAGGAAAAGAAAGAAAAACATGTAAAGATCATGTGTCAACCGTGTTGAATCCGCCATTGCCAATCCCACGCTTAATAGCAGGGCAAAAATCAGCCAGGAAACCACGGGGCGTTTTCGGATAAGGGCTGGTATACCGGCCACGGCTAGGAAAAATGGGAGCAGGCCAACGTAAAGGATGATTTCGTGGTACCCCCATGTACCGTCGTAACTGATTCCGGGTTTCCCCATGAAGAATGGGTCGATGAGGAAACGAAAATAAGCCGGATCGAAAAATTCCTTCATCAGGTCCTTCCAATACCAATGCCAACGGTCGCTCAATTTCGCGAATTGGTAAGTAGGGGCTAATTGACACAACCCTAGGGAAATGGACAGAAAAAGGAACCCCCCCGCGCCCACGAATAGTTTATTCCACCCAATCCAACCCCTCCATCTTCCCCACGCGAGGAGACTTAAGCCGAACATCACGGCGTACAGGTTCACCTGGGGCATTCCCTCCAATTCACAAAATCCCATGAAAACGGATGCCAAGACAAGCGGCCACCATTTCCCGCCCCCATTAAACCGGCGCAGGAAATGAAAAATCATTGGAAGCCAGCAGCCCGCATTGACGATGGCGTTATGCCCTGCGTAAAGGTGTCCCATAAAAAAACCAGACCCCATAAAGGCCACTCCACCCAGGAGCGCGGATAACCGTCCGGTGCCTACCCCCCGTAGGAAAATGTACGTCCCTAACCCCGCGATGCTGAGGTGCAAAAGGTAATCAAGTGTGAAGGCCCAGGTCATGGGCCGGAGAAAATAAAGGAAGTTGAACGGGGCGTAGGCCCCCGGGTTGGCCATTGCCAGGAAGGGTTGCCCCATCCCGCTATAAGGATTCCAAAAAGCAGGATGTCCCTCCCTCAAACTCCGGATCCACATATATTTGTAACCAAACGCAAAGAAAGCATCTTCGTACTTGTTCCCAGGAAACAAGGAGGGATGCGCCAGGGGGACCCACAAGACATAGGCTAGGAAAGCGGAAAAGAAAACGAACACCAGGAAGTATTCGACTCCGGGCGGAACAGCGCCGCGGAAAACGGACTTTTCTGTCGGAGGGTATTGGTCGGCGCGGCCAGCCTTAAGCCCTTTAGGTTTTGATTTTTTCATGCGGGATCGAAGGCACGGTGGATTCCTCGTTCAGAGAAAACGGGAGTTAACGGTTTGAAGCGGTCGTCGAGTCCATGGGCGAAACGGGAAGCTGGGTCCCCGAGAGTTCGTCCAGGGGTTTGTCCCAACCTTCCGCGAGGGAATGGACGCGAACCGTAGGAAATTGGTGTTCCTGGAGGAAGGCGGTCAAGAATTCCACCCGGTGTTTCCCGGGCGAAAGGTGTAATTTCGCCTTCCGCTCGAGGTTTCCCACCGGCCGTTTCATCTCCAACACTTCCCGGCCATCCACCCAAAGCTGCGTGGTGTTGGCGGTTTGGAAACCGACCTCATAATCACCGGGGACTTGAACATCCCATTCCCCGTCGATCCGCCCAACATACTCTCCGTTGAGGAAAGGCGGGGGGACCGGCTCGTTCCAGCGGGCCATTCGGTCTTCGTAACGGATCATTCCACGGCCCAGTCCCAGGCCCAGGTAAAAACGCCTTTGCCAATACGATGCCGGCTTGTAGCGGATGTAATAGTAATCGGAAGGGTTTTGGGAGATCTGGTCGAAAGGCACGATCATCCACTTGAGGGACGTAATGGGCCAGGCGCTTACTTTTTCCTTCCAAATCCCGCCGGGAAAAGCTTTATTGAGGCGGTCTCGGGTCGCGTCATCCGATCCCCAGATCACTACCGCGATATCTTTGCCCCTTTGCCCTTCCACCAGGTCGATGGGATTGGAATCCAGGGCCAAATGGGCGTCCCGTCCCTCGCAGACTAGATCTAAACCCGTCTCCCCGAAATGTCCTGGATGAGGCTGTAGATAACATCGTTGGGTGGGTAGCGTGTCCAACACATCTTGGGCCAGCGTATCGTTCCACCTCATATTCATCCAACCTTCCAAGATCTGGATGTTAGTGAAAAGGGACCAGGCTCCGAACGCCAGGAAAAGCGCGGTTCCCCACTTCGCCCCCGCTTTCAATCCCGAATCCCGGAAGGCGTGCCACAAACGGAACGCTCCTCGAGCCCCGATAAGGTACATCGGTAGCAGGGTGGCCATCAGACGGTTCGTGTGGGCCCCGTGGGTGAGGAAGTAGGCGGCATAGCCAACGAACCAAAGCACTAAAATGGATATTTCGATGAGGCTTGGCCGGCCCACGAACCAAGCCAACGCCAACAGGCCGAAAGCCGGAACGAAGAAATCCATGTAAGAATCCCCCTTCATAGGGGGCAAATTCCAAAAGGGGTTGTCCGGATCCCAGCTAAAAAGCACCCGGAAACCGTTCCAGAAATTATGGATGCAATACTTGGTGGCTTCCCACTTGGTCAGTTCAAACCGGGGATGAAAGATGACCATCTCGTTGGGGTGGTCCGAGTAGCCGGGTTGGGCCCAAAGAAGGCCAAGGAGCAGCGCGATCAGGAGTGAACCGCTGGCCCATTTCCAGACCCAGGCCTGATATCGGCTTTCTTCGGCCACATGGAGAAAAAGGGCGCCCAAAACCGCCAAGATCAGGTAAAAGCCGGGTCCCTTTCCGAAGAACTGGACGAAAGTCCAGGTGTGGGGGAGGACGTTATTCACGTAAAAAAAGGCGAAGGTCCAGCCCAGCATCACCCCCCAGGCCAGGAGCATACCCGCCCGGGTCTTGGGCCTCAATTCTGGACGCCACATCATCCATAGCCATAGGCCGCCGATAATACCGGGAGTCCAAAGACGGAAGGCCACGTAAAGGTAAGATCCGAAGACCAGGGAAAGAGCCCACCCCATGAAGCTGGAAAGTTTGGGGTCGCGCAGCAGGCGGAACAGGAACATCACCGTCAAAGCGCAGGCCAGGACGTCGGTGTGGAAACCAAAATTGATCTTGGAAATCTGGATAAGGGTCTTGCTGATCGCACCCATTCCCATAAGAATCAAACCGCCCCGCCGTCCGTCCACTTCCCTCCCCAACAGGTAAAAGGACCAGAGGATGAACATATCCACCACCACCGAGGAGACTCGCATGGCGACGATGGCGGTGGCGTGGGGCATCAAGGACCAAATACCCGCCGAGATATAGGCGAAGAGGGGTTCCCGGGTACCGTAGGGGAGCAGGATAGGACGGTCACCCGCCACCATAATTTGAAGCGCCTCATTGGCGTATATCCAATGGTCGGGGTCGATACAACCCGAGATGCGGTGGAGGTCGTAAAGCCGAAGGACGGCTCCTAAGGCCATGAAAAGGAAAAAGACGGGCCGGGAAGCCCGGCTGCTCACATCCTCCCCAACCTCATAGGGCCGGAACTTGCGGAAAAAATAAACCATGCCGGCGAAACCGGTAATGAGAAACGGATAAAAAGGCTGTCGCGCGAAAAAAGAATACTTGGGAACCAAGAATTCGGCGTTGGGCAGCGATAACAAAGCCAGGAGGGCCAATCCCCAGGACCCCAGGAGCCCCCAAAAATAGCGGGTGGTATTGGGCTCCGTGGGGGTCGAGGATTCCTGTCGAACCAGCCACGATTTTTGCGTCAAGGTCGGTTTATTCCGGATAGGTACTTTTTTCTTCTGGGTGGCCACGTTCACTTTGCTCCGGACACGGCTGCCGGTGCGGGCGCGACGGCCATGCCAGGATTCAATTGGTCAAGGGATACTTCCCCATTGATGCCGGGGCCGGTAACCGTGATTCGTGGCACCTGGTGCTCATAAGCGAACCCCGTCACCATTTCCACATGATGGGTCCCAGCTTGAAGGGAGGCTTTATAGGATTTCGGTTTGGGATTCTCATTCGGCTTTACCTCTAACACCTTTTTCCCGTCCAGGAACAACCAAAGGACATTGCCCGTGTTCAACTTCAAGGTGTAATCCCCCGACACGGGAATGCTCCAATCCCCTTCCAACCGCATGGAATTATTCCAGTCGATAAATTGGTGCGCCGGCAAGTTATCGTTCCAATGATTCACCCGGTCCTCATAAAGAATCACCCCGCGGCCCAAACCGTAATAGCCGTAGCACCGGCGACGCCAGGACCAAGGAGAGACGGAACGGGTATGGATAAAAGCCTCTTCGTCGGCAGGCACCCGGGCGAAAGGCACTTCGGTCCACCAAAGATAGGGGATTCCTTGCCCGTTTTGGAGGTAATACATGCGCTTTTGCCACTGGACTCCAGGGAACTCTTTTTCCACCTTCCTTTGCCCCTCGGTGTCCTGTCCCCAGACGAAGATCACCAGGTCCTTCCCTTTCTCAGCCGGGGTCAAGTCGATGCTGTTTGTGGCCGAGGCCTCGAAAAGTTCACCTGCGTCCGCCAGGATGTCCAGGGCCTTCGTGGCGTAAAAACCGGGGTCATGGGGGATCAGGTAAACCCGGTGGTTCGGTAATTCCTTCTGGGCTTCATCCCACACAATGGTGTTCATGGCCTGCTGGCTCATCCAGCCCCAAACAAGCTTATGGTTTTGGGCTGTTTCCCAGGTGAAGCCCAACAGGAGTGCCGCCAACATCATTCCATTTAGGGTTTTTCCTGCTCGCGCTTGCAAGAAAGCCAGCCATAACCGGTTTATTCCCCAGGCGCCGGTCAACAAAAGCGGCAAGTCACAGATGACATAACGGAAAGAATGGGGTCCGTTGGAAAGGGTTCCCGCCACGGTGCTGACGAAAAAGAGGGAAACAAAGAAAGCGCTGATCCACCGGGGGCGAGCGATGAAATAAGCCACCCCCAACAGGGCACAAGCCGTCACGCCAAACTCATAAAGCGAATCCCCAATCGCCGGCATGCGCGAAACGTGGTCCACTTGGCCAAAGAGAAGTTTAACGGTGAAAATCGTATTTTCCCAAACCTTGGCCCAACCTTGTCCCGCCTCGGTGAATTTGGGGCTGAAGGCGGAAATGTCGGCAACGTGCTCCGAATAATGTGGATGCAGGTAAAAGGGCGCCATGAGGATCGCCGTCAGGAGGGCGCCGGTAGCCCATCCGAAAAGCTTGCTATGGCCTTTCTTTTGTTCCTCCAGGAATACCTTGACCCAGCTCCCGGCCACCGCCAATCCCGCCAGGATGGCTCCGGGTCCTGCGAAGAAGTGGACCCAGCTACTTTTATCCGGCAGGAAGGAATTCTTATAGGTAAAAAGGAAAGCCCAAGCGACCAGCAAGAAGGGCCCAAGGATCAAACGGTAGGGAGTGAACTTCCTCTCTCTTGGATCGCTGAAGACCCACAGCCAAGCGGCGCCCAGGAACACCGGCATCCAAGGACGGTAAGGTACGTAAGCGAGGGCTCCAAACCCCAAGGCCGCCCCCCATTCGAGAAAATGCTTGAGATCAGGTTTCTTGAGGAGCCTCAGGAAAAAAAGGGCCGATGCCGCGCTGGCCAAAACAGCTGTGTCGTTGCCATACTCAAATTTGGTGACCATCACCATGGTCTTGCAAATGGAACCCAGGGCTAACAAAAGGACACCCATGCGGCGCCCGCCGATTTCTTTTCCGATCAGGTAGAAAAGCCAGAGGGCCGCCATATCAATGATCACGTCGGCCATCAGGACGATAATCCAGCCCGTTCCATGGGGAAATAACACCCAGAGCAAGGCGCTTAAATAGGGAAAGAGGGGCTCCCGCCAGCCGATGGGGAAAAGAAAGTAAAATTGGTGGAAGTCCAGCATCCGGCGAATGTCGGAAGTGATGGTGTAATGGTCATCCCAAAAGAACCCAACGGGTTGATGTGGATTTTCCAGCCTTAGGTAGGCTCCCAATGCCATGAAAAACCAGAAACAAATCCGGGCGATCCGGGGGGGCAAATCCCATTCCGCCTCCGCGATAGGGGGAACCATTCGGAACAATGGAATCAAAGCCAGGAATCCAGCCCAAACAAACCATTTCGCGGGAAGGCGGGCGAAAAAATTATCCGCCGGGAAGTTTTGAATCACGTTCAAAAGAAATGGGTTTTCCGACCGAAGGAGAAGGTTGTAATTGGGGAGGGCCAGAAGGCCCGCCATGAGGACCAGCCAAGCCACAAGTAGATAAATGAATTTTTCCAAACCGACCTGGGCTTGAGGGGGCGGGGAAACAGTCTGGGAAGTGGCGCCTTGGGGGGCACGAACCGGTTTGCTTATTTTGGGCCGTCGGATCGGAGTGGATTTGCGTTTGCCGGGCATTGGACTCCCTTAAATTAGCTTGGATTATTTTCCCAATACTTGGTTATAACCGATACCGGACCGAATGTTGATTTCAGCGAACCAAGCGTTAACCTTCAAATAAGTCAAGTAACGGACTTGGTGTGTCCCCTGTTTGAGGAATACCGTGCGAATGACCGTATGCTGGGAGGTCAGTTGGTCCGGTTTCCAATTGAGGATTCTTTTTCCGTCGACCCAAAATTCCGCCGCGTCCGGGCTGTTCAGGGAAAAGGTATAACGGCCGTCGGAGGGGGCTTCCCAAATTCCCTCCGCCATTGCGGAGTTGCCGCCCATTCCAGGCGGAAGGGGGAGACCCGGCGAAATCAGATCCTCGTACCGGATCATCCCGCGGGCCAACCCGTAAAAACAAACGTAGACCCGGCGCAGCCAGTGGGTATCGGGAACCACTTGATACGAGAACATTTTACCCGGCTTTTCCGGAATGTCCCCCGCCGGAATGGTGATGTCATAAAACCACGGTGGATCTGACCGGGACTGGTAGTAGACCCAGGAGGGATTGGCCACTGCGTGGGGAAATTCCTTCTGGATGCGCTCTAAATGGACCTTGTCGGTTCCCGAAATGATCACCGCCAAGTCTTTTCGGATTTCGGAAGAGGTGACTTGAATCACATTTTCAGGGCCCAAAAGGTAGATCGGTTCCCCATCGTGGGTCACGCTTTCCACGGCCGGGGAAGTGAAAACCCTATCCTCATAGATGGCCAAGTACACCCTTTTCTCAGGAAGATCCTTTCCAATAGCTTGGGAGATGAGTATTTCAGGCCTCGTCAGGTTCCACCACCGGTCGTAAACCCTTTGGAACGTGGCTTGTCCTTCCGACACCCAGCAGAAGGCCAGGCCCGCCAAAAGCAGTGAGCCGAGAAACCTCCGGCGCCCGGACGCGGCGAGGCAGGCTTGGAGCCAGTTCTCAAAACCCCAGGACGAGAACAGAAGGAAAACGGGAAGGGCCCCATAAATCTTGGCGCTGGTGGGGTCAATGGTGATCAAGCGGCCTACCATTCCCACGAAAGCCCCTGCCAAGAGGAAGGTTTTGATTTTGGAGGGTCTAGCTACGGCGAAGACCAGGCCAAACGCCACCAGGACTGCGGCTTGGAAATCCAAGAAGGGGTCCCCTTCCACGTTCATATCTGATCGGTCATCACCAGTCTTGAAAATGGCCCGGGTAGTGTCCAAGAAATTAGCCTCCATCTTATGGACAAATTCGCCCTTGACCCACTGGAGGGGACTCTGGGGTATGACGGAAAGGTCATGGATTTTTTTGGTGATGACCGCATTCATGGCCAAGGGATAGACCATTACCCCCAGTAGCAGCAAAGCCAAGCCCCAGGAAAGCAGGGTCCGGTCTTTTCCCTTATGGGAGAGGTAGAGAAAAACCAGGACCGTCCCGGATACCGCCTGAATGAGAATCCAAACCTTGAGGTTCTGGCACCAGAAACGCGAAATGGGGTTGTCAGGAAATAAATAAAAAAGCCGGTCGAGGATGAAGATATAAACCCCCGCCGCGAAAACGGGCAAAACGATGCGGACAGGCCAACTGGTGGTTTGGGCTCTCAACCGCCAAAGCACCCAGAGCAGGGTCGTCACTGTGAGAAATAAGATCCAGGGCCGGTAGGTAATGTAACTATAGGTCCCGAAAGCGATGATGAACCCCCATTGGAGGAAATGCGTCAAGTCCGGCTTCCGGAAAAGCCGGAACTGGAACCATAGGATAAGACCCACGACCAGAGGAATGGTCAAGGCAGGCATACCGGTCAACACTTGCAGCAAAACAGGTTTGCTCACTGCGGCGAAAGCCGCCATCAGAACGCCCACGGTTCTCTTGCCCGTGATTTCGCGCCCCATCCGGTAAAGGACCCAAAGGGCCGCCAGGTCGAACAAAGTGGAAGTGAGGCGTTGGACAAGTAACGGCTTCATTGAGGGAAAAAGGCATGCAATACCCGCCGCGGCATAGGGGTACATTGGTTCCCGGTGGCCAATATCAAAGGTCAAGCGGAAAATATGGAGTTCGGCGATGTTTATTGGATCAATGATGCAGACGGCCGGGTCGTCCCAGTACCGTCCTTGCGGTTGATCACCCCGGTAAAGCCGTAAAAAGGCGGCCCCAATTAGAACCAATAACAGGATTGAGTTGGCGCCCCAGCGGGGCAGGTCATGGGAGGGCTCGAACGAAGGGCGAACCGGAAGGCCCCGAAAACCAAGGAACACCAGGAGAAGTCCCATCCAAAGGAGGAAGTTTAAGTGGTTCGGCGGAAGATTGATGGATGGGCAGATCCAATGGAAAGCGTCCCATTGCAAAAAGACCAAGCCGACCAGGACGAAACCAAAAAGCATCATCAGGAAAGTTTCAACGGAAAGCTCGGCGGGCGGGGGAAACAAGCGATGGAGCGGTCTGGAAGGTTTGGGGAGTGTGCCTTTCCTAGATACGGCGGTTTTGAGGGAGCTGGTTTTTTGCCTGTGGGAGAGCCCAGCCTTGCGCTTTTTAATCGCCAATTTGGACATCCCTCGCCCGGATCATATTTTCAACTCTGGGCCCAAGTCCGGCCGGGGCAGGGTTGAATCGGACAAAATATTCGATTTGGACCGGAAAATAAACGACCACAGGCATCAAATCACGGGTTTCCAGAGGGCAATTGATACAGAGCCACCAAGTCGCTCGTCGAAGTCATCAGGACATTATTGGGATCGACAACCATGCTTCGAATGCTATGGAAGGAATCCCCTGAGCCCTTTTCATCCACAAGGTTTCCCAGAAGGTTGCCAGAGGGGCTATAAACCTTGATGCAACCCGCGTTATCCCCGTTTGCCACATAAAATCGGCCCTGCTTGTCGACCGTGACGGAATTAACTGAACCAGTGAATTTATACATTTTTTGAACCTTCCCATCCTGATCCAACCACTGGAGGCGCCCATTTTCGGTGTCCGCCACCAAAAATCCTCCCTTGGAATCCATGCAGACGCTTTGAGGGCCCTCAAATTCCCCCTTTCCGTTTCCCTTTTTTCCAAACACAGCCAAAATGTTTCCTTCGGGGGAGACGACGACTATCCGGTGGTTGCCCGTGTCGGCCACAAGGAAGTTTTTACCTGCCATGGACAACCCACGGGGGCCATAAAAATTTTTATTGTAGGACAAATCAATGTAACCAACGGGCTTTCCGTTTTCGTCAAAACCTTTGATGGATGTGTTCCATGTGTCAATCACATAGGCATTGCCTTTGCCGTCCGATACCGCGCTGGATGGCTCTCGGAATTGGTTCGTCGAAGTGCCAGCCTTGCCCCAGCTTTTAACGCAATTCCCCTGCCGGTCGAAAACCAAAAGTCGGTTCCCGCCCTGGTCCACCACCAAAATTCTGTCTTTCCCAATAGGTGAAACTCCCCATGCGTTGAATGGGCCGCAGGAACTTTTGGCGGGGATGATGTCCAAAAGCCTTTGGACTTGGAATGGTTTGGGAGGCTTATTGGTGAAAAGGTTCCAGGCTTCCACGGCACAAATGACGATAAACGCCGCCACCAGGACGCGGCCCATCCCTTTGTTTTGGCCTTCTGGGGGAGCCGGGACGGAGGGCGAAGATACTGGATCGGCTTTCGAACTGACTTTTTTACGTGTGGTGCTTTTGCGCGACGCCATAAAACCTCCAAGAGGACTGAATTTATTGAGCCAAGGCGCTTTTCAATTTGGTTGAAAAACCAGGGAAAACAGAGAACAAGACTATCAAAAAAATGGGATTTTTCTAGTCAAAGATGGTTTTGGGGGTGGAAGGACAGAACCCATGGTTTTTACCTCAAAAATCACGTAATCCCTGTTCCCAAAACCTCATTGGTGCTTTTTATAGCCAATAATGGCCATATTTCCCGCAGGGAGCGGGATGGGCAGATAGCCGATACCAACTCTCTTCAAAAACTTCATGAGGAAAAGCTTCATTCCCTTGGGGAGTGGAAATAATTTGATCCAATAGTGGAGGGGGTACACGTTAAAAAGGCTTTCAACTCGTACTCCGACAAAACCGGCCTTTTCGAAAAAATATTGGATACTGCGGGGGGAGAACAACTGAAGGTGCTCAATATCGTATATGGGGGACTTCAGTCCCATGAGCCGCGCCGAAAGGGATTTCCGGTTATGGGATACCGCCAAGAAGGCCCCACCCTCACGGAGAATGGCATGCACTCCCCGGATCATCTGTTCGGGGTCATAGAGGTGCTCGAAGGTTTGGAAGCAGGAGACAAGGCTCATGCTGTTTTTCCGGAAGTCCCGGGGTCGGAAGAACCGGTTCCGGATCAAGGGTTTGATTTCCGGGCGGCTCGCCTTGACCGGGGCCCGGGAAGGCTCGATTCCAACGACCCCCGTCACGCCATGTTTCAACAGCTCTTCCAAGAAAGCCCCGTCGCCCGTCCCGATATCCAGCGCCCCATGGGTCCCTGGAATATGGCGGATGATTTCAGGAAGGTATCGCGCATAGGTACGGGCCGCGAAATGGGACTCTTCCGAACTCTCGAAATCCGCTTCCTGGTAGCCCTGGAAGATTTCCCCTTTCCGTGGCAGTGGGTTGGCGTAGAGCAGATCGCACTCAGGGCAAACGACCATTCGGTGGTACATGTTTTCCGGGATCTTGCGGGAGGAAAAAGCGAGGCTGTCCAATTTCTCCGGGTTGATTTTTTCATCCACGAAAACAATGCTCTCATCCCGGGAACCGCAGACGGGACAAGGCCGGCGGACCTTTTGGAATTCCTTCACGACTTGACCGTCCGGACCTTGGCGCCTCCCGCCCTTTCAGCCGTCACCGTGTAACCCAGGCAATCGACTGTTCCGTCGATTCCCAGGGTCAAATTGGCCAAAGCGGTAGCCGCGAAAAGAAGGGGGAGGGAGATCAAACCCGCTACCCGGGTCAAAAACCGGACGAATGGGTTGGGATGGACCGGTAATAGAATGGAAAAGATAAAGGCCATAATCTTGTAACAAGCGACGGTCAGTTGGTTCCCCCGGGCGTAAACGCTCACCTTATCAAAGCCCGCTCCCAGCAAAAGCCGCTCCAACCCGGAGGGCGTATAACGCCAATAATCGTAAGGAATGAAATGCCACCGGGCCGCGAAAGGAACGGTCAGGAGAATCCTGCCACTGGGCCTGAGGACGCGCTGGGCTTCTTTCAGGAACACCTTCGGTTCAGGAATGTGCTCCAAAGTTTCAGTGCAGAGGATGAAATCAACCGACCGGTCCCGAACAGGCCACCGGTCCCCTTTGTAATAGAGCGTATCGGGAGCCTCATATCCGAAATGTTCCTTGGAGTAAATCGAATCCAATCCCTGGTAGTGCACTGCCGTGGGGAACATGTGCCGGAAAGGCTGGATTCCGCAACCCACATCCAGTACCTTTCCCCGAGCGAAGGGAAGTTCGCGGGCCATGTCCCGCCAGATGGTACCCGACTGAAGGTCCAGCAACAGGAACAATTGGCGCTTCAACTTCGCGGCCAGGCCCTCCCCCCCTGAGTAAACCGGCGGTTTCCAGTGCTCTTTCTGGACATTCAATAAATTTCGGCGCGAGGAAAAAGGGGGGGTCATGGAGCCTCTCGGCCGGCCGGGCTCAGGGACACGGGGGGGATTATTCATGCTCGAGAGCGGAACGGGCTTCCCCGCCTTTGATGATATTGCGCCTAACGAAGGGCGGCCTTTGTTTAACTTCCTCAAAAATCTTCGCGATGTATT
>DATKOC010000113.1:0-10448 GCA_035524855.1 bacterium
TTTCGCCAGCGCCGAGGCGATGAGGATCAAGGCTCCCGTCGCGGCCAAGGCCGCGGAAATCAACCGCAAGTTTCCGAAGAGCATTTCCACTTCCGCCTTGGGTGTGTCCCTCAACACGATCTTTTCAATGATTTCTTTTAATAAGACGCCCAAGAAACCCGTGGCGAGCGTGGCGAGCAAAACCTGTTTCCCGAAAGCGGCGGCTCTTTGACGTGTTTGGAAATAGTTTTTCCGCCAGTCCCTCCAAAAATAAAAGATGACCGCGAACATGGTGCCGGTATGAAGCATGACCAGGAGAAAGGTCATCTCGGGGGTCGTGGGGTCGAGGCCCATAAGTTTCTCGGCCACGATCACGTGGGCGGAACTGGAAACCGGCAGGAGCTCGGCCAGGCCCTGGACCGCCGCCAGCAGGATGATTTTAATCAAAAACATTTCGATTCCTTTCAACGGGGAAAGCGGGTTGGACCGGCCTAAGATACCTTAAACGCCAACTCAGAAACACGTGTTTTCATTCCGCGCCTCCCCGGATTTGGCTTGAGATTGGCCTTCCGATCCTCCAAAGTAGGTCCATGAAAAATATTCCTTTCTGCCTATCCCTTCTCATTCTTCCCTTCCTCGTTCCGTATCAGCTTCGGGCCGACGCGGCCGCACGCCTTTCCACCCTTCCCGGTTTCAAGGTCTCCGTTTACGCCTCCAACCTGGGCCATCCCCGGGGCATGGCGCTTTCCCCCAAGGGGCATCTTTACGTCTGCGACATCGAGGAAGGAAGGGTCCTGGAAATCCTGGAGGGGGATGAACCGGGCCAATCCGCCGGAAAGAAGGTCGTTCTCGATGGGTTGAAAAGGCCCCACAGCCTGGCGTTCCATGAGGGATACCTTTATGTGGGGGAAACCGACCGCGTATCTCGTTTTGAAATAGCGGACCGGACTTTGTCCCGGGAAGAGGGAAAAACTATCGTTTCCCTCCCGGTCCGGGGCAACCATTACACCCGCACCATCCTCTTCGGCCCCGACGGCGAACTTTATATCTCCGTGGGGAGCTCCTGCAACGTTTGTGTCGAGGACGACGAGCGCCGCGCGGCCATCAGCCGGTGCGGCCCCGACGGCTCCAATTTTGAGGTATTCGCCAAGGGCCTCCGCAACGCGGTTGGGATGGTTTTCCGCCCGGGCACCAGCGAGCTCTGGGCAACCTGTAATGGGCGGGATTTCCTCGGGGACGACCTGCCCCCGGAGTGCGTTTACCGGGTGGAACCGGGCAAGCACTATGGATGGCCCTATTCCTATTCCCTCCACGGCAAGGCCGTTCCCGATCCGGACTTCGGGCGCTATGGCGTCCACCAAACAGGTTTCCCGGTTTTCGAGTACCAAGCCCATGCCGCCCCGCTGGGGCTGACCTTTTATTCGGGGGATCAATTCCCCGCCAAGTACCAAAAGGGCTTCTTCGTCTGCTTTCATGGCAGTTGGAACAGGAGCATTCCCGTGGGTTACAAAGTGGTTTTCGTGCCCTTGGACCCGCAGGGTCTTGCCGGGCAACCGGTGGATTTCCTTTGGGCTTTCAAGCATGGCGCCGACCAAGTCGGCCGGCCCGTGGATGTACTGACGGGACCCAAAGGCGAGTTGTTCATCTCGGATGATTACGGCGGCAGGATTTTCCGGGTGACCTACGAGATACCCGCGCTCAAACGCAAGGCCAAACAACGTTAGGCCTGGACATTTACCGGACTTCCCTGGTTATTCTTGGGCCGAGGCCCCGATTTTCGTCAAACACCATTGCGCCTTCTCCGTCTGGCCCGTCACAACGCAATTTCGGTAAAGGGCCCTCCAAAACGAGGTGTCCCTCCCTCCCGTCGCCTGGACTCCCTCTAAATAACAGCGCTCGGCCAAATCGGGATGGCCGGAATAGAAGTTGAAATCCCCCAGGTAAAAATACTTGGCCGGGTCCTCTTGATCCCGCCACAACCCTTTCCAGAACCACCCTATCCAGGATTCAGGGGTAGCTTTCATCCGTTTGTTTTCCACTTCCATTCCAATTTGGCCCAATCCCCGCCGCGCGAGGGTCTCCGCGGGGTCGGCGTCAGGCAGGTCCACCCGGTAACCGGGGGCCAGGAATACCGCCGCGTTCTCGTCGAAATAAGCCATTCTCCATTTCGCCCCGAGGACCTGCTGGAGGGCGGTGATGGGCATCGAAATGTGGTCATAAATGATCACGGGTGCCTGGTATTTTTCCGCGAGCGCCGTCAGTCTCCCGAACCGGCCCAGGGCCCCGACATATTCGGAATAAAATTCCTTTCCCATTACTTCCAGGCGCCCGTCAATAGAGGGGGTGAGCCCCTCCCATTCAAGCCACCCACCCTGGTCGTCGGCGTTGATCATGCGCTCCCCTAAGTGGTTGTCCTTGAGGAATGCCGCGGCCTTCACGGGAAGGTAATTTTCCGAAATGCCAAGCCCGAATTCCGCCGCCCCGTCGTTGGCCAGGTAGTAGGAGCCATGGATGACACGCAGGCAGGTCACGGCGAGGAACGACCCCAAGAAGGACCGCAAAAGCCAGGCCCTCCACTTGTTCTCCCCCCATCGCGGGAGGGATAACAGCCTCGCCAGGATGGGAAGGGCTACGAGCAGGAACAAGTACATGTTGCGGACCGCCGCAACCGATAAAACCCCGAAAATACCCAGCAAGACCCACTCGTGGGCCTTCACTCTCTTGTGGAGAAGAACGGCGGCCAACAGGGAGAACAGGAAAACGGCTTGGTAAACCCCGTAGAACCAGGGCCACCCCGGATATTGGGCCCGGACCCCCGCCGACCAGGGTTGGAACAACTCGCCGATCGTGTTCCGGTAAAAGGGATCCCAAAGCGATACTTGGGTGATAAAGGGATAAAGGCTCCCTTTAATGAAGTAGGGATTCACGAGGGTAGCCAAGACCGAGGCGCCCGACCAAAGCCAAAGGGAAGGATTCAGCCGCCTCGCGCGGACCCAATCACCCAATAGGTAAGCCGCCAGTGCCGCCCAACCGGTGACGAACAAGCCATGGACATTGGCCCACAACAAGTAAAGCACCGGCAGGCATTTCAGCCATTCCACCTTTCCCCTCTGGTGTGAATCCAGGATCCAAAGGGTCGCCGTTAACAGGACCCAACTGAGAATCTCCGGCCGCAGGGAAAACCGGTGCTCAAGCCCCAAAGCCAGCAGGAGTAGGAAAAATGGCCAGGACCCTTCCAAGGAAGAGGCCACTTGGAGCCGTTTCAGGAAAAGGAAAAACAAGAGGGTGAACAGGCCCACGCCAAAGAGAGTCAGCGCCGCGTAACCCCCGGCCTGGTACAGGCCATAGAGAAGGGTTTGGTAAAGCCAGTGGATGTCTATATAGGGATGGCCCTTGGCCGTGTAAGTGAGGGCGTCTTCCCTTGGAATGGAATGGTTTTGAACGATCCATTTCCCCATGGCCAAGTGGAAGCCCAGGTCCCCATCAATGTTCTTGCGAAGTCCAAAAAGGATAAAGAGGACTAAACAGAGGGCGAGAAATAACCGGTCGGGGAACAAAGGGGCCAGGATATCTAGAACGACACATTCGCCCCGGCGTTGAGGGTATTGAGGGTTTGGGAGGAGGAGAAGTGTCCGTTGTAGCCGCCGAAGAGGTAGAACTGTTTGCCGAAGTGGAGTTCCAATCCCGCCCCCACGCCGAAGGTGGCAGCCCCCGGCAGATTGCTCAGGATAATGAACTTGTCGTTGGGTGCCCCCGCGAAATCAGCCTGGAACTTGCCCGCGACGTTGTTGAGTTCCTGGCTGGCGCTCAAGGCCAGCGACGGCACCGCCGTCAGGTCCACGTCCAGGTCCAAGGGTCCCGAAGCCGCAACTCCCACGAAAGGCCGGAAGGAATCGTAATTCTGGGCCGCCACCGAAAGGCCCAGCGTTCCCGAACCCGTCTCATTAAATGCGTTTTCACTCAAATGGTCGTAATGCAGGCCGATAGCCGGTATGAGCGAGACCTTGGAAAGTTGGAGGGGATAACTTCCTTGGAACACCCCGCCGTACTGGAGTCCGTCCGTCGCCCCCTTTAAGGCCGCCGATTGGGTGCCGAAGGAAACCGAGCGGTTTGTCACGAAATGGTCCACCGCGACCCGCCCCGCCAGTCCCCACTCCAGTTTTCCGGTCGCCAGGGACCCATAAAGTCCGCCGCCGAACCCGTCAATACCCGTCTTGCCGGTGGCATCCACCGCCGTGACATCGTTGTGGACATAGCTGGCCATGATCCCCCCGATGAGGGACTTGCTCAACTGGGCGTCATACCCCCCTAAGAAACCGTAGTTGGATTTGGTGAAGGCCTGCAGTTGGTTGGTGCTGTTGACCGTCCCCGAGCCGTCGCTGTTGGTCAGCCAAAGGCCCTTGGCGCTCAAGCCGGTGGATTTGCCCCCGGCGGACAGGTTCCCCCTTGCCGCCGCCAAAAGCTGGTCCCCCGCCCAAAGTGGAGAGCCTAAAAGAGAAGCGCTTCGGAGGAAGCTTCCCTCCGTCCCGTTCATTCGACCCAACACCAGCTCATCCTCAACCTGCCACTGGTCCTCGAGGACCGAGGGAAGGACGCTGTAAATTTCCCCGCCCAATTGGTCGAAGGCGCCGGCTTGCCCGGAGGGCAGTTGATAAAGCTCGTTCACCTGGGCATAGAAGGCATCGGAGCCGTCAATGACGGCCTGGCCGAGGGCCCCGGCGACCGCTTCCTGGTCCACGGTGTTGGCGAAGGGGGCGAAGGCGTTGCGCTTGAAGAGGTTCAAGGTGACCGAGTTGGCGCCGTAGGTCAGGGTGGCGATATTGTCGAAATAGGCGCTGTCGGAGCTGATTCCCGAGAAAAGCCCCGACATGGAACCGGAGCTGAGAATGAGGTATTGGTTGCGCAGGGCGTAGGAACCTCCACCCACGGCTGCATGAACGATCCCGCCCAAGTTGGCGGAACCGGTGGCTATCAGTTCCCCGCTGGAGCCGGGAGTGATGTCCAGGCCCAAAGTGCCCGTACCGGACCCGGTGTAACTTCCCACTGTCAATGCCATCCCCGCGGGAATGGATAAGGTGCCCCCGCTGACGGTAACAGGTCCGTTACCCAAGGCCGTGGAGGACCCCGCCGTCAGGGTACCCCCCGACACATGCGTGCCTCCCGCCAGGTTGTCCGTTCCGGCCAGTGTCAGGTTCCCGCCCACGATTCCCAAGGTTCCGGTTCCCGTGAGGGTTCCCACAAAGGTCGTGGCGGAACCATTAGCGCCCACGGATAGGTTTTCCGCGCCCAATACCGCCGAGCCGGCCCCGTCCAATGAGCCGATGGTGACTCCCTGGGCGGAACCGCCCACGTCCAGCGTGGACCCGCCCCAAAGCTCGAAGGTGGAGGTTCCACCGACCGCCGTGCCGGAAAAGAGGGCGACGCTTCCGTTGAGGAGGTTGAAATTTCCCGTCCCCGCCGACGAGGAATCCAGGAAACGGAGGACGCCCCCGTTTTCCACCGACACCGTGTTCACGCCCACGGAGGAATGGATGTAATCCAGCGAGGCGAAATCCTCCACCCCGCCCGTCCCCAAGGTCCCGCCCGTATCCACCAAAAGGGTCCCCACCACGATGGAAGTGCCGCCGCCATAGTAATTGGTGCCCGAGAGGGTCAGGCTGCCGGACCCGCTCTTGAGGAGGTTCGAGTTGGTCCCTCCGATGGAACCGGCGTAATCACCCTGGGCCACCGCCAGCACGGAATTGACGCCGTTGACCTGGACGTTGCCCGAACCTTCCAAATCGTTCATGTAAACATAGGCCAATCCCGCCGCGCCGTTAGCCCCATTGATGTCGGCGGTGCCGCCGTAACCGCCCGAACCACCGGTGAACCCCAAATAGTTTCCGGAGGCCATGGTCACCGCCCCGATATAAACGTTGACGTTCCCCCCGTTGCCGCCGGCGCCGCCGGTCCCCCCCGTCGTGACGGAACCGCCCATTCCGCCCGACCCTCCGATGAAATTGATGAGCGACCCCGTCGCCATGTTGAGGCTCCCGATCGAAACCCCCAAGTCCCCCCCATTGCCAGCGTTTCCCGCCGTTCCGCCGGGGTCGGCGTAACCGCCGTCCGCCCCATAACCGCTCGAAATATAGAGGGAGGTGGAAACTCCATTCGTGAAGGACCCGATAATGATGGAGGTTCCGCCGCCGTTCCCGCCGTTGCCGGGATCGGGGCCTGAGCTGCCGTGGCCGCCGTTGCCGCCGGTAGCGTGGAAAACCGAACCGGACTGTAGGTTCAAGGCGCCAATGGAGACGGCCACGCTCCCGCCATTCCCTCCATTGGGCGCCGAGGTCGAAAAAGCCCCTAAGGTTCCCCCGAGCCCCCCCAGGACCTGGAAGGAGGAACTGGACCCGTTGATGTCGACGGTTCCGGCCTGCAGGAAGGCGTTCCCGCCGTTGCCCGCGGTCAGCAGGTTGGAACCTCCCGTTCCTCCCCTCTCATCGAAGTTGGCGTTGGTGGAATCGGTGTAGGAACCCAGGGAAACGAACGCGTCCCCCCCGTTTCCGGAGGCGGTCGTTCCGACTCCCCCATCCCCCGCCCAGGTGATGAACCCGGCGGTCAAGGTCAGGGCCCCCGTAAGGGCGGTAACTCCGCCGCCATCCCCACCGGTCGTTCCCGTGCCGCCCCTGCCCCCGTAAAGGCTGAGGTTGCCGTTGGGCCCGCTGGTGATGGAAGTAAAGGAAAGATAGGCCGACCCGCCCGCCCCGCCGGTGTTGGTGCCGGACCCCAGGTCGGTGTTCCAGCCGCCGCCGCCGGCGGCGAGTTGGAAAATACCGCCGTTCATGACGAGGTTGTTGCCGACGACGGAAACCGATCCCCCGTCGCCGCCGATGTCATTCGTCCCGTTGGTGTCGGTCACCCCTCCCCCGTTGCCCCCCTGCAATTGAACGCTACCGGAAGTGAAATCACCCACCGAAACCCAAGCGTTGCCGCCATCCGTCCCTAAGACCCCTGTGCCGCCGGTTGTCACCGTGGCGGCTCCCGTAGCCGCGAAGACATGGGCCCAAACACCCGAGTCCATGGTCCAAGTGGACGCCGTGACGGAGGCGTCCAAAGCCGTGCCGGCCGCGGAGGCATTTTGAAGAAGAAGATAGTATTGCTGGTTGAACCCCTGTTGGAACAGGAGTTGGGACTGGCTGTTGTCTTGGCCAAGGATCTGAAGACTGTTGGAAGAGTTGATATCCCCTAACAACGTGACGTTTTGAGTGGAAGCGGCGAGTGGCTGGGTGAGCGTGATGGGCGAAAGGGCCGGATCAATGCTGACGGAACCGCCGCCGTTGGCGTTCAGGTGGGTGACGGCCCAACCCAGGGAATTAGCGATAGAGTCGCCCCCGTCGTCGGAAGTGACGGTGACGGCGATTTGGGCTAGGGAGCCTTGGGCCAAAAGAAGAAAAGAGGCTAGGCTTAAGAATTTCAATCGCGGTGGTTTCAACGGGCCTCCCTATTCAGTTAGGGCAAAACAAAAGACCGGCTCGGATAAGCGCTTCCAGGAACGGATGAATTTTACCTGACTTTTCGGACATATTCACCTTTTGCGCCAAACCAACCCAACAAGATCCTTGCGAAATCTCTATTCACCACAGGTTTCTTCGGAACAACGGAGGTACAAGCAAGGAAAAACGAATAATTTAACCGTTTAAACTGTGCCTTTGTGTGGTGCGAAGCGCCACTGTGGTTAAGATGGGTTTATTAACGACTCTTAGGCAATACCAACAGAGTTTCAGGCCGTTTCAGCCTGTTCGGCCTGGTTCTTGGCGATGAGCATCATGTCACGTGTCTGGTCGGCGATACGTGGAAAGCTTTTGATTTCCTTGCTGCCCAAGGCCCTCTCATAATAACGGCGGGCTTCCTTATAATTCCCTATCCGGCGGTTCAGTTCCCCGATTAAGTAGAGGACGCCAGGTTCCCCCAGGCTCTCGGGCAGGTCACCTCCCTTTTCGTGGTAAACCTCGTAGGCCTTTGCCGCCTCGGCCATGGCCGCCAGTTCTTTTTCACGGTCCCCCATGATCCTCAATATCCAAACCAAGTGCATGTAGAGTCCCGCCAGCGCCCCAAGGTCCTTGTAAACCCTCATCTTCATGAATCCGATAGCCAATTCGTGCCGGAGGGCCGCCACCGGCGGGGTGAGGGGTCCCACCATGAAAATGTCCGGCTTTTTCCGCCCAGATTTCACGATCTTTTGGCAAGCCTCCAAGACCTTGGGCTCATACTGCGGCTTGACGGATTCGAAGTCCTTATGAAGCGCCGCGAAGGTGCATTGGGGGCAGGCCGTGATGGAGTAAAAATAGGGAACTTCACCCTCATAGATATTGCCGAAGTCCGTCATCTTGTCCTTGATGCGGATGACGGAGGAACGCATGCGAGTGGACTCAAATTCCGCGTGGCAGAAGGGACATTTGACTTTCTTGTTCCAAAGGGGCGTGCTCATGGCCCTTTTATAACGTATGCGGCGGTCATTATCAAATAACCGTTTTCATCAGGACTTAAATGGCTGGCCCTTCTTTAAGAAATTCAATCTCGCGCGTTAATTTTTGGGCGAATAAGGGGGATACTCCATACAGCCGGGGTATCCGCTTCCCCTCCAAGGGAAAATAAGGTAAATTTTTTGGTAAATAATGCGTAAGTTGAGGTTCTCACGGAATGCGGTCCAAACTCCTTCTACTTCTGTTTCTTTCGGTAGGTTCCATCCTCGCCCTGGCTTGCCAACAACAAGCCTCCCTGCAACTTCCAACCTACGTTTTTCTTCCCGCCCATACCGCCACGAACACCTTCACGGCCACCTTAAGCCCCACTTCGAGCCCCACTTGGACCCCCACCCCCAACGGCACCGCGACACCCGTCGCGTCCATTTGTCCCTTTACCACCGTGACCCAATGGGGTGGCCCAGGCGCCGCCAGCGGCTTGTTCAATGGCGCCAACGACATCACCACCGACGGTTCGGACAACATCTACGTTTTGGACAGCGGCAACAAGCGGATTCAGAAATTCTCACCCGCCGGGGCCTATGTGACCCAATGGAACGACAACAGCCTGATGGTGGCGCCCTCCAACATCGCCTTTAATCCCATCAACAACAAGATTTACGTCCTGGACAACGTCAGCCTTCCCTCCCAGACCGGGGTCATGAGGTTGTTTGATACGAGCGGGAACCCTTCCCCCACCTGGACCCTGCCCATGAACGGCTCCGGGTTGGCCATAGACAGCCTGGGGCAGGTTTACGCGGGGGGGCAAAGCATCGTGATCCGATATGACTTTTCGGGTTTCAATCCGACCTACTATTACAACCAGGGGGTTTCGGGGGCTTATTTCACGGGAGTCCATGCCTTGGCGGCGGACTCAAGTTCCAACCTTTTCGTGGCCATGGGGTCCTTCATCCAAAAATTCAACGCGGCGGGAAATTACATTCTCCAATGGGGCGCGGCGGGAACCGCGATGAACCAGTTCAATGGTATCTGCTACATGCACACGGACGCCGCGGGTAACGTCTATGTGGTGGATAATATCGTGTCCAATACCATCCCCACGGGCCGTATCCAGAAATTCGACAATAACGGCCGTTTCCTCTGCCAATACGTCCTTTTGGGAAGCTTCCTCAAGGGCATCACCCTGGATTCCAACGGACATTTGTTCGTGGTGGATTCCACCAATCAACTCATCCGGGAATTCACGCCTTAAGTCGCGGTCAATCTACCCCGTTAAGTCCGCTCCACCTGAACAATAAGCTTAATTTGTCCCAAGACCCCCGCCACCTTCTCGCAATCGTCCTTTTCCCCGATATACACCACCGCCTTGCCGTTGTGGTGGACTCGGAAGGTGATCTCGCTGGCCCTTTCCAGCGAATAGCCGGTGGCCTTTTGGATCTGGAGGATGACCTCATCGAAGCTGTGGACCTCGTCGTTGAAAAGTACCACCTGCCAGGGATTGCCCAGTTCCTCCTCCGCGCGTGTTTCAGGCTCGGTGGTGGTGAGGCTTCCGGTTTTCATGGTCAATTCAGATGCGGGAGGCCGTGTAAGCCTTCACGGCGGCGAGGGGAGAATCCAGCGGCGGAATGCCTACGACAGTGACATATTGGGGTTTCTCGCCGTCTTTGGCGATATACCATCCATAGGCGTTCTTGGCCTGGGGATGTCCCTTCAGATCATAGACCAGGACTTTTCCCTTCCAGATGGTGCGGCCATCCTTGGCAAGTTGCACGGGCTGGGTATGAAGGTAGGTGGCGCCGCATTTGGCGCTTTGTTCAATCGCTTTCAACAGGGCTTCCCGATATTCCCAGAATTCCATGTTCACCCCCCTGGCCTGAAAAGAATATCCCTTATTTACACCCAAAATTGTCGTGTGAACAAGCACAATCACGGCGGACATCCCCAAGCACTGTCCCAATCCTCTAATCAGGCCACGCTCTTCGGAAGCCGATTTCCGGGCTCTTCCCG
>DATKOC010000114.1:0-6553 GCA_035524855.1 bacterium
CCGGGACGCATGGACGCCACGCAGGAGCAGACCGATGGGGCCTCCTTCGCCGTCTTGGAACCCTTCGCCGACGGTTTCCGCAACTATTTAAAGAGGCCCTCCAGCGTAACGGCCGAGGCGCTCTTAGTGGATAAGGCGCAATTACTCAACCTGACGGCGCCGGAAATGACGGTGCTCGTCGGCGGCCTGCGCGTGCTGGGCGCCAACTTCAAACAGGCCAAGCACGGCGTCTTTACCAGGAAACCAGGAACGCTGACCAACGACTTCTTCGTGAACCTGCTGGACATGGGCACGGAGTGGAAGGCGGCCCCGGACGCCAAGGACCTGTTCGAAGGGCGCGACCGCAAGACAGGCGCCGCCAAATGGACCGGCACGCGCGTGGACCTTATCTTCGGGTCGAATTCCGAGCTACGGGCCCTGGCCGAGGTTTATGGAAGCGCGGACGCCGGGGAGAAGTTCGCCGGGGACTTCGTGGCGGCCTGGAACAAGGTGATGAATTTAGACCGCTTCGACCTCGCGTGACCTCAAGAAAGTAAAGGAACCCAAAGGGGTCTGGCAACGGCAAAGCTTCCGAAAAGGAGGGCAAAATGGGCACCAGCGGCAGGCAGATCGTCGGGAAAAACGTCGAGAAAATCATCGAACAATTGAGGATGGCTTTTTGCGATGAATGGCTGGCCCATTACCAATACTGGGTGGGGGCCAAGGTGGTGCGGGGTCCCATGAAGGACGCCGTCATCGCGGAATTGGTCCAGCACGCGGCGGACGAAATGCGGCACGCCACCCTCATTACCGACCGCCTGATTCAGCTGGGTGGGGCGCCGGTCCTGGATCCGAAGGACTGGTACAAGTTCACCAGCTGCGGGTACGATGTTCCCGCGGACCATTACGTGAAAAAAATATTGGAACAGAACATCAAAGGGGAGCAATGCGCCATTCGGTTCTACTCCGATTTGGCGAAGATGACGCATGAAGAGGACCCCGTCACCTACAATGTCGTGACCCAGATCCTCCAGGACGAGGTGATGCACGAGGAGGACCTCCAGAGCTTGAATGAGGATTTGGAATTAATGGTGAAACACACCCCGATTTAAGGAAATAAAGAAAACGGGAACTCATACACTTCATCCCTTTGGCGGCCTTCGTGACGAGTAAGTTCATGGGTTGCGGTTGGCCGCCGGTAAATAAAACCCTTGATTTCCAGGTCCAATGAGTTCCGCAATCAAGTAATAGACCAACTTTTAGGGTCAGACTATTTTCCCTGCTGGTAGAGGTAGTTGGCCAGGTCCTGGATCTCCTCCGGGGTCAGCTGGTCGGCATAACCCTGCATGGCCGCGTCGGGGTTCAGCTTGAGTGGGTCCTTGGTATAGGCCGCGATATAGGAGGAGTCCCGCACCGCCGCGATGTGCGAAAGGTCCACCGCGATGTCCTCGCCCACGCCGTGGAACTTATGACAGGTGGCGCAGTTGTCCTCGAAAAGCTTTGGCGCCTTGGCCGTGAAGGCCCCGCCGCCGAGCGAGCTCATGTAGGCCACTAGGGCCTCCACCTCGCCGTCTAGGAGATTGAAGTTGGGCATCTTGGTCCCCGGGGAAATCTTCTTCGGGTTCCGAAAGTGGTTGGCCAACCAGGCCCGGTCGCGGCGAATCCCAACGTCGTCCAGGACCGGT
The DNA here is from genome assembly GCA_035524855.1 of bacterium. Lineage (GTDB taxonomy): Bacteria > Oederibacteriota > Muellerivitia > Muellerivitales > Muellerivitaceae > DATKOC01. The sequence goes on from DATKOC010000114.1 coordinate 1,665, forward strand.
CCCACCGTTCCGCCCTGCCCATGCAGGGTGTGACAATACTCGCAATGAAGTTCCACGTAAAGCCGCTTGCCTTCCATGACCATGGGGTTTTTCTCGCCCATGGGATTGATCAAGGGCGACCGTGCTCCTTGGATGGTGAGAATGACCACCCCGAGGATGGCCAGCCACCCCGCCCCCACCAACAATTTCCGGTCTGCGGGGTGCCGGCGGGGACCCCTGTCATAAAAAGGCAGAGCCACCAAGGCGGTCACCACGATTAAGGGCAGGATAACGATGCCGAAGGCCTCCCATTTACCGGGGAAATACTTGAGCAGTTGGAAGACCGACAGGAAATACCACTCCGGCCGAGGGTTATAGGTGGTATCGGTGGGGTTGGCCAGGTCTTCCAACTCCACCCCTTTCCAAATTGCCAAACCCATGACGATGAGGAAGACCACCGTAATGGCCACGGTATCCTTGAAGATGATGTAGGGCCAAAAGGATTTTCCCTGAGCCTTCAGCTCCAGGTAGCGGGCATTGAGGTGGGCCTTCCAATCGTGGTCCCGCCGGTCGCCCAGGGCGGAGTCCCTTTCCGGGGGCGCGGAAATCCCGTGCCAGACAACCAGGAAAAGATGGACGCCCATGAAAAGCAGGGCCAGGAAGGGAAATACCAGCACATGGATGGCGTAGAAGCGGGCCAGGGTGACCGCCCCCAGGTCCTGCCCCCCTCGCATGATTTTAGCCAAGGCGCCGCCGAAATAAGGAACCTGTTCCACCATGTGGGCTCCGACGGTCGTGGCCCAAAAGGCCTTTTGGTCCCAAGGCAGAAGGTAGCCGGTGAAGCCAAATCCGATCACGAAGAAGAAAAGGAAGACGCCCGTCAGCCAGGTGACTTCCCGGGGGTATTTATAGGCCCCCATGAAAAAGACCCGAAGTAGGTGAAGGAAGACCGAAACCACCATGCCCGTGGCGCCCCACTTGTGGAGGCCGCGGATGAAACGGCCCATGGGGACCTGGTCGGTCAGGTATTTGACTGAGTCGTAGGCGTGGTCGGGAGAGGGGGAATAATGCATGGCCAGCAGCATTCCCGTGACCACCTGGAGGAGGAAGAAAAAGAGGGTAATGCTTCCAAGGGTATAACGCCAGTCCACCCCCTTGGGGATATGCCGGTCAAGGATGACTTCCTTCAGTTTGCGCCAGCCGGTGCGCTCATCCAGCCAATCGAGGAGGGTTTTCATGACACTTTCTCCTCGGGGATGATGTAAAGAGTGCCGTTCTCGAGCTTGACGGGGAATTGCCTCAAGGGGCGGGGAGGCGGGCCGGACATCACCACGCCATCCTTGTTGAAAACCCCGTTATGACAGGGGCAAAGGAAAAGCCCCTTGGATTCGTCCCAACGGTAAGGGCAACCCAAATGGGTGCAATGGGGGTCGTAGGCTATCCAGTTCCCACCCTTATTCACCATCCAAACCGAGCCGGGGCTCTCAATAACCTCCCAGCCATCCATTTTGCGCTTCACGTAGTCCATCTTGACGGGGGAGGTGCCTTGGATGTTTCCCACCGGGCCTACTTCCACCCAATCCTCCTTCTTGCTTGACCAGGCGGGGGAGAGGAAATAAACCAGCCCCGACCCACCCAGGATGAAGCTGATGAAGCCCCCCAGGGCCGTAATGGCGCCCACCAGGAAGGTCCGCCTTTGGGGATTTTCCGGTTCGTTGGTATGAGGGTTGGACTTTGCCATTTCGATCTCCTTATTGGTTTTGTCCAGTCTATTGACCACGATTTTATTCTGTATGATGCTTGTCACAGATTTGGACTCATCCGTAATTTTTACGGATGCTCCGTTCACAAAAAAGGCCGGGGAGGAGAGACCCCCGGCCTTTCGCCGAAATAATTGACCAGGAGATCAACCGGAAAGTTTTTCCCCTGATTATTCCGGACTCCCGGACCCTGAAGTGTCCGGAGGATTTTGAGCGCTTCAGGGGGTAAGGGGGACCCGCGCCCCGCTCCCTGGGTTCTACGAGACCGGCCCAGGGTAGTGGTTAAAGGAAAGGCCGGTTTGGGGCCGGCCTTTCCCAACAGCCAAAAGGAGAGAGTTGAGGCCCTTTTATTTCTTCTCTCCCGCGGACTGCAATGATTTCAAGTAGCTGACGACCTCTTGGATTTGGCCATCCGTCAACTTGCCCTTAAACTTGGGCATCTTCTTGTTGCCGTTGGTGATGGTTTTGGCCATGTCCTCCGAAGTCATAGTGGCCGCTTTTCCTTGGGTCAGGTCCACCATGGCAGGGTCCACCTTGAGGACTTTCGCCATCTTGACCACGCCTTTGGCATCCTTGCCGTGACATTGGGAACACTTGGACTCGAACAACTTTTGACCCGATGGGGGGTCCGAAGCGGCCGCCAAGGCGAAAGCCGTGATAAAGAAAAAAAGCGAGAAGAAGATTGCCAAAAACGCGATGAGAGCCCTAAAGTTTTGTCTCATTTTTTCCTCCTTGGAATTTTACCAAGGGGCGCTTTCGCGCCCCTTGGCCGTGAGATGGATTAAAAGAACACGAAAAGCGAATCCGACAAAGCATAAGAATCGTTGTACCCCGCCGAACCCGTATCGGTCCTGGTCAAGGCCAGGGTTGGGTTGGTGTAGACATTCATCCAATCCGCCAAGGGAATAAGCGACCCCAAGGTGAATTTTTGGGTGTCGGCGTACTGGTTGTTGTAATCAGTGGTGGTGTAATCCCAGCGGAAAACAATAGGGGTGATTTCAGCCACCGAATAATCCAATTCCCCGAAAAATCCCCCTCCTGTGGGGCTGGCTAAACCCGTGGTGGTGAAAATACCCGAATTGGTTTGACCCGCTTCAATTCCCGCCTTGATATCCAGGTCCTTAACGATGGGGGAACTGGCGAAGAGGGCGGCGTTGTAGAACTCCTGGCCCGCAGAATCACCCGTCCCACCGCTGGAAGCCGTGGCTCCCACGGCGGCGTTATAACCATTGTAATAAGTGGCGTTGATGGCCAAGCCGTCATCCCCGATGAACTGGTTGACGAAAATTTGAAGGTCCTTGGAGTTGTTGGAGTCGGAGGTGGGGGCTTGGATGCTGGTGGAGGTCACCGCTTTGCCGTTGGTGCTCACCAAGCCGGTTGTCGTGGGATTTTGGATACCGTCCCAAACAGCGAGGGTCACACGGGTATCATCGTGGGTATAGCCAAGCTCCAACCCGGTCCCGGTAGGCTTGACCGCGCTGGCGATGCTTGCGTTGCCGATCGGACCGCGATCGGACCCAGCGAAACCATCCGCGCCGAATTTTCCGACCCTGACGGTGAAGAAATCATTCTCGCTTCCCGTCACAAATCCCATTTTGACGGAGGAAAGGCTGGGGGCTGAGCCGGAGAATACCCCTGTTCCATTCCCCAAGCCTAGCTCACTATAGGAGAAGTAATTCTTGGCGATGCCACCGCCCAGGTAAAGGCTGGCCCCGCCCAGCGTGAAGGAGCCGTTATCAGCTGTGGGAGCCCCACTGGCGTTGGAAGTGGTCTTTGCCGAACCGCCGGCCGAGAAACGCGCCGTGACGTAGTTGGCAAGGTCGAACTTTCCGTCGTTCATGTCTTTTCCGATGTCTTTCGGGATCCTGTACCCCGCGGCCCGGAAGAAGTAACCGAACTTGTTGAGCTGGCCGTACCCGGGGTAATGGCAGGTCGAGCAGTTGTAACTGTACATCCTCGCGAACATCGGAACCGACCAAGCCAGGGGCGCCAGGCCGAGGAACAACACCAAACCCGTCAGGACGGGCAAGCCTAGTTTTCTCATTCTTCCTCTCCTTGAAAAAATTTGCTGCGACTTCACTTACGGGCCCATGATCATGGGAGGGTTTGGAATTCAATATGATGGACGTCATAGGTTTCCGTGGAATTTGGGCTTTTACATGACATGGATCACATTGGGAAAGCGGCAAAGGTGATGGAAATCAGGTTTTTTCAAGAAGAGGAATCGGCAAGAGCGCGGGTCAACCTTGGGGGTGGAATTTACGGTGAAGAGGATGGAATAAGGAACGGATCAGCGGACGGCGGCCTCCGGCTTGTCGCTCGTGACCTGGGTGACGGTGACGGAAGAGGGGGCGGCCCTCGGCAAGGCGGCCTGCCGGGAAAGGATTTCCTTCCGAACGGCCACCAGCAGGGCCTTGGCGCCGCCCTTGACGGCGTCGCTGGCCAAAAAAGCGGGGGCGGAAAAATTAGACTCGGCCTGAAGTTGATAGGTGATTTTCAACTCATGGGTGGCCGGCAGGGACTCGATGGTCCAGGCGCCGGTATAACTCTTGAAATCCTTGTGGGCGATATCGGTGAACAGGATGCTTTGTCCCGGTGTTTCCTGCACATGGAGGAAAAGCCGGACTTTCTGGGTGAAAAAAAGAAATCCTCCCTCGGCTTCCTGGCGAAGGAGGACGTCGTTGCCCTCCCGCACCTGGACCCGGCTGAGTTTCATGTCGTGGACGAATCCGGGGATGTGGTCGTAATCGGAAAGCACATTCCAGGCCGTCCCGGCGTCGGCTGGGACGTAAAAGAAGCCGTTGATGTCGTAGCGGCCGTCCTTCTCGTGGAAGGCCAGGGAAACGTCGTCGGCGGCGAAGCCCGCGCCGCAGGAGAGCGCGGCGCAGGCGGCCACCATCGCTGCCCCGTGAAGAAGCCTGCGATAGGTTTTCAATCCATTCCCGAAGAACATGGCCGGATCCTCTCCCTTTGATGGCTTCTTCCAGAGCCTAAAACCCGGCGGCCCGGGAGTCCACCCTTTTCGTGGACCCCGGGCCATCCGGAAAACGAATCTTAGTATTGGAACTGGAACATCAACCGGCCGATCGGCACGATGCTGGCCCGGATATTCGGAGCCCGGTAGGTCGTCCCCGTGGCCGATCCCGGCAT
>DATKOC010000115.1:0-3751 GCA_035524855.1 bacterium
AGTAGTTTATTCCGCGCTTTTATTTTTCACATGGAATTATTCAATGGCTCCTAAAGTGCCCAGGACTTGGCCACTCCATGAGTCAAATAAAGGTTTTTTAGATCATCGGCAAACGAAAATCGTGGCGGTCAAGGGCGGCAGGGAATAGTCGAAGTGGTCCTTGTCGATGCGGTCCTTTTTCACCAGCTTGATCTCCGCTGATTTTGCGTCGAAGGCGTAGGCCTCGTATTCCGCGTAGGTTTCCTTCCCCTGGAACTTGAACTTCCCGTGCAGTGAATCCTTCTGGTTCTTGTTCAAGACCACCAACCAAAGGGTCCCCGGCGACTTGCTGTCGGTGGCGGCGTAGACGGAAGTTTGCGTGACGTCCTCCGAGCCCGCCGAGACCGCCGTGTCGCCGAAGGTGCCGTTCTTCCCGTCGTAATCGCGGTATAGCTTGAGGGCCGCCTTGTTGTAGGGCTTCAGGTCGCCCCAGTAGCTGGACATGAAGACGCCGTTCTTGCCGAAGATGCCCAGCACGTCGGCCATGGCGATGCCGCCGGAGACATGGTCACCCGCGCCGTAGTCGTATTCGGAGAAGGCCAATTGGGTTCCGGGGTAATGCTTGTCGATTTTCGCCTTCACCCAGGGCAGGAGCATGATGGGCTTGCCCTTGGTGGACCATTGGGTGATCCAGCTTTTCTCGACGTAGCCCGGGTCCCAAAGGCTGCGGGGGGCCTGCAGGCGGGCGTCAACGGAATCGGGGGAGGTGTCGCCCTCCGTGATGCGTTTTCCGCCGGCGCTCTGGGCCTCGGGATACCAGTGCAGGTCGAGCACATGCACCAGGCGGTGATGGTAGCGCCTCTGAAGGCTTTTCATCTGTTCGAGGTAAAAATCGAGGTAAGTATCGAAGGTCTTGTTCAACTCGGCGGCCTCGGGGGAATCCTGCAAGGTCAGGAATTCCTGCCAACCATAGCAGACCCCGCCGAAAATCTTGGCGCCGGGATCCACCCGCAGGATGTTCTCGGCCGCGGCCTCGGTGCGGTTGATCATCTCCCAGTAACCGACCTTCTTCGGGTGGATGCGGGGGTGGGTGGAGGGCCAGAGGGCGGGTTCGTTGTCCAGGTCGTAAAACTTCACGCCTCCCTTGGCGGCCGGCTTGAAGGTTTCGGCCATGAAATTCACGAACTCGTCCTCGTAAACCACCGGGTTGGCCGGGTCGGGCGTGAGGGTATATTTGCTTTTCTTGTGGAAGGATATAGCTTTCCAACGCTTGCTGGGGGCGGTCTCCTTTTCCGACACCTCGCCGGACTTGTCGGCGGCCACGAATCCCGCCATGGGGATGGTGATGAGGGATTCCATTCCGTCCTTTTGGCTCTCCTCCACGAACTGCTTGACCATGGAACCGGGCTGGCCGCAGTCCTGGTACTTCAGGTTCTGGGCGCACATCCAGTCGTCGCTGACGTGGTGCCAATCGTTGCCCGCGTTGGAGGCGTTGGTGACCCAGTTATAGCCTGTCATGCGGTTGCCTCCCAGGCGGCGTATGGTCGTGTTCGTGTCGCCGGGGTCCTTGTCGTTGATTCCATAAACATAGGGACTGATGGTGCCGATGACCTCGTCGGGCATGATTAAAAAGTTCACGTTCGCTGAGAAAGCCGCGCTTGTCAAGGCGAATAGAAGGGTGATCCGATAAAGCACACTTGCCTCCGAGTTCTAAATTTTGAGTTCTGGGTTTTGAGTTATCGTTAATTTCCGCGAAGTGGAAATTTTCATCAACTCAAAACTTAAAACTTCGAACTCAACACTGGTTCTAATTGGCGCTTCCCGGCCGCCGTTCCCCCAGCAAATGATAGTTCTTCTCCGTGACGGCTTTCGCGGCCAAATCCCGGTTTCCATAAAGGGCTGGAAAACTATTGAGATGCCTCGTCAAAATGCCGGTATCGAGCCAGAAACTGGCGGCCAGGCAAAGGATTCCCAGTGTTTTCCAAAGTTTTTTACCAGCCAACCGGTTCCAAACGACAAAAGAATAAACCAATACGACGGGCATCAGGACGTAATAAATGTGAGCCAGGGGTTCCTTGGACGTGAACCAAAAGCTGGCATAGACCAAAAGGAACCCGCCGAAAACCAGGCTCACCACGGGTTTTTCATTCCCGCGCCGGAGCATCCAGCCGTGGGCCAGCAACAGGGCCACTTGGACCCAACCGGCCACGATCAAGAAAAAGGCGGGAGGGTCCAGCCAAAGGGCGTTCCGGTAGAAGGCCTGGCGTTCCTCGTGGTTGATGCCCAGGAAGCGGATGGTTTCGTGGCAGGCGAGGGAAAAATAACGAAGGAGGATCGTGAAAAAGGCCAGGATGTTGGAGAGGGGGAACCATTGGGTCGTTCCACCGCCACCGAGGACCTTCGACCAACCGAATTGGAGCAGGGTGGGGATCAATAAGAGCACGGGGGGAAGGGCGCCCAAGAGGAAAGCGCCCCCGCTTAAAAGCCCTTCCCCCTTGCCCCTCCTCGCCCAAAAGGCAATTGCGACGAAAGGCGGCAGGAGGACCCACGAAAAATGAAACTGCATGCACCAGAAGAGACCGAACCCCATCAGGCCAAAAGCCCGGGGGACGCGAATCCACCCCAGGGAAAGGGACGGCATGGCTTCCATGAAACCGATAAAGAACAGGACGCCGCCGAACAGAACATAGCAAAGGTTGTTCATGTGGGTGGACTCAAAGAGGGTCCAGGGGAGGAAGCAAATCCAGCTGAAGATGAACCAAAGGGGAATCCGGGTGACCCTCAGGGAAATATATTTGGAAAGAAAAGCCAGCGCTGAGAGCGAGAGGAAATTCAACAGCAGGAAAGGCGCCTCGGGGATGGGCAGGAGGTAGAAGGGGAGGCCGATGAGCAGGGCCTCCAGGGCGCCCGGAATCTGCGTGTAAAAACCCGTTTCGGTCACGATGAGGTCCGGGCCGAAATAGGGCCAGCCGCCCCCACAATAAAACTTGAGCCCTATTAAATAAGTTTGAAGCTCATCGGTGGAGAAGAGGGGTTGGCTGAAGCCGAAATAACACCGAAAGACGTAGAAGGCGGCGAATAGAAGGAAGAATTTCAGGCGGTCAGACATTAGGTCCTCGATAGTTTTGAGTTATTAGTTTTGAGTTTTAAGTTTTAGTCATTTCCGCGAAGCGGAAATTCCATAACTCAAAACTTCGAACTTAGCACTGCTATTCAGTAGAGGCTTCCTGGAATCCGCTCGCCCAGGAGGCGGTAATCCTTCTGGTGGATCGCTTGTTGGATCTTATCCCTTTGGCTTAACACCGAGAACTCCGGCGGATGGGTCCAGGCGTGGCCCAGCATGAAGTAGAGCCCGAAAATCACGAAGGCTTTGGCCACCCAGGCTCCCCAGGGTTTGTCCGCGAAATAGGCCCAGCAGTAGCAGGAATAAAGCATAAGCCAGGGATAAAAGTTGAGGTAGATATGGGCCAGGGGCAATTTGTTCGTGAACCAGAAGCTAGCCCAGACTAATAGGAAAGACAGGACAATGAAAGCCCTCGTGGTGTTCCAACGGGGGATGGGATGCCGCGGGACAAAGAGGAACACCAGCATGGCCACTGCCTGGAGATAGCCGCCATACCAAAGCACGACGCCGGGAATCCAAAGCCAAAGATGATGGTTCAAGAAGGCCCAGCGGCTGGAGTTGTTGACCCCGATGAAGCGGGGAATTTCGGAGCAAACCAACGAGAAGAAACGGGCCAGGATGGTAAAGCCCGCCTTGACGTTATCCCAG
>DATKOC010000116.1:0-13575 GCA_035524855.1 bacterium
TCGAAGTTGCGGTAATCCGCCTCGAACTTCTTGAAACCCTGCTCCATCTCGGCGATCAGGGTGGAATCGTGCTGTTCCTTGAGGAGTTCGCTATAGGCGAGCAGGTCGTGGTATTGCTTCTCGAAATCCTGCACCAGCGCCATGGTGTCTTTGAGCTTGGCCAGTTGGCCGGTGACCTGTTGGGCTTCCTTTTGGTTGTTCCAGAAATCCGGTTGGGTCGTTTGCGCCTCGAGGCGCTCTATTTCCCGCTTAACTTGAGCGGGGTCAAAGATGATCCCTCACTTCGGTAAACTTTCTCTCCAGAGACTTGACGTCCAATTCGAACAACGCCAATCCCATCACCGCCCTTTCAATACAGTTCACGGTCCACAGCCAACAGTCGACAGCTTAAATGAGAAAGGCATTGAAAATCATTAGAAAAAATGAGCGACTTCCGCTTTTAAGACTAACGGTTGGCTGTGAACTGTTAACCATCGGCCGTCAACTGCCGTTGTTGACAGCCCCTATCCCTTACCCTAAACTTCATGAAATTTCGCGCATTTTTCTTCGTCTGTCCGCTACGACACCTGATACCTAGGACCTGAATCTCAATGCTCATCTCTTACAATTGGCTCAAAACATTTATTTCCCTCAAGGAACCCGCCGAGAAAGTGGTGGAGCGACTCATACACGCCGGGGTGGAAGTCTCCAATGTCCGCCACCTGGGCAAAGACATCACCAAAGTGATTGTGGCTGAACTCTTGTCGGTCGAGAAGCACCCCCAAGCCGACCGCCTTTCCCTCACCAAAGTCTCCACGGGCACGGAAACCCTCCAAGTGGTCTGCGGGGCCAAGAATATCGCCCCGGGCCAAAAGGTGCCCCTCGCCCTCGTTGGCGCCGTGCTACCCGGCAATTTTGAGATCAAGCAAGCCAAAATCAGGGGCGTCGAGTCCTTCGGCATGCTCTGCTCGGCCAAGGAACTGGGCCTTGCGGAAGACGCCGAGGGGATCTTGATCCTTTCCCCCGACGCCGCTGTTGGCACCAACTTCCTGGACTACATGGGCCTTCCGGATACCCTCTTCGAGTTGGAAATTACCCCGAACCGGGCCGACCTCCTGAGCCACTGGGGCGTCGCCCGCGAAGTGGGCGCTTTGCTCAACAAGCCCGCCCGCTTCCCTAAAACCGCCAAGCTCAAGGAATCCCCCACGCCCATCACCCATTTTGCCCGGGTTTCCATTGAGGCCAAGGATCTTTGCCACCTCTACACCTGCCGTGTCATTGACGACGTGAAGGTGGGTCCTTCCCCCAAGTGGCTGTCCCAAGCCCTGGAAAAACTGGGCCAAAGGTCCATCAACAACATCGTGGACGTTACCAACTACGTCCTCCACGAGCTGGGCCAGCCCCTGCACGCCTTCGACCTGGGCCATCTGCATGGATCCCGGATCATCGTCCGCAAGGCCGCCAAGGGCGAAAAGATCCCTCTCCTGGATAATACCGAGCGCGAACTAAACGAGAACATGCTGGTCATCGCCGACGCCGACCGGCCCGTGGCCCTGGCGGGCATCATGGGCGGGAGCAATTCCCAAGTGACGGAGCAAACCCAGAGCATCCTCTTGGAATCCGCCTGGTTCCTGCCGGGCAGTGTCCGGAAGACCGCCCGCCAACTGGGCATTTCGACCGATTCCTCCTACCGCTTCGAGCGGGGCGTGGACCCCAAGGGCGTCAAGGAAGCCCTCAATCGCGCGGCCGCACTCATCCTGGAAGTCGCTGGTGGTAAGTTGGCCAAAGGGCTTGGGGAAGCCGTTAGCTCCGCCTTCAAACCCACCAAGATTACCTTCCGTCCTTCCCGCGCCAACGCCTTGCTGGGATTGGACTTGCCCGCTAAACAGCAAATCCAAATCCTGAAAAACCTTGGTTGTGGAGTAAAAGGCGCTGCCAACGCCAAAAGCTTGACCGCGGAATGCCCCAGCTACCGTATTGACCTGACCCGCGAAATAGACCTAATCGAGGAATTAGCCCGTTTGACGGGCTATAACCAGATTCCGGTGGTCGCCCCCAGCGTCCATTCGGGGTTATCCTCCATCGAATCCGGCGTGCCGTTCGATGAAGATATCCGATTCGCTTTCCGTCAGGCTGGATTGTCGGAAGCGGTCAATTCAAGCTTTCTTCCTCCCAACTTTTTCCAAAAACTGCGTCTCGAGGAAAACCACCCCTTGCGAAGCTTCCTGGAAGTCGCCAATCCCATCGCCGAGGACCAGAAGGTTCTCCGCCCGACGCTACTTCCTTCCCTCTTGTCGAATGCCCAACAAAACCTCTCGCATCAGCAGGAAGTGGTGTCTCTTTTTGAGGTCAACAAGGTTTTCGCGCCCGATCCCCAAGGACAACCGACCGAGAAATACCAGGCTGTCGCGCTCCTGGCGGGGTTCGCCCCAGGCTCCGGCTGGCATTCACCCGAACGAAAGACCGACTTCTACGACATCAAGGGCCTGGCCCAAAACCTTTTGGCCCAATGCGGCTTCCCAGACTTGAAATGGGAATATGGGGCCGTCCCCCTCCCATACCAAAGCGGCCAAGGCTTCCAAGTTCGGGCGGAAGCGGGGGAACTCCTCGTTTGGGGCGGCGCCATCCATCCCAAGGTCCTCAAGGAATACGACATTTCCTCGCCCTGCTTCGCCCTGGAAGTGGACCTCGCCACGCTCGCGAAAACCACCCGCCCTTCCGGCGCCTTCAAGCCCCTGCCCAAATTCCCCTCTGCTTGGAGGGACATTGCCCTGGTGGTTCCCGATGGTGTAACATCTTCCCAAGTGACGGACGCCGTGTGGGCGGAAGGCCGCCCAGAGTTGCGCGATGTCCGACTGTTCGACCTCTACCGCGGGCCGAACCTTCAGTCAGGCCACCGCAGCCTCGCCTATCGCCTTCATTTCCAGAATGAGGAGCGCACCTTGACCGACCAGGAAGTGACGCAAAAGGTCTCAAAGATCGTCGAAAGTTTGAAAACGAGGTATTCCATTGTCCTCCGATGAGCTCTTTTCCCGGCCGAACGACCCCAACTACCAATGGGAAGGCCTCGAGAAAAGGGTCAACCGCCTCCTGGAAGGCATCGTCCAACTCCGCAACGCCAACGCCCAACTGATGAAGGAAAATGTCCTTTTAAAGAACCAAATGAAGGACATGACCCCGCAGGAGAACGGTTCCTCCGAGGAACTCCAGAAACTTCGCCACCAATACGAGGACGCCTTGCGGGACCTGCGGCAGGTCAAAAACAACCTGGAACGCATTGAATCGCTGGCCAAAGACTTGAAGCTTGAGGTTTAAATGAGCGAGAAAAAGTCGGTCACCGTCAATATCTACGGCAACGAATACACCCTCAAGGGCGAAGCGGACCCGCAATATATCGCCGATTTGGCCAAATTCGTGGACGGCCGCATGGCCGAGATCGGCAAGAAATCCTCCGCCCCCGCCGCCAAGGTGGCCATCCTGGCCTCCATGAATATCGCCGACGAACTTCATCGCCTGGAGAAGGCCAAAACCGAGAATTTGAAGCTGATCGAAACCCTCGAGAAAAATCTGCTGGAAATGAAGAAATCCTCCGACGGTTCCCTGAAACACACTTTGGAGTTGAAGGAGCAGGTGGACAAAGCCAAGGCGGAAGCCTCCGAGAGTAAAAAACACCACGAGGAAGCGGCCGCGGAGTTGGCCAGGATGAAGAAAGAAATGGAGGAAACCTCCAAGAAGACCGGCCACCTCCAGCCGGAGTTGGAGAAAGTTAAACAACAGTTGGAGACGGTCAAAAGAAACGCGGAAGAATTTTCCAGGGCCAAGGACAAGATGACCGGGGAACTTCAGGCCCTACGGCCCCAACTAGAGAAAGCGAAGGAGGATTTGTCCGCCGCCGAAGGGTTGAATGACGAGGCCCAGGCCGAAATCAAGGACCTTAAGGCCAAATTAGACCACCTGGCCGCCGAAATGAAACAAGTTCGGGAAGAGTTGGAGAAAGCCAAAAAGACCCCGCCAACACCCACGCCGGCCCCTGCCCCCAAAATCGCCGAGGACTTCCTTCCCACCGAGGAAAGAATCCAATCCCTCTTCAAGAAGATCGACGCGATCCTCGACTAAAACCGCCACCTTATTCGATGTGCGCGGGTTTAACCTGCCAAATCTCGTCGCAATATTCCTGGATAGTCCTATCGCTTGAGAATTTCCCCATCCGGGCCACGTTTAAAATAGCCATCTGCGTCCATTTGGCTTGGTCCCGGTAGAGTTCCGAAACCCGGTCCTGGCACTCCACATAAGCGTCAAAATCGGCCAGCAGCATGTACTCGTCGTGGTTCATCAGGCTGTCGAAGATAGGCTGGAAGAGACCCGGGTTTTCGGGTGAGAAAAAGCCGCTGGAGATGAGATCCATCACGCTCTTAAGTTCGGGCGACTTTTCATAGTAATCCTTCGGGTTATACCCTTCCCGCCTCAACTTGGCGACCTCATCGGCTTTGAGCCCAAAAATAAAGATGTTTTCACTTCCCACTTCCTCACCAATCTCCACGTTCGCCCCATCCAAGGTTCCAATGGTCAGGGCCCCGTTCAAGGCGAACTTCATGTTGCCGGTCCCCGAGGCTTCCTTGCCAGCGGTGGAAATCTGCTCCGAAAGGTCCGTGGCGGGGATGATCCTCTCCGCCTGGGATACCCGGTAGTTCGGCATGAAGACGGCCATGAGTTTCCCCTTGATTTGGGGGTCCTGGTTCACGACCTCCGCGATCGAGTTGATGAACTTGATGATGAGCTTGGCTTGCAGGTAGCCCGGCGCGGCCTTGCCGCCGAAGATGACCGTGCGGGGCGTGATGTCCCTCTTGGGGTCGGCCTTGATGCGCATGTAGAGGGTGATTAAGTGGAGGGCGTTCAACAGCTGGCGCTTGTACTCGTGGATCCGCTTGACCTGGACATCAAACATGGAGTCGGAGTTGACGGCCAGCCGCTGTTCCGCGGCGATGAGCCCCGCCAGCTTCTCCTTGTTGAAGGCCTTCACTTCCCTCCACTCCTCCTGGAATTTCCTTTCCGAGGCGAACTTCTCAAGCTTCCGAAGTTGGGAAAGATCGGTGATCCACTTGTCCCCGATCCGGGAGGTGATCAACTGCGCGAGGCCCTGGTTGCATTTTTTCAACCAACGCCGTTGGGTGATCCCATTGGTCTTGTTGTTGAACTTCTCCGGGTACATGTCGTAAAAGTCGGGTACGACCGTGGTTTTCAACAGGTCGGAGTGAAGGGCCGAGACACCGTTGACCGAATGGCTGCCCACGATGGCCATGTAGGCCATCCGTACGTGGGGATCAGCGCCTTCCTCGAAAATGGACATCCGGCGGAGGCGGTCCGTGTCGCCGGGATAGCGGTTGGCCACCTCGCGGAGGAACCGCGCGTTGATTTCCTGGATGATCTGCAAGTGACGGGGAAAAAGACGCCCAAAGAGGCTCAAGGGCCATTTTTCCAGGGACTCCGGTAGGAGGGTATGGTTGGTATAGCCAAAAATGGCCTTGGTCATTTCCCACGCCTGGTCCCAATCCAGCCCCTCCACGTCCAGCATCAGGCGCATGAGTTCCGGGATGGCGATGCTGGGGTGGGTGTCGTTCAATTGGATGGCCGCCGCGTCGGGCAGTTCCCTTAGGTCCATATGCTCCCGGCGGAAGCGCCGGAGGATGTCCTGGAGCGAGGCGGAAACGAAGAAATATTGCTGTTTGAGCCGCAGTTCGCGGCCCTCTGGGCTGTTGTCGTTGGGATAGAGAACCTTCGAGATGGACTCCGTTTCGGTTTTCTTGGACGTGGCCGCGTAGTAATTGCCCTTGTTGAAGAAGTCCAGGTCGAATTCCTCGGTGGCCTTGGCCGACCAGAGGCGCAGGTTGTTGACGGTCTTATTCCCGTAGCCGGGGATAGGGGTGTCGTAAGCCGTCGCCAGGACATCCTCGGTGTCCACCCAATCGAAGACCAGCTTGCCGAAGCGGTTGGTTCGCTGGACAACCTTGCCCCCGAACCTGACCCGGTAGGTGTACTCATGGCGGGCCACTTCCCAGGGGTTCTCGTGGGTCAGCCACTCGTCCGGCTCTTCCACCTGGTAACCCCGCACGATCTTTTGGCGGAAAATGCCGTAATCATAGCGGATGCCGTAGCCGTAAGCCGGAATTTCAAGGGTGGCGAGTGAATCCATAAAGCAGGCGGCCAAGCGGCCCAAGCCGCCATTGCCGAGCCCCGCGTCCAATTCGGCTTCGCGTAACTCCTCGAAACTCGTGCCAAGCTCCTGTAGGGCCTTGGAAACATTGTCTTCCACCTGGAGATTGATCACCGAGTTCCCGAGGGTTCGGCCCATGAGGAACTCGAGGGAAAGGTAATAAACGCGTTTGACTTTCTTATCCCGGTAAGTTTTCTGGGTGGCGACCCAGTTTTCCACCTGGCGGTCTCGAACGGCGTAGGCCAAGCTCAAGTAACGGTCATAGTCCGTCGCGGTATTGGGCTCCTTCACCAGGCGGTATTTGAGGTTTTCCTGGAAGGAAAGCTTGAAGTCATCCGTGCGATGGCCTTTGTGGCCCTCGAACTCGGCGGTGCTCTTGCCCGCCGGTTTAGCCCGGTGGTTGGCGGCTGGGGCCTTGGTGGTCTTAGAGCCGTTAGACTTGGCCATTCTCGTCCTTTACCTCGTAATCCGCGTCAATCACCTTGGAGCCCGAACCCTCAAAACGCCGGTTCATCCTCGTGGAATCCGGTTGGCCGAAAGCGGCCCCGCCCGGGGCCGGAAGGAGTGAGCGAAAAACCGTGAAACCAACCGCCGCCGCGGCCAAAGCCAAGGCCACCGCGAAGAAAAAGGGAATGAGCGCCAAAGCGACCAAGAAAAGAACGGGAATGATCCACCTGGGCGCGGAAAAGGATTGGACTCGGACTTTCATCATGTTCCACCTCGATGACTGCGGAGCATTTTCTTATAGCGGCCCAGAATTCTCAACCATTGATTTTTTCACCGGCTGGTAATTCTTTCAATATTGTCGAAACACGACTTTCCTTGACAACAACTCGGGCGGGTCTAGAATATTTTCAAGCCTTCTGCGGTGTTCGACCTCGGGCTGGGAAATCTTGAGCCACAAAAAACAAAAACGGGTGCCTTAAACCAATCGGGGATAGTCTTCTTCGGAAGCGGATGAACCGTTTGATCGGGCGCCCACCTGACTTAGTCAGGCCTCAAGAGAGTACTAGTTTGACCGGCACAGGCGGGGGCCCACTTCTTCCCCCCCGGGGAAGAAAGTTAGGAGTTATAAGTTTGGAGTTTTGAGTTATTGAAATGTTTTCGGTGGCAGCAACCATCGGAATTTACCACAATTCACAATTAAAAATTCATAATTCAAAATTGCCTCTCGTGATCAAATGGACTTATTCGAATCCGCCGCCGAGGAATCCCCTTCCCGTCCCCTCGCTATCCGCATGTCCCCCCGAACCCTCGAGGAATACGTGGGCCAGGAACATCTTTTGGGGCCGGGGAAATTACTTCGTCGTTTGCTGGAATCCAACCGCATTGTCTCCCTGATCCTCTACGGCCCCCCCGGCACGGGAAAAACCGCCTTCGCCCGTTTGATCGCCCGCCGGACGAAAAGCCGCTTCACCGCCTTGAACGCAGTCACCTCGGGGCTGGCCGACTTGAGGAAGGTCTTCGATGAGGCCGCCGAGGCTAAGAAGCTTTACCAGCAAACGACGATTCTCTTCCTGGACGAGATTCACCATTTCAACAAAAGCCAGCAGGACGCCCTGCTTCCCCACCTGGAACAGGGGGCCATTCTCCTGGTGGGCGCCACCACCCAGAACCCTTTCTTTGCCCTGAACACGGCCCTGCTTTCCCGTTCCCGGGTTTGCGAACTGCGCCCCCTGGACGGGAAAAACCTCTCGGTGATACTGGATCGGGCCCTCGCCGATCCCCAAAGGGGTTTGGGCAAGCACAAGGTGGACTTGGCGCCCGATGCCCGTGCCCATTTGCTCAAAGCCGCCTCCGGCGACGCCCGGACCCTCCTGAACGCCCTGGAAGTAGGGGTCTTGACGACACCGCCGGACGGGGAAGGCGTGATCCGCTTTACATTGGATGTCGCCCAGGAATCCATACAGAAGCGCATGGTTCAATATGACGCTGCGGGCGACCAGCATTACGACACCATTTCCGCCTTCATCAAGAGCATCCGGGGTTCGGACCCGGACGCCGCCCTCTATTGGCTGGCCAAGATGATATACGCCGGCGAGGACCCGCGCTTCATCGCCCGCAGGCTGGTCATCTCCGCGGCCGAGGACGTGGGAAATGCCGACCCTCAGGGCATCACGGTGGCCGTGGCCGCCCAACAAGCCCTGGAATTTATCGGCCTTCCCGAAGGGCGGATTCCCCTAGCCCAAGCCACGGTTTACCTGGCTTGCGCCCCCAAAAGCAACGCGGCCTATATGGGATTGGAAAAAGCCATCGAGGACGTTCAAAAAGAAACCACCAAGGAAGTCCCCACCCATCTCAGGGACGCCCATTACCCCGGCGCCAAGGTGCTGGGACACGGGCAGGGCTACCAATATGCCCACGATCATCCGGGCCACTACGTTAAGCAGGAATATGTTACCCAACCCCGAAACTATTACATCCCCACCACCTTGGGTTATGAGGCCAAGATCAAAGCCTGGTTGGAGCATTTGGAGGAGTTAGGGGCGAGCCAACCACCGAAAGGACCCTCGCCATGAGCCAGCCCGGCGGTTCTTACGATCCCATCAACGAGAAAAAGGCGGTCCTTCGGGAAAAGCTGAAGGAACTCCGGGCGCAGGTTAATCCCGGCATGGCCGAGGCGGCCTCCCAGAGCATTTGGTCCATCCTTAGGGGATTAAAGGAATACAAGAAAGCGTCGGGCATCGGGGCCTTCGCCTCCACCCCCAATGAGATCAACACACTCCAAGTTTTAGAAGGAACCCTGAAAGCCGGCAAGAAACTTTTCCTGCCGAGGGTGACCGCGGCCAAGACACACTTTGAGTACTTCCCCATCCAAGACCTCAAGAACCTAAAACCCGGAGCCTACGGCATCTTGGAGCCGGCGGAAGGCCAACCCGCTCCTTGGGGAATGCTGGATTTGGTTTTGGTGCCAGGCCTCGTTTTTGACCGTTTGGGCAATCGCTTGGGGTTTGGTAAGGGCTATTACGACCACGTCCTTCCCCAAATCAAGGAATCCGCCCTAGTGGTCGGCCTCGCCTATTCTTTCCAGATTATTGATCAGGTTCCTTACACTTCCGAGGATTTCCCCATGGATGCCTTGCTGACCGAAAAGGAATTCACATATTGCAAAGGCAAATGACGGCTAAGGCACCAAGACAGATTTATTCATTTAGCCTTAAAAAATCCTGTGTCGAAATGGTATAAATGTTACCCTTTGATCCATTCCCAAATTATTCCATCCTCCCTTGGCACCCTTGGTGCCTAGGTGGTAAATAGGGGTTGAGATGAACATCCTCATCATCGGCGATATCATCGGCAAACCCGGCCGCCATGCGGTCCATCAATGCATGGCCCGCGTCAAGAATGACTACGCCATTGATTTTGTCGTGGCCAACGGAGAGAACATGGCGGGTGGGGTCGGCATCCAGCCCGATTCCTTCAAAAGCCTTCTCGAGACCGGCGTGGATGTGGTGACGAGCGGAAACCACATTTGGGCAAAAAAAGAAGTGAGGGAAATCCTGGGGAAGGACCCCCGTCTACTGCGCCCCCACAACTATCCGAGCGAAAACCCGGGCTCGGGCTTGGGCGTCTTCGATTGTAAAGGCACACCGGTCGCGGTCTTGAACCTCATGGGGCGGGTTTTCATGTATCCCATCGACTGCCCTTTTAAGAGCGCCGACAAGGCCCTCTCGGAAATCCAAGGCAAGGCTAGGATTATCTTGGTGGACATGCACTGCGAGGCGACCAGCGAGAAAAGGGCCATGGGTTGGTACTTGAACGGAAGGGTCAGCTCCGTCACCGGAAGCCATACCCATGTCATGACCGCGGACGAGGAGATACTTCCCGGAGGAACGGCCTATTTGACAGATATCGGTATGTCGGGATCGCCTAACTCAGTCATCGGCATGAAGCAGCAGCAGGTTCTTTCGAGGTTCCTCACCGGGACACCCTCAAGATTCGAGGTATCCGAGGAAATGCCCTATCTCTTCCAGGCGGCCGTGGTTTCAGTGGACAAGGAAACGGGGAAAGCCACTAAGATCGAGCGTATCCGGCAGCTCGTAAATTAGGCCTTGATGGTCTTGGGACTTCCTTATTTACTTTTTTCGGGCGCATTCTGCGAGGTGGGCGTCGCTTGTCCAGCCGAGGCGCCTTTCGCCTTCGAATTATCGGAGTCCGAACCCGCCGAAGACATGTCAATCGTCATTTCAGATGGAGTGGGTGTTGCGGCGGGCTCGGCTCCGGAGCTCGGAGCCGGCTTTTCCCTTAATTTTCTCATGCCCTTCTTCTTAAGCCTCGTTTCCCTCGTCACCCTGGCCTTTAATTTCTTGTAGTAGGTTTTGGCGGACTTGGTCGAAGGATCAATGGCCAGTGCCTTCCGGTAATACATCAAGGCCTTTTGGTCGTGATCCTTTACCTTATGCGCGTGGAACTCGTAAATCACGCCGATCGTGGCGTAGGTTTCCGCGTAATAGTACGCGGCCCCGTGGATTTCCTTCACCGCGATGGATTTCTTCAACAACTTAAGGGAAAGAGCGTAATTCTTCGCCAGAAAGGCGTTCATGCCTAAGCGATAGTATTTCTTCACCTGGGCCAAGGTGGTAACGGGCTCGGAAGGAATCTCTATGGTGGTCACTGTTTCCTGGATAGTCGGAGTGGCTTGCGGCGTCCAGGCCTGTTGGGGCGTCGCGGTGGGACTAGGCGTCGGTGTCATGGTCGGCGGCGCGGGAGTGGGGGTCGGCGAAGGTTTGTCTTGGAGGGAAATACTCAGCCCATACCTCACATCCACATACTGGAAATCATTCGGGGCCTGGATCCAATGGCTCCCCACCGCCAGGTCAAAGTAAACGGGGCCGGCGATGGAAATTCGGCTCCCGATTCCAGCCTTCAATTGTAATGGCCCCTGCCAGGCGCCGGAGGAAAGATTGAGCCCCAATCCACAATAAGCGTAGGGTGAGAATTTCTTCTTTTCGTTCTCCATCGGGAAAACCCGGGCCTCAAAATTGGCCAGGGGGACGGTGAACTTGGTGGCGTTAGGACCGAAAAAAGTGATTTGTTCGTAACCCAAACCCAGCGAATTGTAGGAGGTGGGATTCACCTCCAAAAGAGCGTTCAGTCCCAAACCGTCCGCGGCGGCGCGGGATAAAACGGGAGGATAGACCGGTTGGCCGTAGGCGCCGAAAAGGGTAAACGAAACGGGCGAAACATCCGCGCGGCATAAGGCGGCAATTCCAAAGCAGAAAAAAAGAGCGCCCCAAAATGAAAGACCGGATTTTTTAGTCACGTTTACTTATTCAGCTTTCGTTTGACTTCTTTGATGTGCTTCCTCGCCGTCTCGTTCTTCCTCTCGTATTTGAGGGCGTTTTTGTAGCAGTTATAGGCGTCCCTGTAGTGGATGATGTGGAACTGGTAAATAACCCCCATCATGGCGTAAGCTTCGGCATAGTAAAACGATGGGGTATATCTGTCCTTCTTCGCCACGGCCTTTTTCCAATACTTAAGGGCCTGGTCATACTCTTTCTCCTGATAGGCCCTTTTACCCGCCTCGTAGATATCCTTCATCTTTAATTGACCGTGGATAATTTCGGGGGCCGACGCGGCTTCCTCGGACTCCACCTCCTGCCCTTCTTTCACCTCGGATTCTTCGGCGGCCGTCTTTTCATTGTCCATATCCCCGGAAGAGGCCTCCGGAGCGGATGATTCCACCCCGTTTTTCCCGCTTTCTTCAGTTTCCGGAACCGGAGTATTTTGGGGAGCGGCGGTCGGCTTTACGGCGGGGGCCTGTGTGGGGAGCGCCTTTGCGGCGGGAGCGGGAGCCGCTTTGGCCGGCACGGGCGTAGCAGTGGGCATACTCGACGCCTCATCCAGGTCAATTTCAACGTCCGCGAACAACTGGGCGTGGCCGGCAAATCCCAAGGCTAACAAAACCGACATGGCAAAAAGCGTACCGACCCGACGGATTTGACCTTTTTTCAAGCCACACCTCCTGGGAATGGTGACCGGGAAGAAGTTGAGTTATTTTAAGCGATTTCCTTCAAACTTTCTTCAACGGATTTGACGATTTTTTTTAGGTGATCCTTGGACAAGGCGGCTGAAAAAAACCAGGCCTCAAATTGCGAAGGCGGAAGGTAAACACCCCTTCGAGCCATGGCCCAGAAGAATTCAGAATAACGGCCGCGGTCGCAATTTTTGGCTTCGTCATAATTCGTGACCGGCGCGGACGTAAAGAACAAAGTGGCCATGCTTCCCACCCTTTGGAAGACGGCCTTTACCCCCGCTTTTTGTATCGCCCGGCGAATGCCCTCTTCCACGAATGCCGCCGAAGTTTCCAAGGCGACATAGACCTTTGTATCCGACAATTTTTTGAGCGTGGCGATTCCAGACGCCATGGCCAATGGGTTACCGGATAGGGTTCCAGCTTGGTACACGGATCCTTCGGGCGCGACGCGGTTCATCAAGTCTTCCCTGCCCCCATAGGCTCCCACCGGCATCCCGCCACCAAGGATTTTTCCTAGGGTAGTTAAATCGGGCTTAACCCCGTAAAGTTCCTGGGCGCCACCGAAAGCCACCCGGAACCCCGTCATCACCTCGTCGAAGATAAGGATAGCGCCGTTCTTTTGGGTGATTTCCCGTAACCCCTGAAGGAACCCGGCTTTTGGGGGGACGAGACCCATGTTGCCCGCGATGGGTTCCACAATCACCGTCGCGATGTCATTAAACTTCGCGAAGGCCGACTGGACCGCCCCCAAATCGTTATAGGGGACACTGAGGGTCAGGGCGGCGATTTCCTCGGGTACCCCCGGGCTGTCCGGAAGCCCCAAGGTCGCCGGCCCGCTTCCCGCCGCCACTAAAAGACTGTCCCCGTGTCCGTGGTAGCAACCATCGAACTTCACGATACGTTTTTTGTTGGTTGTGGCCCGAGCTAGCCGGATGGCGCTGAAGGTGGCTTCCGTTCCCGAGCTGACAAAGCGGACTTTCTCGATGGAAGGATAGGCTTTCTTGACCCAAAGGGCCAACTCGGTTTCCAGGGGCGAGGGCGCCCCGAAGGTAAACCCTTTCCGCAAGGCGCGTTTAACGGCGTTGACCACATCGGTTTGCAGATGCCCAAGGATGAGGGGTCCCCAGGACCCCACCAAGTCCAGGTAGCGGTTACCGTCTACGTCAATAAGGAATGGGCCCTTGCCCCTCTGGATGAACAAAGGTGTCCCGCCCACCCCTTTGAATGCCCGCACCGGGCTGTTGACCCCACCCACCAGGTGTTTTTGGGCCAGCTCGAAAAGTTTCTCGGAACGGTCCATGTGCAATGGCTTTTTCATTTATCCTCAAAAGCTGGATTTCAGCAGCGAACGACTTATTAGTGGAACAATCTCGCGGCTTCTTTAGCCCAATAAGTGATAATCCGATCG
>DATKOC010000117.1:0-20065 GCA_035524855.1 bacterium
ACAAGCCCCGGGTCGTCCATCGCGACGAACATCATCATCACATAATCAAAGGGACGGCTCCCCAACTTCCCCTTGTTCCATTGGGAACAGTGTTCCTGGAAAGCCAGGGCCGTCTCATAACGATGGTGGCCATCGGCGATAAAGAGGGTTTCGTTGTTCATTTTAGACTGCAGCGTCTTTATCCATTTGGGGTCCGTCATTTTCCAGACCCGGTTCTGGATGTCACCAGGAAAATTCACCGTCATCTCCGGCTTCCGGGAGACGATCTTTTTCAGGAGACCCTCCACACCCGACTTATCGGGATAAAGGGAAAAAATACAGCTGAAATTGGCGTGGCAGGCCTTCATCAATTTCAGCCGGTCGGCCTTGGGGCCGCTCAAGGTATGCTCATGGGCCAGGATCCCACCTTTTTTCTTACCGAAGGGGGTTAGCTGAGACAACCCAATAAAGCCTGTTCGGTGGTAAGTCTTGCCATTAACTTTGAAAACTTGTTGATAAACATAGATCGCCGGCTGGAAGTCACGCTCCAGCACCCCTTTCTTACGCCAATCGCTGAAGTTCTTTTGAGCGCTCTTGTAGTCCGCCGCCGTGTGGGTGGCGTGACTCGGATTACCGATGATGAGTCGGATGACATTGTGCGGGTCGGCCCCTTTCAACTGCCTCTTTTGCTCATTGGAGATGACGTCGTAAGGCGGCGCCATCACTTTCGAGAGCCTCGAGGTTTTTTGTTTTGAATAGTGCAAGCCGCGAAACGGAATGATTTTCGCCATGGTTTTACCTTTTAATTTTTTTGATTGGTCTTCAGTGCTCGACTAGCGGCCGCCGATGGCTTTTGCCGTTAACTGCCGTTCAGCCTTTGCGGCTCAACATTTTCTTAACTTCATCCATGAAAGCATTGATGTCTTTGAACTGGCGGTAAACGCTGGCGAAGCGCACGTAAGCCACGTCGTCCAGGTCCTTGAGCCGGTTCATGACCATTTCCCCAATTTCCGTGGAATTGATCTCCTTGGCCGACCGTTCCATCAAGACATTCTCGATGTCGTCCACCAGGGATTCGATCTTCTCGGAAGAAACGGGGCGCTTTTCCACGGCCTTGCGGACACCCGCCACAATCTTCAGGCGGTCAAAGGGCTCGCGGCGACCGTCCCTTTTCACCACCATGGGAAGGATTTCCTCGATTTGCTCGTAGGTGGTGAAGCGTTTCTCGCATTTCAGGCATTCCCGGCGCCGGCGGATCGCGGACCCGCCCTTACTAGGTCTTGAGTCCATGACCTTGTCTTCTTGATGTCCACAAAAAGGGCACTTCATGAAAAACTCCTCAACCGGTTGTAGGTGTCGTGCAGAGGGCCGAATTATACCACAGGTAGTTGGGTTTAGAGGACTTTCAGTCTAGTGCTTGCGGAAAATGACGGTTTAATGGCGTTCCAAAGGGTTAAAAAGAGAATGAATCGGAATTACGGAATGATTTCGGTCCCAACCCCTTGGGGTGTGAAGATTTCCAAAAGAAGCGCATGGGGCAAAGTGCCGTCAATGATGTGGGTCTTGTGCACGCCGGATTTCACGGCCTGGAGACAGGCCTCGACCTTCGGGATCATTCCCCCGGAGATCACACCCTTTTTCATGAGGCTGGGGATTTCACCAACCTTCAATGTCGATATAAGGCTTTGAGGATCATCCTTCTTGCGGCAGATGCCAGGTACATCCGTTAAAAAAACCAATTTTTCGGCTTTCAGCGCCCCGGCAATAGCACCCGCCGCCTCATCCGCGTTCACGTTATAGGTATGCCCATCCTTGCCGACGCCCATCGGGGCGATGACCGGAATGAATTGCGCCCGGTCCAGGCTGTGAAGAACGAGGGTGTTCACTTTCGAAACCTTCCCTACGTAACCGATATCCTTGCCGGTTTTGGATTTGACCCGGGTGGCCTGGAGCATGGCCCCATCCTTACCCGAAAGCCCTACTGCCCTTCCGCCCAACTGATGGATGAGAGTTACCAATTGCCTGTTGATTTTGCCGCCCAGGACCTTTTCCACCACTTTCATCGTTGGAAGGTCGGTGACCCGCAAACCGTCCACGAAATGGGGGTTGATTCCGAGTTTCTCCATGGCTCGGGAGATGTCTTTTCCCCCTCCATGCACCACCACGGGCCTCATTCCGACGAATTTCATCAACACGATATCCTGGAGGGTATTCCGAAGTTCCTCGACCCCGCCCCGTGTGCTGCCCCCATACTTGACGACAACCGTGCGGCCCGACCATTGCTTGATATAGGGAAAAGCCTCGACGAGGACCCTGGCTTTTTGGATGGATTCCTTCAAAACGGCACCTCGGATTTTCACCACCAAGGGCACCAAGGGCACCAAGGGAGGCAAAAGATAAGATGTTTCATTCTATGTGAAACCGAAAGAAAGAAAAAATCTTTCTTGGTGATCTTGGGGGGCTTGGTGGTCAACCTGTCGTTGGCGCGGCCTCGGGAGCGGCTTCGGACTTTGGGAATTCCTTGTAGTCGCATTCCTTGTTGGGACAGGCGATGTGCGGTCCAAGGGTCTTCAGGTATTTGTCCACCAGGTAAGGATTGGAGCATTGGGGACAGGCCCGATTGACCGGCTTGTACCAGGAGATGAATTTGCAGTCGGGGTACTTGTTGCATCCGTAAAAAATACCCCGGCGAGATCCTCGGGAGACCACTTCCCCGCCGCAGCCCAGGGGACACTTGATGCCGAGCGAGATGGGCTTGGCCGTCTTGCATTCGGGGTAGCGGGAACAGGCGAGGAACTTCCCAAACCGCCCCATCTTAACCACCATGTCCGCCCCGCACTTGGGGCATTTCTCGTCCGTCTTGGTGTCCGTGTCCACTTGGATGGAACCGTCGGTCGTCTCCTTGAGGCTCTTAGTGTTCTGGCATTCGGGGTACTTGGAGCAGGCCAGGAACTTCCCGTGCCGTCCCCACTTGACGATCATCATCTGGCCGCACTTCTCGCAGGGGATGTCGGTCACCACTTCGATCTTACTTTTTTCCTCACCCATCAGCTTCTCGGCTTCGGCCAGGGTGTCCTTGAAGGGCGCGTAGAAATCCCCGATAACCTTCTTCCACTCCTGCTCTCCCGATTCCACCTGGTCCAATTCCCCTTCCATCTTGGCGGTGAAGTCGTAGTCCAGGATGACCGGGAAATTCTTCATTAAGAGTTCCAACACCAAATTGCCCAGTTCAGCCAGGAAAAACCGGCCGTTCTCTTTCTTGACGTAATGCCGGGCCTGGATGGTTTCGAGCGTCGGGGCGTAGGTAGAGGGGCGTCCAATACCCATTTCCTCGAGGGTTTTGACCATCGAGGCGTCGGTATAACGGGGCGGGGGCTGGGTGAAGTGCTGTTCGGGAACGGGCTCCTTCCAGGTCATCTTCTGGTTTTCCTCGATGCCGGAGAGCTTATTGGGGTTCACTTCCTCGGTTTCTTCGGCCCCAGGTTCGGCTTCCTTTTTGTCTTCGTCGGCCGCTTCCTCGTAAACTTTGGTGTAACCGTCAAAAACAGTCTCCGTTCCCGTGGCCCGGAAAACCGCGTCTGCGCCGCTGATTTCAACGCTCGTCTCCCGGTATTGGGCGTTGCTCATCTGGCTGGCAAGGAAATCCTCCCAAATGAGCTGGTAAAGCTTGAACTGCTCGGGGGTGAGAAAGGATTTCATCTGGTCGGGGGTACGGAAAACGGAAGTGGGCCGGATGGCCTCGTGTGCGTCTTGTATCTTGCCCTTGCTGGAGGTATCCCGGTCCCCGGGACTCAGGTACTTGTCACCGTAGGTTTGTTGGATATATTTGGCAGCCTCGGCCTTGGCCTCGGGTGAGATTCTCTTGGAATCCGTTCTCATATAGGTAATCAAGCCCACCGGGCCCGATTCCCCCACCTCAATACCCTCGTAAAGCCCTTGGGCGATGGACATGGTCTTGCGGGCCCCGAACCTTAATTGCTTGTAAGCCTCCTGTTGGAGTTTGGAGGTCGTAAAGGGCATGGGAGGCTTTTTGGATTTGTCGCGGTGCAGGACTGCCGAAACCTTGAAATCCGCCCCTTTCAGCCTCTCAATCAGGGCCTGGGTTTCCTCCTGGGTTTTCAAGTCGGGTTTCTCGCCCTTCAGCTTGGCTAATTTGGTGCGGATGAGCCGGTTGTCCTGGGTCAAGAAATCGGCTTCGAGGGTCCAATACTCGACAGGTTTAAATCCCGTGATTTCCTTTTCCCGTTCATAGATCAAGCGCAGGGCCACGGACTGGACCCGCCCCGCCGAAAGACCCCGTCGAATATTGCGCCATAAGAGGGGCGAAATACCATAGCCCACCAACCGGTCGAGCACCCGCCGGGCCTGCTGGGCATTGACCATATTCAAGTCCACGTCGCTCGGGTGTTGGATGGCCTCCTCGATGGCCGGTTTCGTAATCTCATTCAGGCGCAGCCGATGGATGGTTGGGTCCGTTTCAAGTGTGCTAAGGAAATTGCTGTTGTGCCACCCGATGGCCTCTCCCTCCCGGTCGGGGTCCGCCGCCAGGTAAATGGCCGAGGCTTTCCCGGCCGCTTTCTTGAGTTCCTTGATGATGGAAGCCTTGCCCCGGATGGGAATGTACTGGGGCTCGAAATTCTTCTCCACGTCCACTCCCAGTTTGCTCTTGGGAAGGTCGATCAAGTGGCCTTTGGAAGCGAGGACAACATAATCAGTCCCGAGATACTTATTAATGGTTTTCGCTTTAGAGGGCGACTCGACGATAACAAGCTTTTTGGCGGCTTCTTTTTTTGTCTTGGCCTTGGCCACTGATTTCTCCGGTGAACGTCGAATAAGTGTCGCTTGATGGGTTCGACAAACGGTTGGGACGACTTGCGCAAGAATAGGGAGAGGCGCACCGGTTTGTCAAGTTTTCCAAATTCCGGCGGGCGAGAACCAAAAAACAAAACTTTCCCCAAATGCGTGGTATTGCACCAGGAACGGGGCTTTTGAAGCTTCAAAAAATTGGGAGAACCTCTTTGAAAAGGGGGAGGAAAAAGCGGGAAATCAAACCCGGAAATAGCAATGTCCAGGAGCTTGTTGGACCAACCCCTTCATCTCCAGCGCCAGAAGAAGTTCGTTCAAACGCCGCAGGACCAGTTGTGTCTCACGCATCAAAAGATCCACGTGGATGGGGGAATAAGAAAGTTTTTCCAGTATTTTCCGCTCTTCCTCGGACAAACTTTCCAGCGGCACGGCCAATCCCGCTGGCCTGGATTTGCGGGAACGAAAAACCGTTTCCGCCCGCATATCCTGGAGCTCATGGAAGATGTCCTCCACGCCCATGACCAATTTGGCCCCCTGTTGGATCAAGGCGTGGGCACCCTCCGACTCGGTGTGGGTAATGGGCCCTGGGACGGCGAAAACCGGTTTCCCTTGCTCCATGGCGTGGTCCACGGTAATGAAGGATCCGCTGTCCTTCTTGGCTTCCACCACCAAGAGTCCTTTGCCGGCGCCGCTAATCAGCCGGTTTCTTTGGGGAAAATGCATGGCAAGGGGCTTCGCCATGAGTGGATATTCGCTGAAAACCGCTCCTCTTTCGGCGATTTCAAAGGAAAGCTTGCGGTTCTCGGGAGGATACATATTCAATAAGCCACTGCCCAAAAAAGCGATTGTACGGCCTTGGGGGTATTTAAGCGCCCCGATATGGGCGAGAGAGTCGATGCCACGGGCGAGACCCGATACCACGGTATAACCGGCCTTGGCGATGTCTTCCGATAGCTTGAGCGCGGCCTGGCGTCCGTACGCGCTGGGCTTTCGACAGCCGATAACCGAAATGGCATTCTCGTCTTCCGGAAGGAAGTTCCCCACCCTCCAAAGGACGAATGGTGGATCATAAAGATGCTCAAAAACCTTCGGAAATTCGGGTGAACCTTCCACCAAAACCTTGATGGATTGAGCTTCAGCCTTTTCCACTTCCTGCTCCACCCGCTTCAAGGGTTCCCGTGTCCCCAGGACCTTTTGGGCGGCGGAAACCGTCCAATCCGGCAATTTGGACAACTGATCCTCGGATGCGCCAAAAACATCGGAAATTTCGGAAAATGCTTCGCGAATGGATTTTAAGCGGCGCGGTCCGACGACCCCCGTCAAATGCAGGGCTAATAGAGTTTCTCTTTGGTTCATGGTTAGTCCAGCCTCATACCGGGTCAAGAAGGAAAAAGAAATTTTATTCCGGAAGCACCGCTTTGTTGGGACCAACTCCCTGGGCTTGGGTGAGCAATTTGTCGGTGTTTTCGTAAAGCAAAAAGTGATTCCCCGCGTGCTTGGGATAGGTGGAGGCGCTGATGTTCAGGAACACGGGTGGCGCATCCCCCATGATCTGCTTAAAAAACTTGAAAATCCTCTTGGCGATAACCCCATAAGTGTTATTGGCCGTATCAGGAAGGATGATGCCGTATTTATTGTTTTCCAGGCGGCAAATGATATCCACACGCCGCAGGCTTTTATTGAGGATTTCGGCTACCTGATTGGCGATCGCCCGGTCGTCGGCCAGGACCCCCGATCCCTCGATCGGGGCCACACTTAAGAATAAAAGGCTGACATTGCGGGAATAGCGCTTAGCCCGCTCGACTTCGATGCCGAGGCATTCCTCGAAATAATCCTTGTTGAACAAACGGGTGACCTCATCCACAAGGATGACGGGCCTTTTTCGGTCATCCCCTTTCATCATGGGTTTCGAAGTCGGAACCGCTTTAGCGGCAGGCGGAATCGCGGCCGGAGATAAAGTAGAGGCGGATTCAGAGAACTTAAGGTCCAATCCCGGCGATTCCTTGTCCAGCGCGGGCGGCGCTTGGGGTTCCATGCCCTTTTCCACTGATTTGGGCTTCCTCGCCGCATCGCACAGCACGATTTTCAATGGTTCCCAAAGATCCCGAAGATCGTTTTGCAGTTCCTGGTCGTAGGCCTTGGGGTCCTGGTGGGCGCATCCCAAAAGCAAGAAATCCTGTTTCGGACGATGAAAGACGAAGAAGATTCCACCGTTGGGCTTTTGGATTCTTAAGGAGCCAGCCTTGTTGAAAACCGGTTTCCCCGTGATATCGGAGTAGGTCTTCATGGTCACTTTCGAGAGGGCAATCCGTTCCTCAATTCCCAGGCGGTAAAGGCAGGCGTCTATGATTTCGGTCTTCCCATCGGCGGCAAGCACAGTGGGAGCCTCCTCTGGAGCGCCGGCATAAGCCAAGAAGACACAATCAAACTTGTACTTGGCGAGAATTTCTTTGCAGGCATTTTTAAAAGGATCACCGGGAACGGCCTTGGGTTTGAACAGGTTGAGGAGTTTTTGGGCAAAGACAGCGTCGGACATTCAGATAACCTTTCCAAAGTTAATAGACTTTTACAGGACTCGTCAAAGTGATTATATTTCAACCCCAAGAGTCCCGCTACTTCAGGAAATGGCTTGGATGACTCGGCATCTCAAGGGAATTAGATCAAACATCCAGGGAGTTTCGAATTTACCTGACCTTGATCGCTTGAAAAATGGCGCGAAGCGAGATCGAATCAGGGACCAAAATAAAGTAGCCGCCGATCACCTCGTGGGCGTCAATGAATTTAGTCTCGATGCAGATTACTTTTGTGGATTCTTCCATACCCTGCGTGACCGAACCGAGTAAGGCTCCCGCCATGTCGAAGACAAGGGTGGGCACGGAGATGAGCAAAAGCATCCCCAGGAACTCGTTCAAGGCGCTCAGGTAGGCCCCTGTAAGGATGTTGCCCGCCTCCTTGATGGCCGAGTGCCCCATTTCGGAAAGGATTTTGGTTGTCCCCAAAGGCTGCTTCAAGAGCATGTCTGAAAGGGAAAGGGCGGACTCCCGTGGGAAAAGGAGGATGATCTTTCCGGTGGCGTCCCCCAAGATCGAAAGGATGAGGCCGGCAACCAAGGTATTGGGGTCTCCCACCAGGCCGGGAACCCTCGACAAGGGAATCACATTCGCCTTGGGGACGGTAATATTGATCTTCTTGCCCAACAGTTGGGAAAGCGCGGTGGCTCCATGGCCGGCGCCGATATTCCCGACTTCCTTCAGGGCGTCCAGCTGGGCAGGTGTTAATTCATCGAGGTTAAGCAACATGCATCGTTTCTCCCTGTGGGCGGCTCAAAAAAGCCGGCGGAATTCTAACTTCCATGAAAATTTTAGGAGCGGGCATCGGCATGTTTGCCGTCTTTCTCCAGCAGGGAATGTTCGGCCTGGAAGCGCCGGTCCTTCAAATCCTCCACCAAGCCGTTGACATCCAGGATAAGGGCTATCTTACCACTCCCCAAGATCGTGGCGCCCGAAAAACCCCGGATGCCTTTAAGCAACTTATCCAAGGACTTGATCGCGATTTCCTGTTGGCCTATCACCTCATCCACCAGCAGTCCCACATGAGAATCCCCCACCTCGGTGATAAGGACCGACTCGAAATCTTCCCCAGAAGGGACCGACAAGGCGGGATCCAACTCCAGCAGTTCCGAAAGGTGGTAAAGGGGAATGACTTCTTCCCGCAGCACGAAGGTTTCCTGTTGCTGGATGAGTTTTTTGTCACCCGGGTTGATCTCGACCGTCTCCGTGATATTGACAACCGGGATGGCGAAGGTTTCCCCACAGCTCTTGACCAGGAGAGCCTTGATGATGGCCAAGGTCAACGGAAATCTCAGGATGAAGGTGGTCCCCAAGCCCTTCCGGCTTTGGATGCGAAAGCTTCCCCCCAGGGCCTCGACTTTCGTCTTGGCCACGTCCACCCCCACCCCCCTTCCGGAAATTTCGGTGGCGTTTTCCACCGTCGAGAAACCGGGAAGGGTGATCAGGCGAACGACTTCATCATCAGTCAGGCGTGCCACGTCCTCGGGGGTCGCCAGCCCCTTTCGAACCGCCTTTTGCCGCACGAGATCGGGATCGATACCCCGCCCGTCGTCCACCACTGAGATCACCACGTAAGAGCGCTCCCTCTTGGCCTGCAGGCGTATCGTACCGTAGGGATCCTTTCCCTCCCGTACCCGGATATCGGGCACCTCGATACCGTGGTCAATGGCGTTCCGGAGCAAGTGGACCAAGGGTTCGCTCATTTCCTCAATGATCGTGCGGTCCAATTCGACCTCCGCCCCTTCCATTTCAAGGTTCACCCTTTTATCGAGGGTTTTTGCCAGGTCCCGGACCATGCGCGGAAAACGCTCGAAAATCTGCTTCACGGGCATTAGGCGGACCTTCATGATTTCATCCTGAAGCTCATCGGTGATGTGGTTCAACTGGGAAAGGGGGTCGGAAAGTTCGGTGACAGACTTGGAAATCGCCACCTGTTCAAACCGGATTTTAGAAATAACCAGTTCTTGCACCAAGGCCATGAGTTTATCCAATTTTGTGGTGTGGACCCGTACCGTGGGAAGGATGAAAGGTTTTTCTTCATGAATCGCAGCCTTATCCACCCCAGAGGCAAGAGGAACCGAACCCGGCCGATCGGGTGCGGGACCTTGTTCGCCATTTTCCACTCCGGATTCGTCGGCAGCGGTCTCCTCTTCTTCCCGGAAATCCTGGATATTGACGGTTTGAACTTCTCCGATCCCCGCCAAGGCCGTTTGAATCCTTTCGGCCGGCATGTCCGTAACGACGATAAGGATGAGCGATCGTTCAAACCTTCCTTTCTCAATTTCAGCGGGTTCCGGATGGCTCTTCACGATTTCCCCCAGCCCATTGAGTTCCTTGAGAATCATGAAAGCCCTTACCGCCTTGAAAACGCATTGATCCTCGAGGGTCACGGTGATCTTGAAAACCGAGAAACCATTCATACGGGCTTGAGCCACGACCTCTTTCTCCGAGGAGGAGAAAGCGAGAGATTCTTTCCGGGACAGTGGTGTTTCCCCGGCAGGGGCTTCGCCCGAAACGTTTCGAAGGGTTTTCGAGGCTTCCTGGAGTGTGGCGAGGGTCGCGGCAAGGTCGCCTTCCTCCAATGAATCCTTGGAGGAGAGGATCTGAACCCATTTTTCCAATTGATCGAGACAGATAAAAAGGGCGTCCACCAACCCGGGATAAAGTCCCTTGGCCCCCGAACGGATGGGTTCCATAACTGTTTCCATTTGGTGGGTCAAATTAGCCATAGGCTCATATCCCATGGTGGCCGACATCCCCTTCAAGGTATGGGCCGCCCGGAAAATCTCGTGAACCGCCTCGGTATTGGAGGGCTCGCGCTCCAGGGTGACCAGGGCGTTATTCAGGGTTGATAGGTATTCCCGCGCTTCCGCCAAGAACACCTCTTTATAGTCACTGCTCTTCAAAAAGGCCTCCAAGTTGAATTTCCACGGTCATTCTAACGGAAAATCACAGTAAATAAGTCCAACCCCAGCTTCCCGCTTAGCCAATGGCTTATTTACAGTGATTTTTGCAAGGAAATGAGGAATTCAATGCCCTTATCACTCCACAGACGGGGGAATGGGTGGTTAAAGTTTAGAACTCAATTACCGTTAGATTATTCGAGGAATCAAATGGACGCCATTAGTCGAATCGACAATCTCTTATCCGCCTTTCAGGACAACACCACTCCCAGCGGACCCCCGTCAAGCGGCCCCATAGCCCCCTTCGAGCAGGCCATCGACAAGCTCGTCACCGCTGAGAACAATGCCGCGAAGGCAGCGAGTCAAACAGCTATCAAGGCGGCTGAGATTCGAGAAGACTTCGCGCGCAGAATGGCATTCCTTTCCGCCCAAGTTCACAAAGCGGAAAGTGCCTTGGCCGCCCTGCAAGGAAGTACGACCAACGCTCCCCAGGGAACCGTAAATCAACTGCAAATCGACGCCAAACAGCAGGAAATTCTTTACTGGAAATCAAGGCTCCATCAGGCGGGTCTTCCCACCGACATGAGCGGTGGCCTCTAAGAGTATTTAACCGGAAACTTGTGTCTTTCCCTTTTTATCCTCGAGCCAGCAAATCATTGATCTCATTGACCATTTCCGGTATCGGCATCTGTTTTTGGGCGGAACCGGATTCCATGGCGGCCTTGGGCATACCATAGACCACGCAACTTTCGGCGTCCTGCGCGAAAGTCTTCCCTCCCACCAAGACAATATCCTTGAGCCCGGCGGTCCCATCGCGACCCATCCCGGTCAAGACCACCCCCGCGCATTTCTTGCCCGCGGCCTTCGCCACCGACGTCATCATGATGTCGGCGGAAGGCTTCACACCAAGGCGGGGAGGCAGATCGTTAAAAGTGGCCACGAATCGCCCCGGGGTGCCTTGAAGGGTCAAGTGCTTCCCTGCCGGAGCGATATAGGCGGTTCCCCCCATCAGGATTTCACCTTCTTCCGCCTCCTTGACGGCGACCTTGCTGACTTCTCCCAGACGCCGGGCAAGAGCCTGGGTGAATCCAACGGAAATATGCTGGACAATGACGAAAGCCGCGGCCGGAAAACGTCGGGCATGGGTAAAAAATTCGTTCAGAGCCCTGGGTCCGCCGGTGGAAGACCCGATGGCGACGATGAATTGGGCCGGCCTGGATTCAAGCTCCGCTTCCTTTTCTTTTTTTCCCCCCGCGGCTGTCACGATCTCCTTTTCGTCCTCGACCGTTTTGAGGATTCGAGGTTTGCAGAGGGCAGCCATCTTGATCTTCTCGATCAATTCCTCCTGGATGGGTCGCAGGTTGGTCAAAACCCGGCCCGATGGTTTCCCAACGCAATCAATGGCTCCCAACTCCAGGGCGCGAATCGTAACGTCCGTTCCTTTACCGGTGTGACTGGAAAGCATTACGACCGGGGTGGGATTGTTTTTCATGATTTTCCGAAGCGCGGTGAGCCCATCCATATGGGGCATTTCCACGTCGAGAGTGATCACGTCCGGCTTGAGGGTTTTGGCTTTCTCGACGGCCTCCAATCCGTTTTGGGCCGTATCCAAGACGGTGATCTCCCCATTGGATTCCTTGAAGATTTCGGCCAGCATTTTCCGCATGAAAAAGGAATCGTCGACGATTAACACTTGGATGGAGTTTATTTTTTCAGGGGACATGACTAGTTCCAAGGTGGGGTTTCAAGACCCCGGAGCGAAGCCGGACAAGAACCCAATGGTGACATTCAGGCCCCAACAACCCGCTTTAGGGCTTCCTGGACGCGTGGAGGTTGGAAGGGTTTGATGATGAAATCCCGGGCGCCCGCTTGAATGGCGTCAATTACCATGCTTTGCTGCCCCATCGCGCTGACCATGACGATTTTAGCCTCAGGGTCAAAAGAACGGATTTCCCTGACCGCTTCAATCCCATCCATTTCGGGCATGACAATATCCATCGTGACGAGATCGGGTTTTAACTGCCTGTATAACTCAACCGCTTCCCTCCCATTGGAGGCTTCCCCGGCCAATTGGAAAGGTTCCTTGAGGATGATCCCCTTGAGAATGGTCCTCATGAAAGAGGAGTCGTCGACGAATAGGACTTTAATGCTCAAGGTTCCCTCTCCCCGCGAGATGCCGTTTCCTGTTCCCCAAAGGTCTTGAGTTCCACGGAACGGAAGATCTCGTTCAAATCGAGCAAAACAATCAACCGCCCCTGGCTTGTCACGAAACCCTCCACAAATGCCGCTCCGATGGTCATAAAGGGCTTTGAGATTCTCTCGATTTCGGCGGGCAAGGCACCCAGAACTTCCAAAACCCGGTCCACGAGGAGGCCCAGAAGGAGATTCTGTTCCTCAATGACCACTACCCGGCTTTCCGGCGTACGGTCAACCAAAGGCATGTCAAAGCGTCGTTTGAGGTCCAGCACGGGGAAGATTCGTCCTCGCAAATTCATGATGCCCTCCATGTAGCGGGGAGCCTTGGGCATGGTGGTCATTTCCGGATAACGGATGATCTCACGGACCCTTCCGATATCCACGGAAATTTCACAGCCCGCCAAGGTGAAGACCAGCAGTTGAGTCTTCGGGATCGTTTTATTTGATAGGTCCGCAGCGGAGACGAAGGCTTCGTTCATTATGGCGTGATTTCCCCATTCGTTTTATAGCCAAAGGCTCGGTCGTTCAAATTTACGGATTTCCATCTTTCCGTCCGACAGATTAAACACAATCGTGCGGCCTTGGGTACCGCCGCATTCCTCGGCTACGATAGGTATCCCCTTTTCCCTCAGCTTTTCCCGGGCGGCGGCGGCGTTGCGTGTTCCGATCGAAACAGCCTGGGTGGCGATGGTATTGAACATGTTCGCTCCACCCACTATTTTCGCCTCCAACGCCTTCGGGGAGGTTCCTTCCCGCCCAAGGGCCTCCAGCAAGGCTTCAATGGCGGTATCCGCATACTTGCCCGGAATGGTGATTTCAGCATGGATGCGGCTGGTTGGAAGCATCACATGCGCCAGTCCTCCAACCTTGGCCGAGCGGTCATAAAGCGTGATACCCACGCAGGAACCCAAACCATAGGCCATGAGCCGGGCGGGATCGCGGGCGGTCTTGTATTCGGCGATCCCCACCACCAATTCGCCTTCAGGCATCTTCGGGCAATCCGAGCGATTTCGAGAAAGCCTTGAAAAACTTTTTCAACGAATCGGCCTCGGGCAGGAGGAAAAAACTACCGGTGAGCTGTTTCTCGTCCTCCAGAAATTGGGTTTCAATCACGATCGCGATTTCTTCTTTTTGCTCCAGTTCCACCAGCACCGTGTCTAGGATGGCCTGGGCCATGTCCACCACCAAGCCAGGTACCCCGTGGATCAATTGCAAGTGAATGAACCGGTAAATGGCGCTTAAGTAGGCGCCCGTGAGGATACTGGCAAGTTCCTTGATTGCCGATTGGCCGAGTTCGGAGAGATGGGAAGGATCGTTTTCTTGGCGTCCGATGAGCATGCCCGAGAGCTGGCTCAGCCTTTCGCAGGGAAAGAAAACAAGGGCCACTCCCGTCATTTCACCGTAGATCGGCATATGGACCGCGGCGACATTCTTATCAATGCCGCCCAGGAATCCCGCGATAGCGTCCGCGGGAAGAACTAAAACCTTCGCCACGGACATATCCACCCGCTTTCCCACCATTTGGGAAAGGGCCGTAGCGGCATTACCGGCGCCCACGTTGCCGATTTCCCTAAGGGCGTCCAATTGGTGATGGGTGAAGGGGGTCATGTCCTGTCCCATAATTTTCCTTTTACCCGGAGGGTAAATGCTTTAGGCGGAAAGATCCTCGCCACCCAGCTCCGGGGTCAGGCGGGGAACCTGGCCGGCCTGGACTTCAGCCTAATACTTTCTTGACCGCCTCAAGGACGTTTGAGGGCTGGAATGGCTTTACGATGAAGTCCTTAGCGCCGGCTTGAATGGCTTCCACGACTAGGGACTGTTGGCCCATGGAACTGCACATGAGAATCTTGGCGGAAGGGTTGATCTTGACGATTTCCCGGACCGCGTCGATCCCCCCCATTTCCGGCATGATAATGTCCATGATGGTCAGTTCCGGCTTGAGGGATTTGAACTGTTCGATGGCCTTGGCGCCGTTTTCGGCCTCGCCGACGATCTCATATCCCGAACCCACCAGGATATTCTTGAGCATCATCCGCATGAATGACGCATCGTCGACCAACATGATCTTGTGAGCCACTTTCCCCCTCCAAAAAATTCAAGTTAAAGCCTATTGGTTTTCCTGCGATTACAAAGAAAGCGTTAAAGGGCGTTTTCGCCCCTTTCCCCCGTCCGGACTCGGACCACTTCCTCCAGGGGGAGAATAAAAAGTTTTCCGTCCCCAATCCTGCCCGTACGGACGGTTTCCAGGAGAAGTTCGATCACCCCCTCCATTTCCCCATCTGGCAGGGCGATCTCCAGCCGGATACGGTCTTGGTATTGTACCTTATAATCCGCGCCCTTCACCGACTCGACTTGGACTTTCTGGTAGCCATAACCAATGGCCGTGGACAAGGTGACCCCCCGAACACCCGCTTCCCAGAGGGCCTTCTTTACCTGCTCCAGTTTTTTGGGGGAAATAACGCAAACGAGGAGTTTCATGGCTTCCCTGTTTATTTAATGAGCTTCGACTGGCTGGCGCTAGGGGACACCTGGAGTTCGTTTTTCCAAACCTGGATCTGTTTGATCGTATCGATGGCCAGGTTGGATTTCGACTCCTCGGGATTGGGGGAATCCAGGTACTTTTGAAATTCCACGATGGCCTCATCCCACCAACTTTTATAGCGGTAAACCTGCCCCAAATGGAAATGAATTTCGCTCAAATTCGGGGCTAAATCCCGGCTTTTCTTCAGTTCCACCAAAGCCTCGTCCCACCATTGGCGTTTGATATAAACCTTTCCCAATTGCAAATGGGCGTCAGGGAGTTGCGGGTTCACGGAAACGGCCCGGGCGAGAACCTTAACCGCTTCGTCTAATTCGTCGGCTTCCAGGTAAACCTCCCCCAGTTTGGCCAAGGCTTCAGGGTTCTTGGGGCTCAAGCGGATGGTCTCTTGGAATTCCCGGATGGACTCCGTGAATTGGCCGGTATTCTTATAGAGGTTCCCCAAATTAAAATGAAGGGCGGGATTCTCGGGATCCGCCATGATCTGTTTGATCAGAACTTCCGATGCTTCCGAAAGGACGTTTTTCTTTTTTAGGGCAACGGCCAGGTTGTTGTGCGCAGTCTTGTAATCGGGCTCTATCTCCACGGCTTTCTTGAATGCCTCAATGGCCTTTTCATACTGGCTTTGTTTGAAATAAACCACGCCCAGATTGTTGTAAGCCTTGGAATATTGGGGATTGAGAGAGATCGCGTACTGGTACTGTTGGATAGCCTCAGCCGTCATACCCGCGTTCTTATAAGCCACTCCCATGCTGTTGTAAATAATGGGGTTCTTTCGGTCAAATTCGAGGGCTTTCTTGTATTCCGCGATAGCCTCCTCATACCTTCCCTTGTCGGCAAGGGCCAGCCCCAGGTAAGTCAAGGCCTCGGCGCTGGAGGCAATGGAGACATTCAACTCAATGGCTTGGCCGATCTCGCGAATAGCCTCATCAAAGAGATTCACCTTGTAGTAGTAGACACCCAGGTAATAATGCGCCTCGGCGTTATCAGGATCTATCTCAAGGGCCTCACGCACTTCCCGGGTAGCCTTTTCACTTTCGCCCATTTTGAAACAGGTCACGCCCAATTCAAAATGGGCCATGCTGGAACGTGGCGCGATTTCAATGGCCTTAGCGAAGAATTGGGCGGCCTGATCGGCGCGTCCCAATTCCCGGGTGGCGGTTCCGGCTAAAATATAGCTCTCCACGCTACGGGGAGCCAGCTCAATGGCCTTTTGTGAAGTCATCAGGGCGTCTTCCAACATGCCCTTCGAGAGGTAGGCTTCCCCGAGTGCGCGGTAAAGTTTTTCCTCGTTTGGAAGCGCCTCCAAGGCGTGCTTGTACTCTCGAATGGCCTCATCAAGCAGGCCCTTTCCCTTGTAAGCCGCCGCGAGGCTCAAAT
Organism: bacterium; assembly: GCA_035524855.1. Lineage (GTDB taxonomy): Bacteria > Oederibacteriota > Muellerivitia > Muellerivitales > Muellerivitaceae > DATKOC01. Next base: position 16,374 of record DATKOC010000117.1, read on the forward strand.
AGGTCTCGGCGCTGGTGGCACCCGAGGATTGGGCCGCCACTTTTTCAGCCACCCTTTCCTCTGTGCTCTTGGGCCTTTCAATGGCCAAGAGGGCTTGTGCGCCTTGTCCGAAATTAGGGTTCAGGTCAACGGCCTTCTTAAACTCCCGTTCGGCCTCTTCCAGCATGTTTTTATCGCCATAAACGAAACTTAGGTTGTAATGAGCAATCGCGTAATCCGGATTCAGCGAAATGGCCTTTTTAAACTCGATTAAAGATTCGTTGATCATGGCCTTCTTGTAGTAAATCTCTCCCAAAATGTTGTGGAGGTCGGCGAAATATGGGTTCTTATCCACGGCCCTTCGGAACTCGACCATGGCCTTATCGAGTTCTCCCATGGCCTTATAAACAATTCCCAGATAAGTCCTGGCGAAAGGATGGTCGGGATTTAGCTGAAGGGTTTTTAGATATTCTTCCACCGACTTGTCATACTGGCCCATGTATCGGTAAGCGTTCGCGAGGCTGTAAACGGCCTCGGCGTCCTGCGGGAACATTTGGACGGACTTTTTATAGGCCTCAACGGATCGGTCAAAGAGCCCCGTCTGACGATTCACCGCCTTGAGGTTTTCCTGAGCTTGGATATTCTCCGGTTCAACCTCCAAGGCGGTCTTAAATTCCTTGAGGGCTTCCACATACATGCCTTTGGAATAGTAGAAAACTCCCAGGTTGTTGTGCGTGGAGGCATCACCTTGGTCACTGCCATTGGCCATTTCACGAATGGTCTTGGTTTCAGGGCGGGAAGGCAAAATTCACCTCCGGGGTGGGGGGCAACAAGTCCTGTTCGCCAGTCAATTTGTCCGGGTTCAGAATCGAATAAAGGTCGTCTTTGACCTTACCTAAACAGTAGTATAGATCGTTCTTTTTTCCAAAAAGGTAAGCCGGGCAAGGCTCAATCTGGTCGATTTTAAGTCGGGTAACTTCAAGGACCTCATCCACCCAAAGGATAAATGGACTTCCTTTTTTTTCCAGCACAATCAGCCAACTTTTTTCAGTTTTCGAGCCCGGTTCCAATCCAAGGAATTTCCGGAAAGAAAGCACTGGTAAGGGCATTCCCCGCAATTCAACTGTCCCTTCCCAAAATCCCTTTGGATCGTCAGCCAGTTGGAAGGGCAGGATTTTCAAGACTTCCCGGATACGAAAGGTCTCAATCCCGTACAGCTCTTTCCCCAATCGGAAAGTAAGGACCATCATGCCTTGCATGACCTGGAGAATATCCTGGTCTTCCACGAACCCGAGGCGAACAAGGACCTTCCCGATAGGCTCGTGGGATTTTTTCTGGTCCTCCAGGGCTACCTGAATTTGGCGCGAGGTGATTTTTCCCGCCTGCCTGAGGAGCTCTCCCAAGGATTTTTCCTGTGTTTTCATCATGGAAAGACACTTCCCCTAATGATCTTCAAATTATTCTTGAGAATCTCGTTGGCAGGATCCATCGCCAAAGCCCGCTCCCAATGGGTTACGGCACGGGTCTTGTCGCCTTTTTTGAGGTAAATATTCCCCAACTTGGAATGAGCCTCACCATGATTAGGGTTAACGCTTAAGAGCTTTTCCAGGTCAAGGATGGCCTCGTCCAGCTTCCCAAGTTTGTAATTCAAGTTGCCCAGGTTTTCGAGGATCATTACATCGTTGGGATTCAACACCTTCGCCGCCTTGTATTCCTCCAGGGCTTTCTCCATGTCACCCTGCTTGTCATAAATATAACCTAAAACGTTGTGGACGCTGGCGTCACGAGGATTGATTTCCATGACCTTTTGATACATCCGGATAGCCTCTTCGTGCTGCCCACGCCCGGCGTAGATGGTTCCCAATTGGAGGTAAACCTCGACACTGTTGGGCCTTTTTTCAAGGGATTGTTTGAAAACCTCGATCGCGCTCTCATATTTGCCGAGTGAGATGTAGCATTGCCCCATCTTCAAGTGGATTTCCGGTTCATGGGGATTGAGTTTTAGCGCCTGCTGATACTGGGTTAGCGCCTCAGCGTAAAGGCCCCGTTTGGAATAGGCATTGCCAAGGATAGCGTAGAGGGCCGAGTGCCGAGGATTGGTCTGTATGGCCCGCTCGTAACAAAGGATGGCCTCGTCCAACTGGCCCAACTGCTCATTGGCGAATCCCGCCTTGAAGTAAATTTCAGCATTGCTCGGATTAATGGAAATATATTTTTGATATTGCTCGACGGCCTCACGATAACTCCCCATCTTGGAATAGACATTCCCGAGGTTATTGTAAAGCCCCGCGTCACCGGGATTCAGCTCAATGGATTTCTGGAACTCCACGACCGCCAAAGAATATTTCCCTTGGACTTCCAACAGAAGGCCCAACTTGCAATGGGCGTTCAAATTCATCGGGTTGATGGTCAGTGACTTTCGGTAGTAGTCCTCGGCTCCTTCGTAATTGCCCAAGTTGGTGGAAAGCACCCCCAATTGGAACAACACCTCGCCATCCGAGGGACTCAACTCAAGCGCCTTTTTAAATTCCACAATGGCGTCCTCGTACCGTTTCGAAAGGGTAAAGGCAGTGCCCAGATTGATATGGTCTTGCGCTTTTTCCATGTTAATCCTTGTTGATGAGGTCCAGGGTCTGATTGGCGGTTTCCTGCAACTGATAAATACGGTGCCGAACATCCACGCATTTGAAAAAACGCCGGGAGGGACCCATCAGGGTCTCGGTCAATCCCAGGACTAGATAACCACCCGGCTCAAGGGCGCTCGCGAACTGCTCATAAAGTTTTTGTTGCTCGGGTGAAGTCAGGTAGATGAGCAGGTTCCGGCAAAAAATCAGGTGGAAGCCGGAGTACTCGGGGCCCCAGGGAGAGAGCAAGTCCCGGACGCTGAAATGAACATGGTGCTTGAGATCTGCGATAACCTTGGAGCGCTGTCCTTCCAGGAAAAACCAACGGGCCACTTGTTGTTTGGACAGTCTGTTCAAGGATTCGACGGGATATTCCCCTCGTTGCGCCGTCCTAACGCTGGTTGCGTCTATGTCGGTGGCGAAAATGTCAAAGTCGGCTCCGGAACGGGAAAAGGACCATTCCTTGAGCATCATGGCCACGGAATAGGGTTCTTCCCCCGTGCTGCAGCCCGCACACCAGACCCTGATCTTGGGGCCGGGCGCAGCGGTTAACTCCGGGAGGATTTTAGTCTTCAGCACTTGGTAGACATCAGGGTCACGAAAAAACTCGGTCACATGGATTGTCAAGCGGTCCAGGAGCAAAGTGGGCTCTTGATGGCTTTGTTCCAAGGCTTTCAAATAATCCAGGTAGGAGGTGGCGCCGATGGCTCGCATCCGGACGGCCACCCTGCGTTTAATGTAATTGGGTTTATAGAGTTGGCCGTTAAAACCTTTGGACTTGAGAAGGAAGGCCAGTATTTTTTTGAAATTCGGGTCCTCTTCCGTGGCAACTTTCATCGCGACCATCCTTTAGGATAAGAGGCTCGAGCTCGATGTCGACTCGGGATCAAAATTTCGGTTCAATTTTGGGAAGGGAATCTCAGGAGGACCCCAGAAGACTCTTCAGGGCTCGTAATAAGCTTCGTACCCATTTTGAATGTCGATGTGGCTGTATTGAATCAAGGCCATGGAACTATCCGGACCGGCGTAAAAAACCTCCACTGATCCAATCGGCTTATTGAGCGCGGGATCAAAAATTCCCCTATCCCA
>DATKOC010000118.1:0-9066 GCA_035524855.1 bacterium
ACCCTCCATTACTCCACGGAAATGATGAACTTCTCCTTTACCGTCGCCCTGGCCTGCCTCTTCTTCGTGGCTTTGCTGGAAAGCCTGCCCAACCTCAGCCTGGGTTGGATTCCGCCACCTTGGGCCAATGCCCTCATGGGCCTCACCCTCTCGGCTTGGGTCCAACTGCACCGCACTTGGGTGCTCATCCTTCCCCTTCTCCTACTCTCCTTTTACCGGCGGTGGAGGGTTTCGCGAAATTTCCAAGCTCCACTTTATTTCCTGTTAGGCTCCTTGCCCCTGGGGGCCCTGGTCCTCCCCACCTTCTTGCGCCCTGATTATCATTTGTTCCGGGACGTCCACGGATTTTCCTTGACCTTCAACACCCACAACCTCCTATCCTTCTTCACCACCCTCGTCCAATTCTTCGCCATGGCCTGCTTTGAGATGCCGCGGTTTATTGGGCAACATACGGGGGAACGGTTTCATTTCCTGGCGCAACATTGGCTCTTGGGGCCCGGAGCTTTTCTCTGGTTTTTCGGCTTCCTCCAGGTTCTCCTCTTGGTGGTTTTCCTTTTCTATCCCCATTCCGTCGCGGGGGATTGGAAGGCGGTCCGCGGCTTAACGGGGGGAATGTTTCTATTCACTTACCTTTGCTTTCTATTCACGGTGAAAAATCCCGACATCAACACTTTCTATGAGATCCTGCCCCTAGTCTTGTTGGATTCCTTGTACGTTTGTAATTTCTTTTGGTCGCGCCCGTGGGGAAGGACGGTACTGGCTTTCGCGCTTCTTTGTTCCCTGATTTTCGAGCCTTCCTTGGCCTTGATCCGTCGGACGGAAAACAATTCTTTTTACCTTCGTTACGAGGGAACGATGAGCCAAGCCATCGCCCAGAAGAACGACCACCTCCTGGGGGAACGCCGACCAGGATTTTTATACTGAGGAAAAAATGGAACCTTCCGGATCGGAACAAGGGAAAGATAAGATGAACATCGATATCTCCGGTCGAAAAGCCGGGGAAAAAATCCTCTACACCGGCCCCCACCTTTGCGTGACCTGCGCCGAGGAAAATCGGACCGTGAGTGTTTACTTGAAAAAAGCCGAAACCGCTCCCGATTGTCCCAACTGCGGGCCCCGGGCTATTTGGGAGCCTTAGGTTCCCCGGGGAGAAACGTGTTCGAAAGCTCTTCGAGCGGACCGCGAGGCGGGAAGTTAAGCCTTCACGCCGGGTAAAACCCGCCACAATTAATTTTCTTGCGCCGTTCCAACGAAAAGTTTCCATGGGGGACGGGTTAATTCGTTGCAAAAGACCCCTTTTTTCGAAATAATGATGCGGTTTCACGCCTATTAAACGTAATTTAAAGGGGCTGGATGGCTACCGATTTCACAATCACATTCCGGGGGGTCCGGGGAAGCATCCCGGTGCCCGGCCCCACCACGCTCAAGGTCGGGGGCAACTCCTCGTGCGTGCAGGTGAACGTCCTGGACCACACCATCTTCCTGGACGCGGGCACGGGCATCGTGACGGCCGGACAGCAGATGGTGCGCAACTTCTTCGCCAATCGCGACAAGATGAAGCGCCTTTACACGACCGTCCTCATCTCCCACACGCACCACGACCACATCATGGGGCTTCCCTTCTTTCCGCCCCTTTATATCGGGGACTCCTTCCTCTCCATCTTCGGGCCCTCGGTTTACGGCCCCGTGGGGACCCCGACGGACCTTCAATATGTCCTGGAGATGATGATGGACCAGATGTTCTTCCCCATTGATTTAAAGGAAACTAACTCGATCAAGAAAATCGCCACCCTGAAGGCTTTTGACCAGGTCCTGTTGGCGGAGGGCGGTGAGGCGGAGTTGGTGAACCTGCAGACGGACTTTAAGGTGACCTTCAAGGACAAGGTGATCGTCAGCCAATACCGGGCCTACAACCACCCCAAGAACGGCACGCTGATTTACAAGCTCCAATACGCGGGAAAATCCATCGTTTACGCCACCGACATTGAGGGCTACGTGGACGGCGACCGCCGCCTGATCCAGTTCGCCAAGGGCGCGGATGTCCTCATCCACGACGCCCAATATACCCAGGAGCAGTACACGGGGGCCGTTTCCACCCAAGGCTTCGGCCACTCCACGCCGGAAATGGCCTGTTTCGTGGCCAAGGAGGCCGGCGTGAAGCAACTGGTGCTTTACCACCACGACCCCAACCACGACGACGCGGCTATCGCCAAGAAGGAAGATAACGCCAAGAAGCTCTTTACCAACTCGATCGCGGCTTACGAAGGCTTGACCATTTCAGTTTAACCAACTGAATCCCCACCACAACCCCTTCAGGACCACCAAGACCACGGTTAATTAAAAAATATTTTCTTTCCTGTGCCTCCATGGCGGCAAAGCCGCCCGTGGTAAAAGCTTAATTCGTTTTGTACTTCTGTATCTTCTCGTGAAGGTCCCGGAGTTCCTCCGCCGTGGGTTCCACGCTGAGCCCTTGCATCTCCGAGAACTGGTTATAGACGTCGAAGAGGATGGACCAAAGTTCCTCGCTCGAAAAACTCTTTTTGCTGAGGAAATACTGGAGGAACAGCTGGAAGCGGATGCTGGTCTCGTAAAGGGTCACGCATTGCACGCCGGACAAATCCCCGCTCACCAGCGAGAAGGATTGGAGCACTGCCTCCACCTCGTCGATGATCTTCTTCAAGAGGACCCGCAACTCGATGTTCTGGATGGCGTCATAATAAACCGTGTCGAACTGGTCCCGGGTAAGGCCCCCCCGGGTGGTGGCGTCGTAGCGCTTGAAGAGCACCTGGTATTTGCCCCCGGACTGCTGGAGCTTCTGGACCAGCCCCACCAAATGGGCTACCTGGGGCAGAAGATTCTTGCGGTCGAGTTCCTTGGTAGTGGCCAGCTCGTGGATATATTGAATGTAATCGTAGGTGCTTTTGGAGCACTCGTGGAAAGCCTCGCACAGGGCGGGAACCAGATCCTCCGGGGCGTGGCCGACGGTCAATTGGCGTTTGATCCGGGGCTCAAAATCCTCGGCGGGTCTCCAGCCCTTGGCGCTTTCCAGAAATTGTTCGGGGGTTATCTCACTCATCCGCTTTCCTCGTGGCGCGGCAAGCGCGTTCCAACGCCTTTATTATAAATCAACCTGCGGGAGAAGAAGCCCCTTTCCTAAAACCTCCTCCCGGTGGAATAACTCCCAAGACAAGGAATAGGACCCAGGCGGCGGCGGAAACCCAGCCACCCAGCGTAAAAACCGTGGGCCGGTACTCCAACATAAAATGATGCTTTCCTGCCTTGAGTGGAATGGCCCTTTGAAATCCATTGCCCGGCATCACGGCATAATCCGATGGGTCCGAGGGGAAAAAGGCGCGGGCCTTCCAACCCTTTAAATAATTATCCGTCACGACCAAAACTGCCGGCTTTGAGACCTCGGCCAGGATTTCCACCTGGTCGGTGGAAATATCCTTAACGGTGACCGCTCCCTCCAATTTTTCGGGTGAAGTCTCCAATCCCGGCGAGGATTCCAGCAGCACTTCCTTCGCCGGATCGAACCCGGGGGCGGCCAGCCTCGGGAAAACCTCCCCCATCTTCACCACCTCCCAATGGTCGATGAGGTACGCCCTCGGCAATTCCGGCAGATGGGTCGGGTGGGCGGTCAGGCGCCCCCCCTCCTCCGAAAACGCGTACCTCAAGCGGAGCATCCCCAGGATGGGGGGGAAGTTGTGGAAAAAGTCGGGGTTGAGGATGTCCTGTCGATAGTCCAGGCCCTGGCTTTGGGCCGCGAATAGGGCGTAACGGAGGGGGATCATGGGGTCCTCCCCCCAAATGTCCGATCCTGTCGTTCCCAGGACGTAGTTTTTCCTTGGCGTCAGGACGCGGTAATCCCCCGGGTCCCGGTCATAGGTTTCCTGGATATCCCTCACCCGGTCGTTGAGTTGCCGGAAACTAAACTGCGGAAGGTTGCCGTTGGCGTAGGTGAAAAGTTCCAAAAAGCACAACAAGGGAAAACCCCACCGGACCAAGGGCCGCGACACGGAAAAGACCGAGAGGAAGCTTAACCCGCCCAAAAGCGACCCGCAAATGAGCAGGCTGGCGATCATCCCCGCGGCATGGCCCCCGAATTTTCCATAGAGCTTCCCCGCACCCAGCTGAGGCGCCGACCAAAAGAAGAGGGCCGCCAGGAAAAACAGGAGGCTTCCCGGCCAGAGAAACTTGGCGAGGGATTTGAACCCCTTAGGATTCCGGAGCAGATCGTCCATCCCCGCGGCCGCTAGGGGGGCCAGGCAGAGGGTGATGAATATGTTCAGCTTGGCGACGCCCCGGAACTTGTTGAAGAGGGGGAAAGAATGACAGAAGAGGGAAAACAAGGGGGTTCGCCCCCCGACCGCCAAAAGGGCGAAAAGCAGGGCCAGCCCCGCGAAGACTTTTTTTCGCGGGTCGGAAGATTTGAGGAGGCCATAAAGGGCCAGGACGAAGGCCGTGACGCTCACGAACATGCCGCCTTCCCAATAGATCCCCCCGCCCCAGTAATCCTTCCACCCATTGAAGAAATTCGGCATCAGCAGGCCCCAAAGTCTTTCAGGGTTCATATTGGCCGTGTCCAAATTGCCCGCCGAGAGGGTTTGTCCCCTCACGCTTTCCCAGGCCGCCTCCCATCCGGTGAAGAGTTGGACGGCCGAGAGCAGTCCCCCCCCCAGCCCCATCAGGACCAATCCTCCCAAAAAGGAAGCCCTCCCCTTGGTCGAGGTCCATGTCCCTAAAACATAAAAAAACACCGCCATGCCCGTGTAATAGGCGTACTGGACATGGCCCGAAAAAACCTGCATCGCGGCCGCCAGCATCCCCAGCGATATCCATTGAACAGTTCTTTCTTTTTGAAAACCCTCCACCGCTAGGAAAATCAGCGGAATCCAAACCATGGAACTCAAATTAGGCAAGTGGCCGGGCACCACGTGGAGGAAAAAAGAAGCTCCCATCATGAACATGAATCCACCCATCAGGGAGGACATCGGCTGGGAACCCCTCCAGGAAAGCCAAAGGAATGTAAACCAACCGGCCAGGAAGACATGCAGGGCGACGCTGAGGTTCAAGGCGAAAGGCAGGGGCAGGACCAGGAACAGCCAGTTGAAGGGATAAAGGAGGGCCGATTGAAACCCGCCGAGGAAGGGTTCCCCGCAATAGAGATGGGGATTCCAAAGGGCTAAATGACCCTGCCGCAGTTCATCGAACCCGAACTGGCGCCACCAGACGAATTGGCCCGCCAGGTCCTCGCCGTCGAGGGAGACGATGGCGTCGCCGGGAAAGGAGAGGAAATTCCGGAAAAGCGCGGCGGTAACGAGAAAAAGGAGAGCCGCCGCCATGCGTGGAGTGAGGATAAATGAAGGGGGAACTTGGGTAATAAACTGTCGACTGTGAGCTGTCGACTGTCGACGGCTTTTCAAATATAGCCCAGTTCTTCGAGCTTTTTCAGGACTTTTTCCACGCTCTGATCCACCGACTCCGTATCGGTGTGGCAGACCAGCTCGGGGTTCAAGGGGGGTTCATAGGGGTCGTCCACGCCGGTGAAACCCTTGATCTCACCGGCCTTGGCTTTTTGGTAAAGCCCCTTCAAGTCCCGCTCCGCGCAAACCTCCACGGGGCAGCGGGTGTAAACTTCCACGAAATTCCCGATGGCCTTCCGGTTGTAATCCCGGGCTTCCCGGTAGGGGGAAATGACGGAGGCGATGGCGGCCACGCCGTTCCGCGTCAAAAGCTGGCAGACGAAACCCACTCGTTTGATGTTCTCGTCGCGGTCCTCGCGGTTGAAGCCCAGCCCCTTGGAGAGGTGGGTGCGCACGATGTCCCCGTCCAGGATTTCCACGGCAACTCCCTTGCGCTGGAGGCGCAAGGCCACGCGCTCGGCGATGGTGGACTTGCCGGAGCCGGAGAGGCCCGTGAACCAAAGCGTGAAACCTTTTTGTTTTTTTGTTTCTCCCACGGTCATCCCGCCTAAAGTTGATGGAGTCAAGCTAATCGCGCCCCTGGTATAAGTCAAGGGAAAGGCCCGGCGTGAGCGTCATGTGACGCGGCACATAGACACCCTAAAGCGTTTTGGATAGACTGTGCTTCCTTTGGGCCCCGGCTGGTGGAGCGCGTTCGGGACCGGCTTTTGAAAATTTCTTTTGGAGGAATCATCATGTCAAATCGTCCGAAAATCACCGTGGTTGGGGCCGGCAACGTCGGGGCTTCCTGCGCTTCCTGGATGGCCGAGAGGGACCTGGGGGACATCGTGCTCCTCGACATCCCCGCCACCAAGGACATGCCCAAGGGCAAGGCCCTGGATATGCTGCAGGTGGGGCCCATATCGGGCTACAACTCGAAGCTGACCGGCACCACTGATTTCGCCGACACCGCCAATTCGGACGTCTGTGTCATCACCGCGGGCGTGCCCCGCAAGCCCGGCATGAGCCGGGAGGATCTGGTTTCCATCAATCAGGGCATCGTCTCCGACGTCACCAAAAAAATTGTGGCTTCCTCCCCCAACGTGATCATCATCGTGGTCACCAACCCCCTGGACACCATGTGCTACGTGGCCTACAAGGCCGCCGGGCTTCCCAAGCACCGGGTCATCGGCCAAGCGGGCGTACTGGATTCGGCCCGCATGAGGGCCTTCCTGGCGGTGGCCGCCGACGTGGCGGTCCAGAACGTGAACGCCTCCGTCATCGGGGGCCATGGCGACGAGATGGTTCCTCTGGTCCGTTACTGCAACATCGCGGGCATTCCCATTTCCAACATCCTCAAAAAGGAACAGGTGGACGCCATCGTCGAGCGCACCCGCAAGGGCGGCGGCGAACTGGTGAACCTGCTGGGCGTTTCGGCCTGGCTGGCCCCCGGCGCGGCGGCCGGCTCGATGGTCGAGGCTATCTTGAAGGATTCCAAACTGGTTGTTCCCTGTTCCTGCTACCTGGAAGGGGAATATGGCTTGAAGGAAATGTACTTCGGCGTTTACGCTAAGCTCAGCCGCAAGGGCCTGGAGATGATCATCGAGGTTCCCTTGAATGATGAGGAAAAGGGCATGGTGAAGAAATCTGCGGACTTGATTAAAGACACCATGAAGGCCTTAAAATAAGCCCATCGCGATTAGCCGTTCGTTTTGATTTCTTGTAAAAGGCGGGCGATCCCCGCCTTTTTGTTTTTGGGGGAATGATGGCATCGGACATTAAAAACGAATTTAAGACCCTAAATCTCCCCACCAAGGGTGCCAGCCAGATCATCGATCTCACGGGCCAGGTACAGGAGTTCCTGTCCTCCATCAAGGCCCACCAGGGTATCGTCAATGTCTCGGTCGTCGGTTCCACCGCGGGCATCACCACCATGGAATATGAGCCGGGACTGGTCAAAGACATCCCGGAGATGCTTGATAAGCTGGCCCCTGAAGGCCGCTACCACCATGACGATACCTGGCATGACGGCAATGGCCATTCCCACTTGCGTTCTGCCCTTATGGGCATGCCATTTCGCCTTTTGAATTTTTCACTGTGAAAATGGTATGGTCCCACGCCAGCCCTTATAAATTCATTTCTTCAAAATGAATTTATTTCCGCTCTTGACGCGTGGGCACCAGCCAGACTTTTCCGGTCCTTGAGGGCAAGGCCGCCTTAGGTACTTGGCAGCAGGTGGTCCTCATCGACTTCGACAACCGTTCGCGCAAGCGGCAGGTGATCCTTCAATTCTTGGGGAAATAAACTATGGAAGAAAAATCGAATTTTGAGATTCGTTTCGAGGGCCGTTACCGGGATGGCTCGGCCCCCTGGGAAATCGGCAGGCCCCAGCCCTTGATCCTCGACCTATGGGAGAAAGGGGCTTTCCAAGGAGACATCCTGGACGTGGGCTGCGGCACGGGGGAAAACACCCTTTTCCTGGCCTCCAAGGGCCATTCGGTATTCGGGGTGGATCTCTCCGCCACGGCCATTGAGCAAGCCCAAACCAAGGCGCGGACGCGGAAACAGGATGTGGAATTCCATGTCGGGAACGCCCTCCAATTGGCTTCCCTCAACCGGGTCTTTGATACCCTTTTGGATTCGGCGGTCTTCCACGTTTTCACGGACGCGGAACGCCCGGCTTACGCCGAGAGCTTGGCCCATGTGTTGAAGCCCAGTGGCCGACTTTATGTGGTTTGCTTCAGCGAGAAGGAACCGCCCGGCTGGGGCCCCCGGCGGGTGCCGCAGAAGGAAATCCGGGATACTTTCAAACAGTATTTCAAGATCGATTCAATCCAAGAAGCCACTTACCAGACCCTGATGAAACCCGAGCCCATCCAAGCCTGGTTATCCAGCCTCATCCGTTTTTAAAATTTAAGTTTTCACTCAAAACCATAAAAAGAATAAGGAATCGCCTTTGAGTCCTTCACCGTACTGTTGATAAAAATATTCCCATTGTTACTGTCATATAACCAACCTATGCCGCTTGTCTTTGGAACCTCTCCCTTACGACTAAATGTGATTTGATTTCCTGCTGGATTTTTTCCTCCACTAACAAAGTAACTTGTGACCTTGACCTCGGGAATTGAACTTAAATTGGAAGATCCAATGGCCTGATCTCCATTGCAGGCTTTCTCGAGTTCTAACACTGTGTGGGGCCAACGCCTAAATTTTTGACGGAACAATGATGTTTCAACTTCAATCAATGCCAAGTGATTAACCGTGATGGATTCTCTTACCTTCTCATGCATCTGGGCAAATCGAGGGATGGATCGCAGGCTTAAAAACCATAAACCTTGTCGTTTTTCGGGTTCCAGGAATTGATTCCAGTTGTTCCGGCCAGTCTTGAAATCGCTTTGCAAAGCTTTTAGTTGTTGGATATTGAATTCATAAGCTGAAGCGGAATCGAATAAATGGAACGGCCAGTAAATGATCCCAAATAAAATATTCAGAATTTTATTTCTCGCGGGAACTTGGTAGGAATATCTCCCCCAATAATACGAAAAGGTCAGCCACCCAGAAGTTTCACCGTATTTATTCGCGGCGAAAAATTCATGTTGCAAAGCATCCAATAAACCTTGTTCTAATTGAACCCCTCGTATGTAAGGCTGAAGAGCTTTAC
>DATKOC010000119.1:0-4634 GCA_035524855.1 bacterium
CAAGGGCATTGTGAAGGTCATGTCCAAGATGGGCATCTCCACCATCCAAAGCTACCGTGGCGCGCAAATCTTCGAGGCCGTGGGGCTCAACGCCGAATTCGTGGACAAGTACTTCACCTGGACCCCCACCCGGGTGCAGGGCATCGGGTTGGCGGAAGTGGCCGCCGAATCGGAACGCCGACACCGGGGGGCCTTCCCGGAAAGGCCTTCCCGGGAACTGGACCTGGACTGGGGAGGCAAATACCAATGGCGCCGGGACGGGGAAAAGCACCTTTTCAACCCCGACACCATCCACAAACTGCAGACTTCGGTTAAAACCAGCAACTACAGGCTTTTCAAGGAATATTCCAAGGATGTCAATGAGCAATCGCGGGCCTTGGCCACCCTGCGGGGTCTTTTCCAGTTCAAGAAGGGAAATCCCATCCCCTTGGATCAGGTGGAACCGGCTTCCAGCATCGTCAAGCGTTTTGCCACCGGGGCCATGTCCTACGGCTCCATCAGCAAGGAAGCCCACCAGACACTGGCCATTGCCATGAACCGCATCGGCGGCAAGTCCAATACGGGCGAGGGTGGGGAAGACGAGGATCGTTACGTTCCGGAACCCAATGGGGATTCCCGCAACTCGGCCATCAAACAGGTTGCCTCGGGCCGTTTCGGGGTGACCAGCCATTATCTGGTGAACGCCAAGGAACTTCAAATCAAGATGGCACAAGGCGCCAAGCCGGGCGAGGGTGGACAGTTGCCCGGGAAGAAGGTTTATCCCTGGATCGCCAAGACCCGGCACGCCACGCCCTTCGTGGGCCTCATCTCGCCCCCGCCCCACCATGATATTTATTCCATCGAGGACCTGGCCCAGCTCATCCACGACCTGAAGAACGCCAACAAGTACGCCCGCATCTCGGTCAAGTTAGTGGCCGAGATGGGAGTGGGTACGGTCGCGGCCGGGGTTTGCAAGGCCCACGCCGACCACGTCCTCATCAGCGGCCATGATGGCGGCACGGGCGCCTCGCCTCTGACCTCCATCAAATATGCCGGAGCTCCCTGGGAATTGGGCCTGGCTGAAACGCATCAAATCCTGGTCAAGAACCGCCTGCGGGACCGCATTGCAGTCCAAACCGACGGCCAGCTCAAGACCGGCCGGGACGTGGCCATCGCCTGTCTTTTGGGCGCCGAGGAATTCGGGTTCGCCACCGCCGCGTTGGTCGCCGAGGGCTGCATCATGATGCGGGTCTGTCACCTGGACACCTGCCCGGTGGGGATTGCCACCCAAAACCCCGAACTGCGCAAGAAATTCACGGGAAAGCCCGAGTACGTGGTCAATTTCATGATGTACATCGCAGAGGAACTGCGCGAGATCATGGCCGAATTGGGCTTCAAGACCGTCAACGAGATGGTGGGCCATTCGGAGTTCTTGGAAATGAACGGCGCCATCGCCCATTGGAAGTCCAAAGGCTTGGATTTCTCGGCCATTTTCACCCGGCCCGCCGAATCCAACCTGGGGCCGGTTTACTGCGTTCAGGCCCAGGACCATGGCCTGGACAAGGCCTTGGACAATGAAGTCCTCATCGAACGCTGCAAACCGGCCTTGGAATCCAAGAAACCCGTGAAGTTCGAGGTTCCGATCCGCAACATCAACCGCACGGTCGGAACGATGCTCGGAGCCGAGATTTCCCGAAAGTACGGGGCCGAGGGACTCCCGAACGACACCATCCAAATCACATTCAAGGGCTCAGCAGGCAACAGCTTCGCCGCCTTCGTGCCCAAGGGCATGACCCTCCGCCTGGAGGGGGACGCCAACGACTACCTGGGCAAGGGCCTTTGCGGCGGCAAGATCATGGTTTATCCCTCCAAGGATTCCACGATTGTTCCCGAGGACAACGTCATCGTGGGGAATGTTCTTTTTTACGGCGCCACCAGCGGAGAGGCTTATATCCGGGGCCGCGCCGGCGAGCGTTTCGGCGTGCGCAACTCCGGGGTGGAGGCGGTGGTGGAAGGAGTGGGGGACCACGGCTGCGAGTACATGACCGGGGGAAAAGTGGTCGTCATCGGGGAAACGGGACGCAATTTCGCCGCCGGGATGTCGGGCGGCATCGCCTATGTCTGGAACAAGAGCGGTGATTTCGCGGTGCGTTGCAACAAGGAAATGGTGGAACTGGAGGAGTTGGAGGCGGACGACCTGAAATTCGTCCAAGACACTCTCCGCAAACACCAGGAATACACCGGAAGTACCGTGGCCGCCGGGCTCCTGAAGGATTGGGAAAAGGCCTCCAAGCAGTTCGTGAAGGTCATGCCGGTGGATTACAAGAAAGCCCTGCAGGCGCAAAAAGACGGCAAGGCGCCCGCTGCGGTAGCTTAAGGAACAAAGGACTTATGGGAAAACCGACGGGATTCATCGAAAAAGACCGGGAGTATATCCACAAGCGCCCCGTGGAGGAGCGCGTCAAGGACTGGAAAGAGTATGTGCTCCCCTTCGAGCCTTCCCACTTAAAAGACCAAGCGGCCCGCTGTATGGACTGCGGCATCCCCTTCTGCCACCAGGGCTGCCCGCTCGGTAACATCATCCCCGACTGGAACGACCTGGTTTACCGGGACCGCTGGCAGGAAGCCATTGAGCGCCTCCATGCCACCAATAATTTTCCCGAGTTTACCGGCCGCCTTTGCCCGGCCCCCTGCGAGAATTCCTGCACGCTGGGCCTGGACGTCTACAAGCAACCCGTGAACATCAAGGCCATCGAGGTCGCCATCATCGACCGCGCCTTCCAGGAAGGCTGGGTCAAGCCCATGCCTCCCGCCAAGCTCACAGGAAAAAAGGTGGCGGTCGTAGGCTCGGGCCCGGCGGGCCTCGCCTGCGCCCAGCAGTTGGCCCGGGTGGGCCACAAGGTGACCGTGTTCGAGAGGGCGGATCGCATCGGAGGACTCCTTCGCTACGGTATCCCCGAGTTCAAGATGGAGAAACGCCATATCGACCGCCGGATGAAACAGATGGAGGCGGAAGGGGTGGAGTTCAAGGTGAACTCCAATATCGGCCATAACGTTCCCATCGAGGACCTGAGGAAGAACTTTGACGCGATCGTCCTTTGCGGGGGGGCCACCCAGGCCCGGAACCTTCCGGTTCCTGGCCGCGAGCTGAAGGGCGTGCATTTCGCGATGGAGTACCTGCCCCAGTCCAACAAGGTGCAGGAAGGGGACAAGGTCGAGAACCAGATCCACGCCAAGGGCAAACATGTCATCGTCATCGGCGGCGGTGACACGGGCGCGGACTGCATCGGCACCGCCCACCGGCAGGGCGCCAAGAGCGTGACATCACTGGAAGTGCTTCCAAAACCCCCAGCCGAACGGGCGGCGGACAACCCCTGGCCCCAATGGGCCCGCATTTTGAGAGTGGCCGGAGCCCATGAAGAGGGTGGTGAGATCCTCTACAGCGTCACCGCCAAGGAGTTCACGGGCGAAAACGGCGTCGTTAAGAAGTTAAAGGGGATCAAAGTGGAATGGGTTCCCCAACCCTTCGACCCCGCTCAGGGCAGGCCCGCCGGCCCCCCCAAGATGCAGGAAGTGCCGGGAAGCGAGTTCGAGCTGCCCGCCGACCTGGTGCTTTTGGCCATGGGCTTCCTGGGCCCCGAAAAGAACCCGCTTTTCGAGAAGCTGGGGATCGAACTTGACCAACGCTCCAACGTGAAGGGGAACGCGGGCAAGATGACCAACGTGCCGGGAGTCTTCACGGCCGGGGACATGACCCGCGGACAATCCCTGATCGTTTGGGCCATCGCCGAGGGCCGCGCCGCGGCTAGGGGTGTGGATCAATACCTTATGGGTGAGACTACCCTTCCGTCACCCCTATGACGGCGGGGATTAAGGTCCTGAGTTAGAAAAGGCGAACCAAAGGTTCGCCTTTTTTGTTGAATGAAAGATGGTTCCGACATGATCCTCCGTTCCAGAATTTTTATCTCAGTTCTTATTCTCGGCGCGGTTCCCATTCCTCTTTTTCCAGCGACATCCGCCTTTACGGTGGACGAAACGGCAAACCCCATACGGGTTGACGGACATTTGGATGATTGGCCTTCCGCCCGGATGATCGTCCTGGACCAATCTTCCCAACTGACACTTGGGAAGGCCTATTGGAAGGGAAAAGAGGACTTCAGTGGCCGGGTTTTTCTCACCTACGATTCCCAATACCTTTATGTCGGTGCCATCGTCCAAAAAAACGGGAAGGTTGTGAATTTGAGTGAAAGGCCGGCCCTTTGGAACGGGGACTGCCTGGAACTTTTCCTTTCCACAGGACCCCACCCTTCGGGAACCGCGCGATTAACGCAGGGGGATTACCACATCGGATTCTCGCCGGGCACGGACTGCAAGGATCCGGAAATGTTTTGTTTCAACAAAAATAAGGAAATCCAGGGCGGCCGAGTGGTCGCCCGGACAGCGAAGAACGGATATGTCTTGGAAGCCTGCGTCCCCCTTTCTTTTTTAGCTGGTTTGGATCTTGGCCCCGGCAAAAGCGCCGAATTAAACCTGGCTTTGGACGAGGGTGGGCCTATCAGCGGAAACCGCATTGTCCAACTGGATTTGACCGGCAATTTCAAGAGCTGGCGAAATCCTACTTCCTGGGGCAACCTCCAGTGGATTGGGAATACCGA
>DATKOC010000120.1:0-12763 GCA_035524855.1 bacterium
CCCTTGGAAACATCACGCCCAGACCGCAAACCCTCCAGACCGCCATCCACCCCTTCAGGAAAAATCCTCACCCCCGTTCCCAGGAGACCCTGTGGCTTGCCATAGTGGGCGGAAAGGAGGGCCCAGCCGATGGAATTTGCGCCGATATCGAGGCCTAGGATGGTTTGGGTGTTTGGATTTTGAGTTTTGGAAAGCGACATATTGGCTTGACATCCCCAGTGCTACACCGCTACATTTCAAGCATTGTACCTGAGCGGCGGTTGTCCGGCCATTCATAGTAAGTAACGGATTTCCGTTGCGTAAGCGACGCTCCACGGAGCGTTCCGGCCCCTCCCAGTGGGGGGCCTTTTTTATTTTCTCAGCTTTTGTTCCCTTCCGGCCCGGCCACATTATTTTTTCGGATCATCTCCCATAATTCTTTCCGCCCGAACATCCCCTTGGGCCGAACCAGCATCATGATGATGAGTAGGAGGGAGTAAATCACCATTCGCAGGTCCACGTGGGTCCATTCTTGGAGCGGCCTTAAGGCTTCCGGCAGGAAGGTCAGCAGGAAAGCCGCGATGATCGCGCCCGAAACCGATCCCATGCCCCCCAAGACCACCATGATGACGATCTCCACTGACTTCATGAAGTCGAACGATCCGGGATTGATATAGGAAAGGTAATGGGCGAAAAGCCCCCCGGCCACGCCCGCCACGGCGGCGGAAACTGTGAAGGCCTGGACTTTGTAGTGGGTGGTGTCCACTCCCATGGCCTCGGCGGCGATCTCGTTCTCCCGCACCGACAAAAGGGCCCGGCCATGGGTGGATAACACGAACCGGTGCGTGGCCATCACGCAGGCGACCAGGATGAAAGTCGTCAAGAAGGCGCTCGTGCTGTTGGGAATGCCGATGAACCCCCTCGCCCCTCCAACCGCCTGGATGTTCAGGATGACAACCCGGATGATCTCGCCGAATCCCAAGGTCACGATGGCCAGGTAATCTCCCTTCAAGCGCAAGGTCGGAAGCCCCACTAGGTAACCCACCAACCCGCTGGCCAGCCCTGCCGCGACAAGTGAAACCATCAGTGAAAGTTGGTCACCAAAGACATTTCCATGCATTGAAGATAAAAGGAAGACATTCACCGAGGCCGAGGTATAAGCCCCCACCGCCATGAACCCGGCCTGCCCTAGGGAAAACTGTCCCGAGAGGCCGTTCACCAGGTTCAAGGACACCGCCAAAATGGCGTTGATGCAGGCCAACATGAAAAGCTGGGCGAAATAGGGAGGCAGGACCACCGTCAACCCTTGGGCCGCAGATGAAATTGCGAGCAGAAGTAAAAGAAGCTTGAGGTTGTTTTTCAATATCATTCGCCCTTAACCGTTTTTATAAGTTCTAAGTTTTGAGTTCGTAGTTTTAAGTTAATGAACCTTTTGACCTTTCAGGTCAAAAAGTCACAACAACTTAAAACTCAACACTTCGAACTTAAAACTGCTTTCAGACCTTCTCCGGCTGGTATTTGCCGAACAGCCCGGCGGGCTTGAACAAGAGGATCAAAATGAGGATGGCGAAGGCCAGCGCGTCCCGGTAGGTGGAGGAGCCGTAACCCACCACCATGGCCTCCGAGATGCCCATGAGAAATCCGCCCACCACCGCCCCCCGGATGCTTCCGATCCCTCCCAAAACCGCCGCCACGAAGGCCTTGATGCCGATCATGACGCCCATGAGGGGATCCACCTTGGGATAGGAAATGCCCACCAATATCCCCGCCGCGGCCGCCAAGGCCGAGCCGATGATGAAGGTGAGGGAGATGATCTTGTCCGTCGGAATCCCCACCAGGGACGCGGTCTCATGGGAATGAGAGACCGCCCGCATGGCCCGGCCCACTTTGGTTTTCAACACGATGAACTCCAGGACAATCATGAGGAAAAGAGAGGTGAAGAACACCGTCACCTGCTGGTTCGTGACAGCCACCTGGCCCACCTGGAGAAGAGTGATATTAGGCATGATTTCGGGAAAAACCCGGGGCGTGGCCCCGAAAAGCACCTGTCCCAGGTTCTCCAACAGCAGGGACACCCCCACCGCCGTGATGAGCAAATTGAGCCGGGGCGCGTTGCGCAGGGGACGGTAAGCGAGCCTCTCGATAAAGTACCCCAGGAGGCCCGAGGCCAGCATGGCCGCGGTGAGGACGAGGAAGAAATTCAGGGGGGTTGGGTGGTCGGAAGCGTGAAGGCCCAAGGCGGTGAAAAGCCCGGCGTAGGCCCCCACCATGACGATGTCCCCATGGGCGAAATTGATGAGCCGCAGGATGCCGTAAACCATGGTGTAACCCAGGGCGATCAGGGCATAGATGGACCCCAAGGCAGTGCCGTTCAGGAGCAGTTGGAGAAAACCTTCCATATTCCTCTTTCACCACAGAGTCACGGAGACACGGGTAAAACGCGGACAGACTACCTTTTATCCGATAAAACCGTGCCCCTGTGTCTCCGTGGTAAATGTCAATGTTGATTTGAATTTTACCTTTGAACCCGCCCCCACTAAACACAAAAACAGGGTGTTAACCCCCTGAGTCATATTGACAAGCCCTCGTTCCGGGCCAATATTGACTCGACATCCCAAGTTCCCGGAGAACCCTTGGCCACCCGAAAAACCGTCCTGGTCGTCAACCTAGTCTTCAGCCTCTTCTTCCTGATGAACGCCATCAGCGTCTGGGCGAACCTTTCCCTTTACCCCAGCCATTGGCACCTCATCTTCATTTCCGCCGTCCTGGGCAACCTGTTATGGCTCCTGCTTCCCCTCATCTTCAAGCGGCATTCCTCCCCCTATTTCCGCCTCTCCCGTGCCGTCTTGGGCCCCCTCTGGGTTTTCTGGAACTTCCTGATTTTCCTTTATTCCTCCTTTATGCTGATCCTGGCCCTCATTTGGGGGGCGGCTTTCGCCTGGCGCTGGATTCCCTTCATCGAGTTCGCTCGGGTTCCCTCAAACGTTTTTTTCATCGTTATCGCCGTCATCTGTGCCGTGGGAACCTTCCAGGCCCTGGTCCTGGTGCGGGTGGAGAGGGTGTCCATCCCCATCCGGAACCTTCCCCGCGATTTCGTGGGATTCAAGATCGCCATGGTCTCCGACCTGCACGTGGGACTCTTCACCCGCCTCTCCCGGCTCCAGCAATTCGCCCGCATCGCCCAGCGCAACAACCCGGACCTTTTCCTGGTCTGTGGCGACATCACCGACGACGACCCCCAATACCTGCCGAAATTCCTGAGGAGCTTGGAAACCCTTGATCCCTATCTGCCGGCGGTGGGCGTCCTAGGCAACCACGACGTTTACGCGAACCCGGAGAAAACCCTCCACATCCTGGAGGACAGCCGCCTGCAAATGCTGGTCAACGAGGGCATGGAGATCCGCCGTGGGGAATCCTCCCTCTGGCTGGCGGGCGTGGGCGACCAGGGCGCGCGGCGGTTCGGAAGATGGGGGGCGGTGGCCCCGGATTTCGACAAGGCGCTGGAGGGAAAACCCGCTGGGGCGCCGACGGTCCTCATGGCCCACCAACCCCAGGGCTTCCGGGAATCCGCCCAGCGGAAGGTGGAACTCACCTTGAGCGGCCACACGCACGGTGGGCAGTTTGGTTTCCGGTTCCTCAACTGGTCGCTGGCCAAGCTTTTCATGAAATTCCACTTGGGGCACTTCCGGGAAGGCGAGAGCCAGCTTTACGTGACGGGGGGAACGGGCTATTGGGGTATCCCGGTTCGGTTTGGGATGTCCCCCGAAATCACGTTGATTGAACTAATTCAGGCGTAAAAATTTCCACCACAGGCGGCTTCGCCGCCACAAAGACACAGTTGATTCTTTTGAAAAAAATCTTTGGATTAAAGTCCGAACCAAACCGAGAAACAATTTGTTCCTTGTATCCCTGTGGCGGCGAAGCCGCCTGTGGTGAAGAAAGTGCTTCTAGGGATTGACGGTGGTCACGTAGGAAGCCTTGCCGTTCTCAATCTTCAGCACCACGGCCGACTTCACCGCGTCCCGGTTGGCGTCCATGCTGATGGTGCCCGTCACCCCGGGATAGTCCTTGGTCTGGGCCAGGGCGTCGCGCAAATCGGACCCGTTGAGTGACTTGGCTTTTTTCAAGGCTTCCGCCAGGACCCCGGCCGCGTCATATCCGAGCGTGGCCAATCCGTCAGGCGTGTGGCCGAACTTGGCCTGGTACTTCCTCACGTAATCCTGCACCTGGGGCTCGGCGGACTCCGAGGAATAGTGGGTGGAGAAGTAGCACTCATCCAGCGCTTTGCCCCCGATCTCGAAGAGCTTGGAGGATTCCCATCCGTCGCCGCCCAAGAGGGGTACCCGGACCCCTAATTCCCTCGCCTGCTTGACGATCAATCCCACGTCCCCATAATAACCTGGCACGAAGACCACGTCGGCCTTCTGTCCGCGGATGTTGGTCAATTGGGATTTGAAATCCACGTCCCCCGACACGTAGCTCTGGTCGGAAACGATGGTCCCGCCCTTTTCCTTGAAGCGCTTGATGAAGAAATCCGCCAAACCCATGCTGTAGTCGCTCTTCTGGTCCCGCAGGATGGCCGCGGTCTTGGCTTGGAGGTGCTGCATGGCGAAATCGGCCATGACCTGCCCCTGGAAGGGGTCGATGAAGCAGACACGGAAGATATAGTCGCCCACCTGGGTGACCTTGGGGTTGGTGGAAGAGGGGGAAATCATGGGAATCTTGTGGTCCTGGCAGATGGGCGCGGCCGCGAGGGAGAGCGAGCTGGCCACCTCGCCGAGGATAACCTGGGCGTGGTCCTGGGTGATGAGCTTGGTGACGGCCACGGCGGCCTCCTCGGGCTTGCCCTGGTCGTCCACCTCGATGACCCTCAGGGTCTTGCCGTTGATGCCGCCGGCCGCGTTGATGGCCTCCACCGCTAATTGGATGCCTTCCTTGGTGGAGATGCCGAAGGTGGCCTGGGCGCCCGTCATGGAGCCAAATTCGCCGATGCGGATCTCATTGGGGTTCAGCTTGGGTCCGCAGGACACCGTGGCCGCGAGGGCCAGTAAGGCGGTACCAATCCACAATTTTTTGGTCATTTCTTTCTCCTCGATCAAATTCTTGAAAAACAGGCGCTAGGATAAGTAAGTTTGGGGGGACCGTCAAGAAAGGGTTATTTCAAGCGGGGTTCTCCTTTAACTTCCCGCCGCTCCCTTGAAAACTCCTCTTTTGGGAACATCCGTTTCTTTCGACCTAGGGCAACGCCCTGTTTTCCCAGCCACCTCTGGTATAAAATCTCTCCCCCCAAACCTTTGAAGAGGCTTAAGGAGTCCGAACAAATGCCGGCGCAAGTCTTGAGAACCCTATTGGAGTTGGACCGCAAGAAGTTCACCTTCGAAAGCACTCTTAATGAGGGCCAGAAACAGCTGGTCTCCACCGTCCTGGCCGAAGGCGTCCTGGTCCTTGACCGCCGCACCCCCGTGGCCAAGGAAATCCTCTCCGGCAAAGAGGGCGAGGCGGAGTATTTCCTCTCCCACACCCATAAGTCGCTCATCTCCGAGATGGAGTTCATCCTCACCACCCACAAGCGCCTTTTGGAGAACCCCTCGGCCCATATGTCCTTCGCCATGGGCGTGATCCTCTTGACCCGTGGGTTTTATGACGACGCGATCACCCAGTTCCAGAAGGTCATTTCCCTCGAGCCCAGCCACGTCCCGGCCATCAAACATTACGGCATCGCCCTCTCGCTGAAGGGGGATTTTGAGAACGCCCGACACATCTTCCAAAGCCTCTTGGATACCGTCCCCGGTTACGCGGATATCCATTACTACTTGGGCAACACTTACCTTTTCCAACGTCAATTCGAGAAAGCCAAGGGCTGTTATAAGGAGGCCCTGAAGATCAATCCCGCCTACGCGGAATGCCATTTACGCCTGGCTACCTGCGCCGTGGCGGTGATCGCGGGGGACAACGCAAGCTTGGTGGAGTCCGCCGTTCAGGGTTACGCCGATGAAGCGCAGCGGGAAACCCAGTTGGCCCTGGACGCCAACCCCCGCCTGATGAATGGGGCCCTTTTGAGCGGCACGGCCAACCTGAAACAGGGGAAGTACCAATTGGCCTTCAAGAACTACCTGGAGGCCCGGCCCAAGTACAGCCCCAAGTTGGGCTCTGAAATGATCTATTTCTATACCCTCAAACTCCTCTACGGGGAAAAGGGAGTCAGCGTCAACGAGACGGAGGAATACGTCCGGCAGTTGGAGGGCCTGGTGGAATCTTATCCGACTTACGTGGACCTCCGGCTCCACTACAGCATGGGAAACCTCATGAAATCCAATTTCCTGGTCCACCGTTCCTTACGGGAAGTCAACAAGGCCATCGAGGTCAACCCCAACTTTGAGAAGGCCCGCTCAACCGCCCAAACGTTGTCGGAAATCTACAAGAAGATGCTCGCCGCCGTGAAAAACGTGTACCACTCGGGAAGCTGACTTGGCCACCCTGACGTCCGTCAAAAACCGCGCCTACGGCATAGGCCTCGCGGTCTCCTTTTACTTTATCCTCCTCCTCTTCGCCGCGGCCATCGGCGGCGTAGTCTGGTACTTTTCCAAAAATATGATTGCGACGGGTGTCACCACCGGAGTCACGGCCCTGCTTTTCGGTTTTTGGGGATTCCTCTTCCACTGGCGCACCGAGGTGGCCTGGGTTTGCCGCCTTCAGGTGATGCTGCTCAACATCGGCGCCCTTCCCAAGGACTTCAAATTTTTCGACAACGCCTCCCCCTTCGCCGTGAAGGATCTTTCAGACGAAGTGGTCAAAACCGCCACCGAGGTGGTCCAGGGCGCGGCGAAAGAACTCGTGTCCCAACGCCACACCTTGGAAAAATACCTGGGCTCTCACGCCTCCAGCCAAGCGGTCAAAAGCGCGGGTCCCGCGGTGGGCGAGGGCCGCTTGCAGAAGGTTTTCATCCTTTTTTCGGATATCCGGGGCTTCACCAGCATGGCCGAGAAGCTGACCCCGCAGGAAACCATGCGGGTCCTCAACCAGATTTACACGGCTTTGGGAATCGCCATCGAGGACAAGGGCGGGGAGATCAACAAGTTCATCGGGGACGCCATCTTGGCCTACTTCAAGCGGACGCCCGAGAACGAGAGGTCGGAGGGAAAAACGGCTATTAAGGTGGCGATCGAAATGCAAAAAAGGTTCCGCGCGGCGATCAAGAACAGCCCCGAATTGGGGGCCAAGGGCATTTCCATCGGGCTGGGGATCGGCATCGTCGCGGGCGAGGCCATCATGGGCAACCTGGGAACCCGCAACCGCATGGAATTCACGCTTATTGGTGATTCCGTCAACCTCGCTTCAAGGCTTTGCGGTATCGCTCCCGAAGACGAAATTTTGATCAACGAGGAATTGGCCCTTTTGGTCAACGACCAGTATCACATCGAGTCCCGCCAACCGGTCCAGCTCAAGGGCAAAAGCGAGAAAACGATTCCCTATTCCATCCTGGGGGACGTGACCCACCGCGTTTCCGAGCATCTTCCCCTGCAATAATCCTTTTAAAATTTCTTCCGGTAGAGCCTCAACGCGTTCAATACCACCGTGATCGAGGACAGCGACATGGCCGCGGCGGCCAGGCTGGGCGGCACTTGGGAAAAAACCGCTAGGGGAAGCGCCAACAGGTTATAGCCAAAGGCCCAAAAGAGATTCTGCCGGATGACCTTGAAGGTTTCCCGGGCTAGCTTGACCGCCTCAATGACCTTCGAGAGATCGCCCTGGATCAGCACCATGTCCCCCGCTTCTTGGGCCACGTCGGTCCCTGTCCCCAGGGCCACCCCCAGGTCCGCGGCCGCCAGGGCCGCCGCGTCGTTGTAGCCGTCCCCCACCATGGCCACCTTGAGGCCTTTCCCCTGGAGTTCCCGGATATAGTCCAATTTTCCTCCCGGGGTCATGCCCGCCTTAACCACGTCCACGCCCACCCGTTCGCCCACTTTCTGCGCCACCAACTCCCCATCCCCGGTGAGAAGGTGCACTTTCATTCCGAGTTTCTTGAGGCTGGCCACCACTTCCTTAGAATTAGCCCGGGGCGGGTCCTCGAGCACCAGGATCGCCGCGATTTTCTTGTCGATGGCCATCAGGGAAACGGTCTGCCCACCTTGCCGGTAGGCCTCCACATTGGCCCGGACCTTGTCGGAGCTATAAACCCCCTCCAGGGATTCGATGAAGGGTTTGGTTCCGATGGCCACCTGGTGGCCTTCCACGAAACCCTGGACGCCGGCCCCGGGCGAGTCCATCACCTTTTCGGCTTTGGGCAGGATGAGGTCCAGCACCATCGCCTCCTTTAATATGGCCGAGGCGAGGGGATGGCTGGTGCCCAGTTCCACGGCCGCCGCGTAGCGCAGGAGCTTCTCCTCCCCGAAATCCCCAAGAACCACGAAGTCCACCAGCCGGGGTTTTCCTTCCGTCAGGGTACCGGTTTTGTCGAAGACCATCACGTTGATTTGGTTCGATTTTTCCAGGACGTCGGCCCTCCGAATGAGGATGCTCCGCTTGGCCGCCACGCCGATGCCCACCATGAGCGCGATGGGAACCGCCAGTCCCAGGGCGCAGGGGCAGGCGATGACGAGTACGGAGATGGCCCGGCCCAAGGCCACGCTCAATGGGCTCCCGCCGAGGAGCATCCAACCGGCCCCGGTCACGAGGGCCAAGGCCAGCACCAGCGGCACGAAAACCGCCGCCACCCGGTCGGCCGTCCTTTGAATGGGGGCCTTGGAGCCTTGGGCTTCCTCGACCAGCCGGATCATTCGGGCTAAGGCCGTGTCCTTGCCCACCGAGCGAGCCCGCATGGTGAGTCCGGCGGGGCCGTTTAAGGTCCCAGCGAAGAGGTAGTCCCCCGGCCTTTTTTCCACGGGCATGCTTTCCCCAGTAAGTAACGACTCGTCCACCTGGCCCTTACCCTCCATCACATCGCCGTCCACGGGGATGGATTCCCCGGGCCGGACGTAAAGGGTGTCCCCTTTGCCCACTATTTCGACCGGCACGTCCTCCTGTTTCGTTTCTTTCAGTACGTGGGCGATCTTGGGCCTGAGGTTGGAGAGCATTTCCAGGGCGTGGTTGGCCTTCCGCTTGGAGAAGATTTCCAGGTACCGGCCCAAGGCCACGAAAAAGATGATCAGGCTGGCCGCGTCGAAATAAAGGTCGGACATCCTTCCCCACAGGGCGGCCAGGGAAGAAAAGAAAGCCACGGACGACCCTAGCGACACCAGGGTGTTCATGGTTATTTCCCCGCCCCGCAGACCCTTGAGGGTGGCGGCATGGAAGGTGGACCCGGTCACGAAGAACACGGGGATGGCCAGCAGGAATTGTGTGAGGGGGGATAGGTAAAAGGGAAACCAAAGCATGGCCAAGTGTTGGAATAGGAATGGCGCGGTGAAGATGCCGCCCACGACAAGACGCCAGCCCAGCTCGTGCTGTTCGCTTTCGAACATCCGGGAAACACGGTATTGGGGCAGGTAGGGCTTGGCCGAATAGCCGGCTTTTTCCACGGCGGTGAGGAGGACCGTCAAGTCCTTTAGGGGCGCGGCGGGCTGGACGTAGGCTTTCTGAGAGGCGAAATTAACCGAGGCTTCCTCAACCCCCTCCACCGCCTTGAGCTTGCGCTCGATGCGGGCCGCGCAGGAGGCGCAGGTCATTCCCTCAATTTCTAAAATGATCTGTTTGGGTTTCGGTTCCGAAACGGCTACGGGGGAAGAAGTCATGGAGTTTTTGACAATCGAGCTTGGTATCCTTCCGCCGCCACGGCTTGAAGGGCCGAGGCCACGTCCAACTCGCCTTCCGATTCCACCTCGGCGCTCTTTTGTCCCAGGTTGACCACCGCTTTTTTCACGCCCTTCACCGACAAGAGGGCTTCCTGCACCGAATGGGCACAATGGCCGCAGGTCATTCCCTCGATTTGAAGCCGGGTTGTGGTCATGAAATTTCCTCTCCAACCTAAAATAAGGCTCCTGATTGGAAAATAAAAGTCGTTCCTTGGTCCTCGTCCCACTGGGAGGAGGAGCAAAGTTTTCACGGGAAAAGCACTAACCTTTGGGCAATAGGTTCTTTAAAGGGTTGAATTGGCCTGGGGGGCAGAACCATAATAGGCCCCCTGCTGAAGAACAGCCGGATCATTCTTATCCTTTAAATGTAATTACGGGAGGAAGTCATGCCGGAATCCGCCAAGCGCCTCAACCTAGTGCAAAAAATCATCACGTCCCATCTCGTCAGCGGTAACCCTATGGCCGGCGAGGAAGTGGGCATCCGCGTCGACCAGACCCTCACCCAGGACGCCACCGGCACCATGGCCTATCTCCAATTCGAGGCCATCGGCGTGCCCCAGGTCCAAACCAAGCTTTCGGTCTCCTACGTGGACCACAACATGCTCCAGACCGGCTTCGAGAACGCCGACGACCACCGGTACCTGCAGTCCGTGGCCGCCAAGCACGGTATTTACTTCTCCCGCCCGGGCAACGGCATCTGCCACCAGGTCCATCTGGAGCGCTTCGCCATCCCCGGCCAGACCCTGCTGGGTTCCGACTCCCATACCCCCACCTGCGGCGGGTTGGGCGAGCTTTCCATCGGCGCGGGCGGCCTGGACGTGGCGGTCGCCATGGGCGGCGGCCCCTTCTATATGACGATGCCCAAGGTCCTGCGGGTGGAACTGAAGGGCAAACTCCAGCCCTGGGTGACCGCCAAGGACATCATCCTGGAGGTATTAAGGAAGCTTACCGTGAAGGGTGGCGTGGGCCGCATCCTGGAATACACCGGCCAGGGCGTGAAAAGCCTCTCGGCCACGGCGCGCGCCACCATCACCAACATGGGCGCGGAGCTCGGCGCCACCACCTCCATCTTCCCCTCCGACGAGGCCACCCGGGAGTATATGAAGGCCCAGGGCCGGGGCAAGGATTGGACCCCCCTGGCCGCCGACACCGGCGCCACTTACGACGAGGAACTCATCATCGACCTCAACAAGCTGGAACCTTTGATCGCCCAGCCCCACAGCCCGGACAACGTGATCGAGGTTTCCAAGCTTAAGAACATCGACGTCCAGCAAGTTTGCGTGGGTTCTTGCACGAATTCCTCCTATAGCGACCTGATGATGGTGGCCAAGATGCTCAAGGGCAAACACGTGCACCCCAACGTCTCCATGACCGTCACCCCCGGTTCAAAGCAGGTCTTCGAGATGATCGCCAAGAACGGGGCGCTGGCTGACATCATCGCCTCCGGCGCCCGGATTATCGAATCCGCCTGCGGGCCCTGCATCGGCATGGGCCAGTCCCCCTCCTCGGGGGCCGTTTCCATCCGGAGTTTCAACCGCAATTTCGAGGGCCGCTCGGGCACCCGCGACGCCAAGGTTTACCTGGCTTCCCCCGAGACCTGCGTGGCCTGCGCTTTGACCGGCAAGATTACCGACCCTACCACCTTGGGCAAGGCCCCCAAGATCGAGATCCCGGAGAAGTTCGTTTGGGATGACACGGGCATCATCCCCCCGGCCAAGGACCCCAAGAAAGTGGAGGTCCTGCGTGGGCCGAACATCAAGCCCCTGCCGATCAACGAGCCCCTGGCCGACACCCTCGAGGGGCCGGTCATCCTGAAGGTGCCGGACAACATCACGACCGACCACATCATGCCCGCGGGCTCGAAGGTTTTGCCCCTTCGCTCGAACATTCCGGCCATCTCGGAATTCGTTTTCAACATCATTGATCCCACCTTCCCCAAACGCGCCAAGGAAGCGGGCAAGAGCTTCGTGGTGGGCGGGGACAATTACGGGCAAGGTTCCAGCCGTGAGCACGCGGCCCTGGCCCCTATGTACCTGGGGCTGAAAGCGGTGCTGGTCAAGAGTTTTGCCCGCATCCACCGGGCCAACCTCATCAACTTCGGCATCCTGCCGCTGACCTTCGTTCAAGTATCGGATTACGACTTGGTTTCGCAGGGTGACAAGCTGGAGATTCCGGACTTGGCCAAGGTCATCCGGGTAGATCATCCCTTCCCGGTCAAGAACCTCACCACGGGCAAATCCTTCAACGTGGTGCACGGCCTGACCACCCGCCAGCAGGAAATTATCCTGGCCGGCGGGCTCTTAAACTGGACGAAACAGCAGTCGTCCGCCTCGCCCGCGTCGAAAGCCAAGGCGAAGATCAAGAAATAAGGAAGCGTAACCTCATCCGTTCCTGATTCAATAAAAGCCCCATCCCAAAGGACGGGGCTTTTTTATTTCCAATGGAGTTAAGGTGGAATGCTAAAAACCAACCTCTGGTCCCTGGCTTTCTTGGGGCTTTTCGCCCTGCGCCTGGCATTTGGCCTTTGGTCGCCGCCTGTCCAACCCATGCAAGATGAGCTTCAAACTTACCTGCTCGGGTTGAAGTATTACGCCACGGGGGCTTGGCCCTATTACGGGAACGACGTGATCCTTCCCCCCGACAACCTCTTGCTCCAAACCCAAGATCCGGGACCCTTGAGCGCTTTCTTGGTGGGACTTCCCTTAAAACTATGGCCGGCCCCCCTCTCGCCTTTCCTCTTCGTGAACATCCTGTCCATGGGTGGTTTTTGCCTTCTGGGATTCTACGCGAGGAAACGAATACCTTCCCTTCCCGCCTGGTTCGTCTATCCCTGGATCTTGACCTTGCCCTGGACCCTCCATTACTCCACGGAAATGATGAACTTCTCCTTTACCGTCGCCCTGGCCTGCCTCTTCTTCGTGGCTTTGCTGGAAAGCCTGCCCAACCTCAGCCTGGGTTGGATTCCGCCACCTTGGGCCAATGCCCTCATGGGC
>DATKOC010000121.1:0-6805 GCA_035524855.1 bacterium
CTGCAAGGCGCGTCCAAGAGTACCCGGTCGAAAATCTCAAACCGATCCTTCCAAACCAAACCACCGTCGCCCGCTTCCAAAAGTTCAACATTGGTGGCGCCCTGGCGCTGCAGATTAGCCTTTAGTTTTTCCAGGCGGACAGGATTTTCGTCGTTGGCAACGACTTGTCCCTGGTTACCCATGAGGGCGGCCAATTGGGTGGTCTTGCTGCCGGGTGCGGCGGCAAGGTCGAGGACTTTTTCTCCCGGCTTGGGGCCTAAGACCAGGGGAGGGATCATGCTGGAAAGGCCTTGAACATAAATCTTACCGGACGAATAAAGCTCGGTTTTTTCCAGGTCCTTTTGCTTGCCCTTTCTCAAGATGAAGGCTTCCTTATACCAAGGCACGTTTTCCACCTTGAACCTTTTGGGTTCCAGAGTTTCTTTTAAAGAAGAAGGGGAAAACTTGAGGCTATTCACCCGAAAAGTCGTGGGTTTTTCGGCAGAAAAGGTCTTGAGTGTTTTATCCCATTGGTTTTGTGGAATGATCCGGCGGAGTTTTTGGAGGAATGATTCGGGAAGCTGGCGGCCTTTTACCACGGGAGAAGGAGCGCCTTGGAGAGAAAGGCCATATAGGGCGCGGCGGCGGCGCAGGATTCCACATAACTATTGAGGAAATGGGGGGAGCAGGCTTCCCTTTCGCTGAACTGGGTGAAGAAAGTGAAATCCTTGAATTTCAAATGCTCGATCAACTCGTGTTCAGGGTCAAAACCCTTGGGCGGTCGTTGGAGTTTCTCGCCCTCTAGGGTGCAGAATTTTTTGAAGGTTTTGTTGGCCAAGACCGACTTGTATTCCGACGGGTGGTGCGCCAGGTAATCCCGGATTTGGCCGAGCACGGGGGCTTCCGGGCGCCAAATGCCGCCGCCGCTGAAGACCTCCTCCGGCTCCAAGTGCAGGTAAAAGCCGGGGGAATGCACGTCCTTGTTCGGCGAGGTTCGGAAGTGGGCCGAGGCGTGGGTTTTATAGGGGGTCTTGTCCTTGGAGAAGCGGGTGTCCCGGTAAATGCGAAACATGGACCCGCCCGAGGGGCTGTTGTCCACGATGAGGTGTTTGCTGATTTTCCTTAAGGGGGGACCGAGTTCGCCGATGAAATCCAACAGGGGATTGCGCACGGTTTTCTCGTAGCGCTCCTTGTTGGCCTGGAACCAAGGGCGGTTGTTGTTTTTCTTCAAGTCCCTCAGGAACTTGAAAAACTCAGGGTTGAAATGACTTTTGGCCATGGTTGATAGCTTCGCGGGTTAGGACATCATTTTCTTCGGGCGCACCCAGAGGGCGATCTCATCCACCCCCCAGATCTCATCGGGCAGGTCGGACTTGATGAAAACCCGGACGTATTTCTTCCGTTGGGCGATGGCCGAACCGACTTCCTTCACGTTCAACACCGTTCCCACCTTGCGGGTCAAGAGGTTGAACACCTCGTCGTTCGGTTCATATTCCATGTCAGACATAAAGCCTCCTTGGACTCACCCAAGCGCATTTTACCCGCCCCTTGGGGGCAAGGAAAGGAAACAAAAAAGGCCGGAGCCGTTCGGCCCCGGCCTTTCCTCTGAATCCTTATTTCTTATCGGCTTCCTTCTTGGCGTTCTTCATCTTGTCCATCATTTTCTTCTGGCTGGCCTTGTCGATGGCCGCCACGTCCAGCTTGATGTTGACCTCATTGGCCACCATTAGGTTCCCGGCGGCGGTCAATTTGTCCTGCCCCCAGTTCAAACCGAAGTCCCGGCGGTCAATGGTGGTGGTGGCGGAGAACCCGGCGATCTTGGCGATGGCGCCGTCCTTGCCCATTTGCATCGTGTCGGCGCCCTGGTAGTCCACGTCCAGGACCACCGACTTGGTCACGCCGTGCATGGTCAGGTCGCCCGTAACCTTGTACTTGTTCTCCCCGTCGCCCTTGGCGACTTTTGTGCTCTTGAAGGTGATGGTGGGGTTTTTCTCCGCGTCGAAAAAGTCCGGCGACTGCAGGTGGTGGTCCCGCATCTCATTATCGGTGTTGATGCTGGCGGTCTGGATGGTGACGCTCACCTTGCCGCCCTCCGGCTTGGCCGGGTCGAAGCTGATGGTTCCGTCGTAATCCTTGAACTCCCCGGACACCATGCTGAGGATATGCTTCACCGTGAAGCCGATATGGGAATGAGCCTTGTCAAAACCGTAGTCCGTGGCCCGGGCGGAAGCGGCCGCCAAAAATCCAAAAACAGCGAATGACAAAAAGATTTTTTTCATCACACGACTCCTTGATCTTAGTAACAACATGAGGTTATATATACGAATAAGCTTACCAAAAGAAAGTAGGTACCCATCGGTAACTACTCGGCGGCCGGGAAACCCACCGCCTGGTCCTTTGGACGCCTTAACCAGGAGGAAAGTGATGATTCGACACCGCGCGAACAAATCCGGGCCGGTCCCCGAGGGCTGCCCGTTGGAATCGAGCCTCAAACTGCTGGCGGGCGCCTGGACGCCGAAGATTCTCTGGTATTTGCGGACCGAGCCCCGCCGTTTCGGCGATTTGAAGCGCGACCTGGGAGGCATTTCGGCCAAGGTTTTGACCACCCGCCTGAAGGAACTGGAAAAGAGGGGTGTCGTCACCCGCGAGGTCAAGCACACCTCGCCCCCGACCGTGGAGTATGGCCTCACCCCCTTGGGACAGAAACTCAACCCCATCCTCGAATCCATCGCGGAAGTGGGAACGGAGCTCAACAAGACGGGAATGGCGGCTTCGCCCAAGGCGAGGGAAAAAGCCGAAGCCCTCTCGGCCTAAGAATCTTGGCCGGGCCTTTCCTGCTCCATTTTGGCCTTGAAAACACCTACCAACTGAAACTACAGAGCGTTGAGCCGCTGGATAATCATCGGCGTGAGGTGTTTGAGGACCTCCCGCTCGATCCAGCGAAATGGGATGATTAAGCGAAATGGAAATCACACCAAATTTTTCTAAGACAGCCGTCGTTTTGCTTTCCCTCATGCTTCTTTCTGGATGTTCCAGGCCCATTCCAATAATCGTTCACCCGGCCTTTTACTATTGGAAAACAACTTTGCGATTGGAGGATAAAGACCGACTTTACCTCCAGGATTTAGGAGTTCGGCGGTTATATGTCCATTTTTTCGACTTGGAGTGGGACATCCAGGCGGGAAGAGCCGTCCCCTCCAACGAGGTTCGTCTTGCCCAAGTCGATTGGCTTCCCACCGATGTCGTGCCCGTGGTCTATATCTCCCAGGAAGCCCTCCACCAGCTAAAGGTCGCCGACTTTGGGCCCTTGGCGGAGGGTCTCCTCCAGGAAATCCAAACGATTCAAGCGAAAATGGGCCTTGCTTCTATTCCGGAGATCCAAATGGATTGCGACTGGACGCCGGCCTACCGGGAGATTTATTTCGGCCTCTTGCGGGCCTTGGAGGGACGGAAGGGTCGTTTCTTTCCAGGTGTCCCGTTGTCCGTCACCCTCCGCCTGCACCAAGTGAAATATTCCACCAAAGCCGGTGTTCCCCCGGTGGAAAGGGGTGCCTTGATGGTCTATCACACCTCAACCCCCTTCACGCTCAAGGACGGTAACTCCATTTTGAGTTTGGGTGAGGCGAAGTCCTATCTCGCCGATCTCGGCCAATATCGCCTTCCGCTGGATATTGCCCTCCCGATTTTTTCCTGGGTGGTCCAATTCAACCGTTATGGAAAATTCCTGCGGATCCTGCACGAAACCCGACGGAAAAGCCTGGATCGAAACCCAGCTTTACGGAAAAAGGGCGACCTCATTTATGAGGCCGCCCTGGACACCTTCCTGGGCGATAGCCGTGTGATGAAGGGTGATTTACTGAAGTGGGAGCAGGCGGATTTGGGGGACATCCTTTCCATTGAGAAATACCTACGAAAACGGCTTCACAATTGCGAAATCAACCTCATTCTTTTTGATTATGATAGTAGCTATATCGGCGGAGGTAATTATGGAAGCGTTGGGGATATTAAAGAAATTTTCAAATTTTAAAATTTATCCGCCTCTCCTACTGTCCTTGTCTCTCCTCTTTTTCGTCCCGCTCCAGGCCCATGCACGGATGTCCGGCTGGCATTACTGGGGCCCCGACGAGCCGATGGATGACATCGCTTCCTTTTTCGAGTCAAGCTTGACTGGCCAATCCCTTTTCGATCACGATTACTTTTGGGCGGACGGTTCGAATTGGCTCACCGGCGGCCACTCCAAAAGCATGAGAAAAAACTGGGTCGGGATGGGCAACGTTGAGGAATGGCGGGAATACCTCATCACGGTCCGCCATGTCCAGGCCACCCGCCGCCAGGTCATCGACTTGATCTACGACGGCGACTTCGATTTGGACGACCCCCAATGGATCAATGACAACCCTCCGTTCCCCTCCCGCGGCAAGAAGCCCAGTCATAAACTCGAGGAGTGCCAGGACGTAAAGGACTACGTGGATTGGATCAACCAGGTCAATCCCTTGGAGGAGCAGTGGCTGGAGAGGGATCAGCCCAACCACTACATCTATAGTCCTTATCGAAAAAGGAAGCACAGTCTGACCCCCACGCCCGAACCTAGCCCCGAGGAGATCGAGTCGGTCTTGAAACTTGGCAGGGCCCGGGCTGAGGACCCCGGCCTGGACCCCTTCCTTCGGGCGAAATACGCTTTCCAGGTGATCCGGGCGGCCGTCACTCAGGAATTCCCGGAGAATGCCATCCAGTACTACGAGAAATATTTCGGGAACAGCCCCGTCCATTCCCTCGTCCGTTACCGGGCCTTGGGTTACCGGGCCAAGGCCTACTTGGATCTAAACCAGAAGCAAAACGCCTTGCTGGATTATTTGGACATCATTGACCAATCCCCCGAGTTGCGGTCCCGTGAGATCCAATCCACCCGCAAGGCCTTCACCCGGGAGGATTTTTTGGCCCTTGTCCCTGCCGTGAAGGGCCCTCATCGCTTGACCACGCTCTATTACGTCCTAGGGGTCCACGATCCCCGGGACTATTCGGCGGAAACCCTGGAAAAGATGCTGGAGACGGGAGTTAGAGAATCCCAAACTGAGGCCACCTTGATTCGAATGATCCAGGCGATCGAAAGTGAGAATTCCGCCCTCGACCGCTTCGCCCTGCTGGGGGTGGAGCCTCCCAGTTTCGACAAATCGTCACCCTTGGATAAACCCCCCCGGACTCCTGTTCCCCTGAAGTTGGACTCCCAAAGGTATGACGCCTGGATTAGGCTTTGCGAGAAGGCCGCCCAGAACAAACAGGCCCGACAGCCCCTCTTATGGGCGGCCGCGGGCGGTTACCTTGCCCTGTTGGAGGGCAACCAGGCAGCCGCCGACCGCCTTCTCGGCCAAGCCGCGCGGGGGAAGACGCAGAATGAGTCCCTCAAGGGCCAGATCCACCTTCTCAACACCCTGATGGCGCTCCGGGACGCAAAAAAACAATTATCCTCCAACCTGCAAAAACGCCTGATGGAGGATTTGGATTGGGCCGGCCGCTTGAAGGGGGACGGCCACAACCCCCAAATCGAGCATTCAATCTGGAACCTGCTGGCCCAGAAATACCTGACCTTTGGGGATTATCCCCACGCGGTCCTATGCTTTTGCGCCGCCAAGGGGCCGGACGATGTCTCCTACCTACAGGAACACGAGAAAGCGGGGAATTTCCTTTTGGATGCCCTCATGACCGACGAGGAACTGGCCCAGACCCAGAAGATCATCCGCACCCCCCGCCCTAAAACCATGGACGCGCGGATAGCCTTTCAAGCTGGCCTCCTGCCCGATGATATCCAGATCATCCGGACGGTCCGGGAAATTAGGAAGGATGACTACAACCGCGCCTTAACGCTCCTCTCCGCCTTGCCCAAGGTTTACTTGAAGGGCGAGAAGCGCCATGTGAGCCCCTACTGGGAACCGGATTTTTACGGGGAGGGCTCCCAGATTCAGATGAAAACCTTTGTCATCCTCCGCCACTGCCCCCTGGTGGAGCATCTCCAGGCGAAATCGAATGAGGCTACGGAAGTATCGGCCTCGCCCCTGGCGCTCCCTCCCACGCCCACCCCGACGGATAGGCCCGCGGGGCTCCCAGTCAAAAAATTTCACGGATGGGAACCACCCAATTATGGCCAGGAATCAATGGATCTATTGGAGTACGTGAAGATGATGGCGAGAATCAACAACCGGATCAGCGACTTGAAAGCCAAGGGGGACCGCCATTGGGCCGACGCCGCCTTCGAGAAGGCGGTCATCCTGGCCGAACAGCCCCTGACCCATTGGCCTGAGGTACGAGACCGAAATGACCGGCCGGGCTGGAATAGGACTTATTACAACGAAAGGGCCATGGAGCAATTTCCCTTCGGTATCCCTGCCGCCGACAGGGACATTCAAAAGAGATATCAGGACTTCCTGGATTCCTTCCCCGACAATGACAAGAAGGCCTTGGAAATTTGTGGGTCCATCGTGGAAGCCAAGGCGGGCAGGGAGAGGTCGGCCAAATGCGAGGCCTTCATGGCGGCCCTCAGCTCGGACAACCTGGGGGCCTATAAGCCCACCGACCCGGGGGCCCAAAAGTACCTGGGCGAGTTGAAGGACCGTTTCTCGGACACGGATTTCTACAAGAACTTCATCACCTGGTGCGATGCCTACACTTGGAAAGAAGAGGATCACACTCCCGTTTGGCTCCGCAAGATGAGAACCAGGCCCATCACGATGATCCAGCCCGGACCCGCGGCGCCCGCGCTCAATCCCCGTCTATCGAATCCCTTATCGACGCCCACAAAAGCACTTCAATGAGAAAGCGAAATGATGTTTGA
>DATKOC010000122.1:0-7599 GCA_035524855.1 bacterium
AAAATTTTGGTGGCCCGGCAACAGCAAATGGGCCGGCTGGACAGCGCCCCTTATGGTGGCGCCGTGTTGGAAGGCCGGGATATCGCTACCGACGTTTTTCCCGACGCCCAATATAAGTTTTATCTGGACGCCTCGGTGGAGATGCGGGCAAAGCGACGGCTCCGGGATTTGGAAAAGGCTGGAACAAAAACGACCCTGGAACAAGTCATGGCCGAGGTGAAAGCGCGGGATGACCGGGACATGAACCGGGCCGTTGGGGGATTGCGTAAGACGCCCGATTCCATCGTGATGGACCATTCGGATTTGAGTGTCGAGCAATCCGCTGAGGCGCTTTACCAATTCATCCGGCAAAATCCCCGTTAAGACCAGTTCACAGTCGACAGTCGACTGTTGACAGCATCACATGCCTGAAATTTGGTTTAGGTCGAACTGTCGACCGTGGACTGCGGACTGAGGGTCGCTTTTCGGTTATGATGTGTCCGATTAAAATCGATCAAAGGCGTTCGATGGCTCTCTTCGAAAATAAATCCCCCTTTCAAGTCCAACAAAAGGACCTGAATACCTGGTACCTAGCCTTGATGCTGGGTACCGCGGGCGTCTGCTTTTATTTCACCCAGGATTGGAAGGCCTCTGCGGGAGTAGCCCTGGTCAGCGCCGTCATTTTCTTCCTCGCTTGGCGGTTCATCCGCTGGAAAATCCAGTTGGGATTTTTTATTGAATTACAGTCCTTCCTGCTCCGTTCCAAAATCCTGCCGGAGGATTACAAGATCGTCCGCCAGGCCTCACCCCTCACGCTCGAGAAAACCAAGCAGGAACTCATGGATATCGCCTCCCAGCAGTTCCAGGACTCCCAGAAAAAGCTCACCGAAACCCGGCACGTCCTGGACAAGTTCGTGGGAACCAAGGCTTCGGCCTTCGCCACACAAAAGGGGAAACAGGCCGTTTGGGAGGGCGAGTTGACCCGCGCCATCGTGCTTTTTTCCGACGTGCGGGGTTTTACCAACATGTCCGAGAAGCTCCGCCCGCAGGAAACCGTCCGCTACCTCAACCGCATGTTCACGGAGTTCGACGAGGCCATCACCTTTTCCGGCGGGGAAATCAATAAGTTCATGGGAGACGCCCTTATGGCTTTTTTCCCGCTCACCACCGAGTCGGCGGAGCAGTCCGTGAAGAAAGCCATCCTGGCGGCTTTGAGGATGCAGGACCTCTTCCATCAGGTCCAAATGACCTTCAAGGAACATTACAGCGAGACGGTCCAGACGGGCCTCGGTGTGGGGATGGCGGGGGGAGACGTGGTCATCGGCAACCTGGGTTCCGCCCGCCGCATGGAATTCACCCTCATCGGCGACACCGTCAACATGGCTTCCCGGCTTTGTTCCATCGCGGAGGACGGGCAAATCCTCATCAACCAGGACTTGGCCTTGATCGCCGGGGAACAATTCCGCATGGAAGCCCTGGAACCGGTCCGCATCAAGGGTAAGAGTGGAACCCACCGCCCCTATTCGGTCATGGGCGAGCGTCTCCAGCCCGGCCTTGCCTGATCCGTCAGTCACTTTTCCGCCTTCACGGCCGTATTTTCCCTCGGAAGCGTCCAAACCCGGGAGGAAACCATGCGAATGAAAATGCCAGTCGTCGGGGTGATTTTGGCGTTGGTCCTGGGATATTCTTTTACCGCGCTCGCGAAAGACAAGGACTCAAAAGACTCCAAGAAAAAGGGGGACGTCATGGGAGAGAAGGTCGAGAAAACCGACGCGGAATGGAAGAAAACCCTCAGCCCCGAGCAGTACGATATCCTGAGGAAAAAGGGGACCGAACGGGCCTTCACCGGGAAATACTGGAACTCCCACGAGGAGGGGAAATACGTTTGCGCCGGTTGCGGCCTTGAGCTTTTCCTTTCGGACGCCAAGTTCGATTCCGGGTGCGGTTGGCCCAGCTTCTCCCAGCCGTCCAACGCCAAGCACGTAGCCGAGAGGGAAGACCATTCCTTCGGGATGCACCGGGTTGAGGTCTATTGCCCACGTTGTGGCGGCCATTTGGGCCATGTCTTTGAGGACGGCCCCGGGCCCACGGGATTGCGCTATTGCATCAACTCCGCCTCCTTGAATTTCATTCCGGATGAGGCGAAGAAGAAATAGCCAATGGATTCTTAGAAGTTCTTAGTTGTTTAGTGCTTGCGGCGCCTACCGGATGACCTTTTAATATTTAAATGTTCTTCACCTTTTTGCGTCGAATTCATTCCCGTATAGGCCCCCTTCACCTCTTTTCCCTCCTGATCGTTCCCTCAGGATGGCTTTTCGGGCAAACCGCAGTTCCGAAACAGCCCTCCAAGGTCCGCCAACTCGCCTACGAAAAGTCGGGCGATTGGCTTTACAAGTCCCTCCCAAAAATCACGATACCCACGGGGAGAGAGATTCCGGCCCAGGAAATTCCTTATGATTTGCCGGTTGATTGGACGAACCAATCCCTTGAAAACACCGGGGGATTCCCCCTTTTCAATTCCAAGGCGGTGGATTACAGGGAAAATTCCGCCACGGTCACGGCTTACTTGATGGGATTTAAGACAAAATATTACGAGGACGCCTCAACCCTTTTCGATGAGTATTACGACAAAGTTCGAAAACGGAAATTTCTGGTTCCAAACCAAAAAAAGGACATCCTTCGGAACGAGAAACTTTTCCGGGAAAGGTCGATGGTCTTTTGCCTTTCCTATCCGGAAAAAGACGTTCAACTGGTTTATTACCCTGGGAGAATCGGTTTGATGGGCGGCGCCCGGCTTTCGGCGAAAAATTGGCTTCCTCCGGTTCCGCAAGCTATTCAAACCGGCAAAAGGACCGATGATGCCCTTATCCAAAATTCCGAGGGATTACTGGCGATTTGGAACGCAACCTTCGACAAGGTGGATAATTTCCTGCGATGGCGTGAAACCGGTGAAATGCTTTACGGCGGGATGAAATTCGACTCGATTGTGTTACGGAAACCCCAGCCTGAAATGGCCACCTGCGCCATTTACGGGAATGGCCGCGTGGAATTGGGGTCCTACCGGAACTTGCCCAACAGGAAAAAAATCAAAACCTTCGTCCAGAACCGCTTCATGGTCATCGAGAATGGTGAACTGGGGCTCGATTCGGACCCCAACGCCTTTTTTTCATTTTACGACAATATCGCCCGGTCTTACTTGTTCAAGGACGACCACGGAAGGATCGGCTATCTGTGGACGATGTACACCCCGCCTTGGGTATTGGCCAACATCGCCCTCAAGATGGGAGTGAGGGACATGATGCTGCTGGATATCCATTCGCCCGTAAGCTGCACCTTAAGCGACCCCGCGGGTCCCTTAAGCTACCGCTCTTATAAGGATTACATGAACCGTTCGTTCGACTTCGTCCCGAATTTCTTCCGTCTCTCGGCAGTCAAAGCCTCCATCACTTGGTTGTCCCGGGCCCTTAACAGCCGCATCCAGAACCACTATATCTTCGAGGCCTTTAAGGGGGGGACGGAATCCTACTTCGCGTTATTTTTGAAAAACGCGCCGGAGGCCAAAAGGGTTCAACAACTTCCGCCCCCCATCACCCCTTGGAAGAACAAAGCCAAGGACACAACCCGAACAAACAGCGGACAAATGTAAGTGTTCTCAAACGAAAAATCAGGCGCGGGGAAAATAAACCCCGCCCCTGAAGGCCGGAAATTTTCGTCATTTTGTGTAAAATTTCCCTGCTTAAGGACTATAATCCCCCCCTCAAACAAGCGTTACAAACGGAAACGACATGGCCCCCGCCAAAATTAAAAAACGAAAATTCGCCCAAATTGGGAAGATCAACCTTCGCTCCAAGGCCCAGGACACGCATGTGGCGGGTTCCGAAATCCTCATTACGCCCAAGAAGGTCAAATCCCTCCTGCCGGCCACGAAGAAAGCCTATGAGACGGTCCTGAGGGGCCGGAAGGAATTGGAGGCCATCCTGGACCACAAGGACCGCCGCCTTTTCGTGGTGGTAGGCCCCTGTTCCATCCACGACCCCCAAGCGGCCTATGAGTACGCCACAAAACTCAAGCGATTGGCGGGACTGGTCCAATCCACGATGCTGCTCGTCATGCGGGTTTATTTTGAGAAACCCCGCACCACCATCGGCTGGAAAGGCCTCATCAACGACCCCGACATGAACGATTCCTTCCATATCGAGAAGGGAATCCTCCTGGCGCGGCGCCTTCTCCTAAAGTTCACCGAAATGGGTCTGCCCACGGCCACGGAGGCCCTGGACCCCATCATTCCCCAGTACATCGCCGACCTCATCAGCTGGTCGGCCATCGGCGCCAGGACGACCGAATCGCAGACCCACCGGGAGATGGCCAGCGGCCTTTCCATGCCGATCGGCTTCAAGAACGCCACGGATGGGAGCATCCAGGTGGCCCTGAACGGCCTCAAGTCGGCCCGCACCTCGCACCATTTCCTGGGCATCAACCAGAACGGACAGACCGCCGTTTTCCGGACAACGGGGAACACTTACGCGCATATCGTGCTCCGGGGCGGCGCCAAGCCCAATTACGACCAAGCCTCCATCGTGGCCTGTGAGAAAGCCCTGGCCGAGGCGGGATTGCCCGTGAATATCGTGGTGGATTGCAGCCACGGCAATTCCAACAAGGATTACAAGCTGCAACCCGTCGCCTTCAACAGCGTGTTGGACCAGATCGAGGGGGGCAACCAGTCGGTGGCCGGTTTCATGTTGGAGAGCAACCTCAACGAGGGCAACCAGCCCCTGGTCAAGGACCGCTCCAAGCTCAAGTATGGTGTCTCCATCACCGACGCCTGCATTAATTGGGTCACGACCGAGGAATTGATCCTCTCCGCCCACAAGCGGTTGAAGAAACTCTGGAACCGCTGATTCCGGCCGGCTGGAGGGGTTGAAGTGCCTTCGTTCCCCAAGTTGCGGTTGACCACTTCCTGGTTCATTTCCCTCTACTTCAAAACCCGAGGAAACGGTGTTGGGAACATTCCCGCCGCGGGCCCCTTTGTCGTCGTATCGAATCACGCGAGTTTCCTCGATCCCTACCTGATTGGTTACACCAGCAAGGAAAGGGAAGTGGGTTTCATGGCCAAGGAGGAGCTTTTCCGGGTGCCGGTCTTCGGGTCCATCATCCAATACTGCGGCGCTTTTCCGGTAAGGCGCGGGAGCTATGACGAGGAAGCCATCCAAAAATTCCACGATTTCCTGCATTCTGGAAAACCCTTGGTCATTTTTGCGGAAGGGACGAGGACCTTAACGGGGGAACTCCAGCCCGCCCGGAAAGGGGTTGGAATGCTTCTTTATAAGGCGCGGGTCCCGGTCATTCCCGCTTATATCGCCGGAACCTTTGAATCGTGGCCCAAGGGAAAGTGGTTTCCCCGGCCCGCCCAAACCTCCGTCAGTTATGGACCGGCGATTCCCTTGGAAGACCTCTATGCCCAAGCCGGCGACAAGACGACCTACCGGAAAATCGCCGATCGGGTTATGGTCCACATCGGGAAATTGAAGGCCAACCTCCAAGCCTCCGGGAATACGATTGAAAAGCCGGAAAACGATAAAACTTGAAGTGGTTTAACGAAATAGCTTTCCGCCTAACTTCCTCCACGCGGCAAAGATAAGGTTTTTTCCTTCCGACCCTCTGTTGTAGAATAGCCTTTCCGAAAATCCCAATTCTCCCAACGGAGTAAGAACTTGAGGTCAACCATGGCTGATTCACCCATTCAAGAAATGACAATGGAGGAGCTTCTCAACGAGGAAAAACGCGTCGCCCGCGGCCAAGTAGTCACCGGTGAAATCGTCAAGATCGGCGACGACGAGATCATCGTGGACGTGGGTTACAAAACCGAGGGAGTCATACCCCGCGCCGAGTTCCAGGACATCACCGGTGAGTTGACCGTCAAGGTCGGCGACAAGGTCGAGGTGTCCGTGGAGCGCATGGCCGATTCCAATGGCCGGCTGAGGCTCTCCAAACGCAACGTGGACCGCAGCCGGGTCTGGCAAAATCTCGAGGAACTCAGCCACGCCGGGGGGCTCATCAAGGGCCGGGTCACCAAGAAAGTCAACGGCGGCTATCGGGTCGACCTGGGCAACGTGGAGGCTTTCCTGCCCGCCAGCCAGGTTTCCCTCCAAAAGAACCCCGACGCCGAGGACCACATTGAGAAAATCTACGAGTTCAAGATCATCAAGCTGGACCGGGCCCGCTCCAACGTGGTGGTTTCCCGCAGGCCGGTTTTGGAGCTCCAGAGGGATGAGAACCGCCTAAAGCGCCTGGGGGAACTGACCCCCGGCGACGTCCTGGACGGCACGGTGAAAAGCATCGTCAGCTACGGGGCCTTCGTGGACCTGGGCGGGGTGGACGGCCTCCTCCATATCGCCGACCTCGACTGGGGAAGGGTCAACAAAGTGGAGGATTTCGTGAAGGCGGGTGAGAACCTGAAGGTCATGGTTCTCCAAGTGGATAAAGAAAAAGGCAAAATTTCCCTTGGGCGCAAGCAGATGACCCCGGACCCCTGGACCGAGGCCGAGAAACGCTACCGCGTGGGGCAGATCGTGGAAGTGGAGGTCACCCATTTCGCGGA
Organism: bacterium; assembly: GCA_035524855.1. Taxonomy (GTDB): domain Bacteria; phylum Oederibacteriota; class Muellerivitia; order Muellerivitales; family Muellerivitaceae; genus DATKOC01. Next base: position 6,578 of record DATKOC010000122.1, read on the forward strand.
CTATGGCGTCTTCTTGAGGACTCCCGACAACCTCGAGGGTTTCTGCCACGTGACCGAGATTTCCTGGTCCAAGAAGCTCAAGAAACCCTCCGAGATCTTCAAGGTGGGTGAAAAGAAACAAGCCCAGATCATTGAAATCGACTTTGAGAAGCGCAAAATCAACTTCAGCCTCAAGCGGTTGGAGAAGAGCCCTTGGGAGGAAGTGAACCAGCGGCATCCCATCGGTTCCAACGTCCAAGCCACCGTCACCAACATCACGGACTTCGGCCTTTTCATGGAGATTGAGGAGGGCCTGGAGGGGTTGTTGCACCAATCCGACATCACCTGGGACAAGCGGGTCAAGGCCCCCCAAAAGGAATACAAGATCGGTCAAACCTTGAACGTCAAGGTGCTGGCCATTGACCTGGAGAAGAAAAGGATTTCACTCGGCCTCAAGCAGGTGGAAGGCGATCCCTGGGACAAGGTCGAGGAGAAGTACAAACCCGGCCAGGTCCTGACCGGAAAAATCTACCGCCTGGTGGAGTTCGGGGCCTTCATGGAATTGGAGAAAAACGTCGAGGGACTGATCCACAAGACCGAGATCTCGAATCCGCCTCCCAAGAAGCTGGAGGACGCCGTGAAAGTGGGGGACAGCGTCACGGTGAAGATCCTTTCCATCGATACCGGCAAGCGCCGCATCGCCTTGAGCATCAAGGCCCTGGCGGCGAAGTCCGGCGAGAGCGGCCCTTCCGAGGAAAGCGACGAGAATGTCATCCACCGCAAAACCAACGCCTTCCAGAAGATGCTCAAGAAGTTCCTGAAAAAGACGAAGACCGAGGACGAGGAAGGGGACGACGAGTTTTAATATCAAGATTTACTATATTCTCAAAGGCTTTTCGCGTAAGTGAAAAGCCTTTTTTATTTGAATTTTGGGAACCCAAAAATGCATCTAAAAGATTTGAGGCTACAATTTATGGAAAGAACTAAACCCGTATTTAATTTGTTATTTTTGTTTTTGGTTTATCAATCTTTGCTTTCAGTAT